>NZ_CP015079.1:2188353-2500975 GCF_001653335.1 Nocardioides dokdonensis FR1436
CCGGGCTTAACTCGGTGCTGGCTTTCGATACGGGCAGACTAGAGGTATTCAGGGGAGAACGGAATTCCTGGTGTAGCGGTGAAATGCGCAGATATCAGGAGGAACACCGGTGGCGAAGGCGGTTCTCTGGGAATTACCTGACGCTGAGGAGCGAAAGTGTGGGGAGCGAACAGGATTAGATACCCTGGTAGTCCACACCGTAAACGTTGGGCGCTAGGTGTGGGGTCCATTCCACGGATTCCGTGCCGCAGCTAACGCATTAAGCGCCCCGCCTGGGGAGTACGGCCGCAAGGCTAAAACTCAAAGGAATTGACGGGGGCCCGCACAAGCGGCGGAGCATGCGGATTAATTCGATGCAACGCGAAGAACCTTACCTGGGTTTGACATACACCGGAAAGCTGCAGAGATGTAGCCCCTTTTAGTCGGTGTACAGGTGGTGCATGGCTGTCGTCAGCTCGTGTCGTGAGATGTTGGGTTAAGTCCCGCAACGAGCGCAACCCTCGTCCTATGTTGCCAGCGGGTTATGCCGGGGACTCATGGGAGACTGCCGGGGTCAACTCGGAGGAAGGTGGGGATGACGTCAAGTCATCATGCCCCTTATGTCCAGGGCTTCACGCATGCTACAATGGCCGGTACAAAGGGCTGCGATCCCGTGAGGGGGAGCGAATCCCAAAAAGCCGGTCTCAGTTCGGATTGGGGTCTGCAACTCGACCCCATGAAGTCGGAGTCGCTAGTAATCGCAGATCAGCAACGCTGCGGTGAATACGTTCCCGGGCCTTGTACACACCGCCCGTCACGTCACGAAAGTCGGCAACACCCGAAGCCGGTGGCCTAACCCCTTGTGGGAGGGAGCCGTCGAAGGTGGGGCTGGCGATTGGGACGAAGTCGTAACAAGGTAGCCGTACCGGAAGGTGCGGCTGGATCACCTCCTTTCTAAGGAGCACACGCCCCGATGTCAGACGCATGTTCTGGCACGTATGGTGGTGTTCACTAGTGGAATCGTCGATGATGTTTCTTTCACCTGTTGGTGGGGGTTGTCTTAGTACTGTCGTTCATCTCTTCGGGGGTGGGGGGCGTGGAACGGAGGAGCCTGCTGGGAGGTGGGGGACTGGCACACTGTTGAGCTTTGAGGGATCAGATTCCCTTCGGGCCGGTCTTTGACTGGTGGCGAGGGGGTTTGGTTTGCTCTGTGCCTCCTTTGCTCCGCGTCCCGTCTGTTGGTGGGTGTGGGGGTGTTGGTGGGCTGGTTGTTTGTGAATTGGATAGTGGACGCGAGCATCTGACGCGATGAAGGCTCTCTCCTCTTGTGTGGGGTGGGGGTGTTGGTCGTGTCTTTCTAGATGTGTAATTAAGTCTAGTCTTTGTAGTTTTTGTTGAGTGTTTGTGAGACAAGCTATGAAGGGCACATGGTGGATGCCTTGGCATCAAGAGCCGATGAAGGACGTAGGAGCCTGCGATAAGCCCTGGGGAGTTGGCAACCAAGCTGTGATCCGGGGGTGTCCGAATGGGGAAACCCAGCTGGAGTCATGTCCAGTTACCCGCGCCTGAATATATAGGGCGTGTGGAGGGAACGTGGGGAAGTGAAACATCTCAGTACCCACAGGAAGAGAAAACAAAAGTGATTCCGAGAGTAGTGGCGAGCGAAATCGGATGAGGCCAAACCATGTACATGTGATACCCGGCAGGGGTTGTGTATGTGGGGTTGTGGGACCGTATGGGAGGATCTGCCGGTCTTCCACACAGTAAGAAACTCACGTTGAAGTTGAAGTCCATTGGAAAGTGGCGCCGTAGAGGGTGATAGCCCCGTAAGTGTAAGTCGTGAGCTGTGATGCGGTATCCCAAGTAACACGGAACCCCTGAAATTCCGTGTGAATCTGGCGGGACCACCCGTTAAGCCTAAATACTCCTTGATGACCGATAGCGGACAAGTACCGTGAGGGAAAGGTGAAAAGTACCCCTGGCGGGGAGTGAAATAGTACCTGAAACCATGTGCCTACAATCCGTCGGAGCTTTGCTCACACTTTGTGTGACGGGGTGACGGCGTGCCTTTTGAAGAATGAGCCTGCGAGTTTGCGTTGTGTTGCGAGGTTAACCCGTGTGGGGAAGCCGTAGCGAAAGCGAGTCCGAATAGGGCTACTTAGTAGCACGATCAAGACCCGAAGCGGAGTGATCTATCCATGGGCAGGTTGAAGCGCGGGTAAGACCGCGTGGAGGACCGAACCCACTTAGGTTGAAAACTGAGGGGATGACCTGTGGATAGGGGTGAAAGGCCAATCAAACTCCGTGATAGCTGGTTCTCCCCGAAATGCATTTAGGTGCAGCGTCGCGTGTTTCTTGCCGGAGGTAGAGCACTGGATAGCTAATGGGCCCTACAAGGTTACTGACGTTAACCAAACTCCGAATGCCGGTAAGTGAGAGCGCGGCAGTGAGACTGCGGGGGATAAGCTCCGTAGTCGAGAGGGAAACAGCCCAGACCATCAGCTAAGGCCCCTAAGCGGTGACTAAGTGGAAAAGGATGTGGAGTCGCAGTGACAACCAGGAGGTTGGCTTGGAAGCAGCCACCCTTGAAAGAGTGCGTAATAGCTCACTGGTCAAGTGATTCCGCGCCGACAATGTAGCGGGGCTCAAGTCACCCGCCGAAGCTATGGCATTCATGCGAGCCCAGCATCCCCTTGAGGGGTGTTCAGGTGTGTGGATGGGTAGGGGAGCGTCGTGTCGCGAGTGAAGCGCCGGAGTGATCCAGGTGTGGACGCGACACGAGTGAGAATGCAGGCATGAGTAGCGAATCACGTGTGAGAAACACGTGCGCCGAATGATCAAGGGTTCCAGGGTCAAGCTAATCTGCCCTGGGTAAGTCGGGACCTAAGGCGAGGCCGACAGGCGTAGTCGATGGACAACGGGTTGATATTCCCGTACCGGCAAAGTAGCGCCCATGACGAACCTGGTGATGCTAACCATCTGAAACATCCATGATCGGACCCTTCGGGGCGAGACGCGGGTGCGTAGCGTGGGACCCGAACTGGTAGTAGTCAAGCGATGGGGTGACGCAGGAAGGTAGTCCAACCGTACCGATGGTTGTGTACGGCTAAGCATGTAGGGCGTCATCTAGGCAAATCCGGATGGCTGACTTCGATGTCGAGCTTGAGATGTGATGGGGACCCCGTATGGGGGAAGTGGATGATCCTATGCTGTCGAGAAAAACCTCTAGCGAGCTATGCGCCGCCCGTACCCCAAACCGACTCAGGTGATCAGGTAGAGAATACTAAGGCGATCGAGCGAACCACGGTTAAGGAACTCGGCAAAATGCCCCCGTAACTTCGGGAGAAGGGGGGCCCGGAACGTGAACACCCTTGCGGTGGGAGCGGGAAGGGCCGCAGAGACCAGGCCCAAGCGACTGTTTACTAAAAACACAGGTCCGTGCGAAGTTGTAAGACGATGTATACGGACTGACTCCTGCCCGGTGCTGGAAGGTTAAGAGGACCTGTTAGGTGGTAACACCGAAGCGGAGAATTTAAGCCCCAGTAAACGGCGGTGGTAACTATAACCATCCTAAGGTAGCGAAATTCCTTGTCGGGTAAGTTCCGACCTGCACGAATGGAGTAACGACTTGGGCGCTGTCTCAACCGTGGACTCGGCGAAATTGCACTACGAGTAAAGATGCTCGTTACGCGCGGCAGGACGGAAAGACCCCGGGACCTTTACTATAGTTTGGTATTGGTGTTTGGTTCGGCTTGTGTAGGATAGGTGGGAGACTGTGAAGCATTCACGCCAGTGAGTGTGGAGTCAACGTTGAAATACCACTCTGGTCGTACTAGATGTCTAACCTAGGTCCGTCATCCGGATCAGGGACAGTGCCTGATGGGTAGTTTAACTGGGGCGGTTGCCTCCTAAAGAGTAACGGAGGCGCTCAAAGGTTCCCTCAGCCTGGTTGGCAATCAGGTGGCGAGTGTAAGTGCACAAGGGAGCTTGACTGTGAGACAGACATGTCGAGCAGGGACGAAAGTCGGAACTAGTGATCCGGCGTCGGCATGTGGAAGCGGCGTCGCTCAACGGATAAAAGGTACCCCGGGGATAACAGGCTGATCTTCCCCAAGAGTCCATATCGACGGGATGGTTTGGCACCTCGATGTCGGCTCGTCGCATCCTGGGGCTGGAGTAGGTCCCAAGGGTTGGGCTGTTCGCCCATTAAAGCGGCACGCGAGCTGGGTTTAGAACGTCGTGAGACAGTTCGGTCCCTATCCGCCGCGCGCGCAGGAAACTTGAGAAAGGCTGTCCCTAGTACGAGAGGACCGGGATGGACGAACCTCTGGTGTGCCAGTTGTCCCGCCAGGGGCACGGCTGGTTGGCTACGTTCGGAAGTGATAACCGCTGAATGCATCTAAGCGGGAAGCACGTTTCAAGATGAGGTTTCCCACCGGGTTAACCGGGTAAGGCCCCCAGCAGAACACTGGGTTGATAGGCCGGAGGTGTACAGCAGCAATGCCTAGCCGACCGGTACTAATAGGCCGAGGGCTTGTCTTACACTCACTCAGCTGAACCTACAAAGTCTCGCGTCCACGAATCCACACACACAGACAACACGTGTATGATCACATGTGAATAATGGCTTGGTAACCAGCCACACCAGACGGTGAACACACCCGTCTGGGCTGGTACCGCAAGAGTTACGGCGGCCATAGCGAAAGGGAAACACCCGGTCCCATCCCGAACCCGGAAGTTAAGCCTTTCAGCGCCGATGGTACTGCAACCGGGAGGTTGTGGGAGAGTAGGACGCCGCCGGACAATAATTAGCAGCAGCCCCACCGCACCGCGGTGGGGCTGCTCGCATTTGCAGGGCATCTCGCGGAGATCTCTCTGGAGGCCCAGCGACGTACCGTCGACGTGAACGTCAGCCCGAGCTGGCCACCTACTCCGCGACCGAGTTCGCGGTGCGGGGGTTGACGGAGGCGCTGGACCTGGAGTGGGCCGCCAGGTGCGGATGGCGTTGGCGTCGGGCGGGTGGGGGCAGACCATCGAGGACCCCGTAGATTCAGGGTGACGCGCACCACGCAGCCGGGGAGGGCCCTGATGATGCTCACGAGCAGGACCAGCCCATGAGGGAGCACCGGGTCGACCCCGTCGATGCCATCTGGCTGGGGATGGACCGCCCGCAGAACCTGATGGTCATCGAGTGCTTGATGTTCCTCGACGGACCTCTCGACCGGGAGCGCTTCGACCGCGTGGTCCGCGAGCGCCTGCTCGCCGTCTACCCGGTGTTCTCGCGGCGCCCCGTGCCCGGGACCGGGCGTTGGCGCCGGCGTCGGTCGCGCTGGCGCGACGTACCGGACCTGGACGTGAGCCAGCACGTGCGCGAGGTGCGCCTGCCCGCGCCCGGTGACGATGCCGCGCTGCAGCGCTACGTCAGCGGCTACCTCGGCACCCCGCTGCCGCGGGAGCGCCCGCTGTGGGACATCCACCTGATCCACGGCCTGGAGGAGGGGTCGGCGGTCTACGTCCGGCTGCACCACGCCCTGGCGGACGGGATCGCCCTGACCCAGGTGCTCCTCTCGCTGACGGACGAGACCCCGGAGGCGGACCGCGACGGCACCCACGCCCCGCCCGCGCCCCACCACGCACTCGCGGACGTGGTCCAGGCCGCCCGGCGCGCCGCGCCCGAGGTGCCGCAGCTGCTCCGGCCCGCACGCGTCCGGCGCGCCGTCCGTGAGGGCTTGCGCCTGGGCCTCAGCGGGGTCGCAGCGCTGCGCAAGCTGCTGCTGACGACGAACCCGGACACCTCCCTGGCCGGCGAGGCCGGGATGGAGAAGGCGGCCGTGTGGTCGGCGCCGATCGACCTGCAGGGGATCAAGGACATCGCCAGGCGTTCGGGAGCCACCGTCAACGACGTGCTCGTGGCGGCGCTGGCCGGCGCGCTCGAGCGCTACCAGCTGGACCACGACGGCCAGGCGGTCGACATCCCCACGATGATCCCGGTGAACCTGCGTCCCATGCACCTGCCGCTGCCGCGCGAGCTGGGCAACCGGTTCGCGCTCGTGCTGCTGATGCTGCCGTCGGGACGGCTCGACGCCGCGGACCGGTTGGCCGAGACCAAGCGTCGGATGGACGTCATCAAGCGCTCGCCGGAGCCGGTCATCACCTTCGCGCTGATCCTGGGCATCGGCCGCCTCGGGGCGCGGCTGAGCCGCCTGCTCGTGACGTTCTTCGCCAGCAAGGCCACCGGGATCACCACCAACGTCCCCGGCCCGCGCGAGGCCCGCTACCTGGCGGGGACCCGGATCGACAGCATGCTCGGCTGGGTGCCGGGCTCGGGCCACCAGACGGTGGGCACCTGCATCTTCACCTACGCCGGGAAGGTCCGGGTGGGCTTCAAGGTGGACCTCGCCGTCATGCCCGACCCGCAGCAGATCCTGGACGCCTTCCACGACGAGATCGACGCCCTGGCCGCACTGGAGGGTTCCGTCAGGGCTTGACGGCCAGCTGCACGCCGAACGCCACGAAGACCGTGCCCATCAGCCGGTCGAGGCGGCGTCGGATGCGGGGCTCCGCCATCCAGCGCACCACCGGACCCGACAGCGCGATCAGCACAGCGACGTAGACGGCGGTCTCGGTGATGTAGATGCCGCCGAGCAGCATCGAGGTCGTCGCGACCGACGCCCCGGACGGCACGAACCCGGGCAGCAGCGCCACGAACATCACGCCGATCTTGGGGTTGAGCAGGTTGGTGGCCAGCCCGGCGCCGAACCCCGACGTACGCCGCTCGCGAGGGCCCGGCCCACTCGCTGCGGTGACGGGCGCCTCCACCGGCACGTCGCCGGTGCGGGAGCGGAACGCCTGCACGCCCAGCCAGACCAGGTAGGCGGCTCCGGCGATCTTCAGCGCCAGGTAGGCGGCGTGGCTGGCGTGGAGAAGCGCCGCGAGTCCGAGAGCGGTGATGGAGACCCAGACGACGAGTCCCGTCAACCCACCCAGCGCCGTCCACACCGCGCGCCGACGACCGCCGCGCACCATGCCGCGGATCACGACGAGCGTGTCCGGGCCCGGCAGGACCACCAGCAGCGCGCCGGCGAGGCTGAAGGCGAGGACGGCGGTGAGCACCCGGCGATGGTAGCCGCGTCAGGAGGGCCCGAGCGAGGCGTCGAGCACCGGGCGCACGTCGCCGCGCGAGCCGACCCAGCCGACGTCCGGCTCGAGGCGCCGGACCACGCGTGCGGGGTTGCCGGCGACGACGGCGTGGTCCTCGACCTCGCCGCGCACCACGGAGCCGGCGGCGACCACCACGTTGCGTCCCAGGCGGGCGCCGGGCAGCACCATCGCGCCGTGCCCCAGCCAGGAGCCGGCACCGATGACGACGGGGTCGTGCGTGCCGAACTGGTGCCCGACGGGGATCGTCGGGTCCTGGTAGCCGTGGCTGGTGTCGGTGATGAAGACGCCCTGCCCGCAGAACACCCCGTCGCCGATCTCGATGGACTCGTGGGCGGTGATCGAGCTGCGCGCGCCGATGGCGCACCGGTCGCCGATGACCAGCCCGCGTGCGGGGGCGCCGGGGTCGCCGGCGCCGTACCCGACCGAGAGCGTGATCTGGCGCCCGATGAGCGTGTGCTCGCCGACGTGGATCGAGCCCGGGTTCAGGATCGTCGCCGGCGCGAATCCGATGCTGCTGCCGCGTCCGAACGTGCCGAAGGCGGCGGCGGAGGCGCTGCCGGGCACGATCTCGCCGATGCCGTCGAGGTAGCGCCAGGTCGCGTGCAGGCCGCGGTGCAGGAGGCGGCTCAGAGGGTTCACGGCCGTGACTGTAGTGGGCCCAGGATGTCCCCGCGTGGTTCTAGGCTGCCGGGATGGGCGCCGACTCCACTCCGCACCGCCTGACCGCGCAGCAGGCCAGGCGGATCGCGGTGCGGGCCCAGCTGCTCGACGCCGCCGCCCGGCGGCGCGACCTCGACGTCCTCGAGGTGGTCCAGCACCTGACGATGCTGCAGGTCGACCTGACGGCCCGGGTCGCCCCGAGCGCCGAGCTGGTGCTGTGGAGCCGCCTCGGTGGCGACCTCGACCCTGCCGAGCCGGCGGACCTGCAGGAGCAGCAGCGCCTCGTCGAGGTGTCCGCACGGCTGCTGCACCACGAGGACGTCGCGCTGCACCGTGCCGAGATGGCGGTGTGGCCCGACCCCGACCTGCACCGCGCGGGGGAGCACGAGAGCTGGGCGTGGGTCCTCGACAACGGCGCCTGCCGCGCAGACGTGCTGGAGCGGCTGCGTGCCGACGGCCCGCTCCCGGCCTCCGCCCTGCCCGACACCTGCGTGCGCCCCTGGGGGTCCTCGGGCTGGAACGACGACAGGAACATCGGCCGGATGCTCGAGCTCCTCAGCCGGCGCGGCGAGGTCGCCGTCGCCGCGAGAGAGGGCCGGGTCCGGCTGTGGGACCTCGCCGAACGGGTCTTCCCCGACGACCCGCTCCCGCCCGTCGAGGAGGCCCTGCACGAGCGCGGCGTACGCCGCCTGCGCGCGCTGGGTCTCGCCCGCGCCACCGCGGCGCTGATGCCGGGTGCCGAACCCAGCGACGTCGGCATGGTGGGGGAGCCGGCCGTCGTCGAGGGGGTGCGGGGTGCGTGGCGGGTGGACCCCGAGCAGCTCGCTGCGATCGGGGTGCCCTTCGAGGGCCGGGTGGCCCTGCTCTCCCCGCTCGACCGGTTGGTCTTCGACCGCAAGCGGATGGTCGAACTGTTCGACTTCGACTACCAGCTCGAGATGTACAAGCCGGCCGCGTCGCGGCGCTGGGGCTACTACGCGCTGCCCGTGCTGGTCGGGGACCGGCTGCTCGGCAAGGTCGATGCCACCGCCGACCGCCGGGCCGGCGCCCTGGTGGTGCACGCCCTCCACGAGGACGAGCCGTTCGACGACGCCACCACCGACGCGGTGCGCGCCGAGGTCGCGGACCTCGCCGGCCGGCTGGGCCTGGAGGTGGTCTGGGCCCGGTGAGGGCGGCGGAGGACGGTCCTCAGACCCGAGGCCCGCCCACTCGGTGCAGCGATGCCAGAGCACGGACCACGTCGTGGCTCGCGGCGATCGCGGCGACCGCGTCCTCGACGTCGGCAGCCGCCCCGGCGCCGATCAGCGCCCGCATCTTCTCCCGCAGTGCGCCGTCATCGAGCGGGAAGTGGTCGGCGTCGCCGACGGGGTTGGGCTGCGCGAGCCCGAGCGTGCTGCCGTCGTGGAACCCGAGGACGACCTCGGTGATGCGCCGCTCCGGGAGGTGGGCGTCCAGGTCGGCGTCGATCTCGACCTCGACGCGCTCGCTGAAGGCCTCGGCGGCGAGGAACTCCCGCGTGCCCGGCTGCATCGTCGCGGGGTCGACGCGACCGTTGACGACGGCGTTGGCGACCACGAACGGCAGCGAGAACATTGCGGCCAGGCGGGTGCGTGGGTGCCGGGCCAGCAGGGGGCGGGCCAGGGAGTGGGTGCGGACGCGCACGGTCGCGACGTCGGTCTCGTGCCAGGGGCGGGCGGCGCGCAGCGAGGCCACCAGGTCGACGGCGCTGTGGGTGTAGGAGCACGAGGCGTGCTGCTTGAGGTATCCCTGGGTGACGAGCAGCGGCTCCTCGCCCAGTCCGGCACCCAACGCCTCGAGGTCGAGCTCGCCGACCAGCCCGCCGAGCGAGTGCTGGGCGTTGCCCACGTTCTCCGCGAGCCCGGCCATCGCGAGCCGGGCCGCGCGGAGGCCGGCGCCACCCGCACCGGCGATCCACAGGTTGCGGGTGAAGTCGCCGCTCAGGACGGTGCCCCACGGGGTGACCTGCATGAGTCCGGTCGAGCTGTCGATGGCGGCGGCGACCTGGGCGGGGCTCGCCCCGAGCAGGAGGGCGGCCGCCGCCGCGGCCCCGGTGGCCCCCCAGTGGCCGTGCGGGTGCCAGCCGGTGGCGGTGGTGGTCGCGCGGCCGAACCGCGCCGCCACCTCGTACCCCACGGCGACCGCCGTCATCAGCTGCGGGCCGGAGATCGCCTCGGGGGAGAGCTGGGCGGCAGCCACGGCGGTGAACACGACGTGCGCGGCGGGATGTCCGGCGGCGTGCTTGTTGCCTTCGTCGAGCTCCAGCATGCAGGCGGCCACCGCTGCCAGGAAAGCACCGGTCTCGGGGTCACAGGTCTCCGCGGTGCCGATCAGCGGCGCGGTGCCGGCCGGGCGCGGCCACACCTCCAGCAGGCGGCGCATCTCGGGGGTCCGCATGCCGGCCACGGTGACGCCCACCAGGTCGGTGAGCAGGAACCGCACCCGGCGCTGGGTGGCGGGGTCGGAGGAGGACCGGTAGGCGGCCGTGGCCCACTCCGCGAGGCCCGCCACCGCGACGGCACATCGTTCCGGCAAGAGAAACGATTCGTCGGTCCGCATGACCTGAACGTAGGTGGCCCCGCGGGAGGGGTCAAGGGCGTTGCGACGATGTCTTCGCAACTTTCCGCGCCCTGTCGTTCCCAAGCGCGAGCGGAACGGCTATCGTTGGCCGCATCGATATGTTTCTTCCAGCGGAACGGATGACCCATTGACTGCCGAGTCCTTGCCCCTTGCCGGGCTGCGGGTCCTCGACGTCTCGACGATCCTGGCCGGCCCGCTGTGCTGCCAGATCCTCGGTGACTTCGGGGCAGACGTGATCAAGATCGAGCACCCCGCCCAGGGCGACAACATGCGGGGGCACGGTCACAGCAAGGACGGCGTCCCGCTGTGGTGGAAGGAGATCAGCCGCAACAAGCGCACCGTCGCGCTGGACCTCAAGGCGGACGAGGGTGCCCAGGTGCTCCGTCGGCTGGCGGCCACCGCGGACGTGCTGGTCGAGAACTTCCGTCCCGGCACCCTCGAGCGGTGGGGGATCGGTCCGGAGGTGCTGCACGAGGCGAACCCGGGACTGGTCGTGGTCCGCCTGACCGGCTTCGGGCAGACCGGTCCGTACTCGAGCCGTCCCGGGTTCGGCACCCTGGCCGAGGCGATGAGCGGGTTCGCGGACGCGACCGGCGAGCCCGACCGTCCCCCGACGCTTCCCGCCTTCGGTCTCGCCGACAGCATCTGTGGCATCGCCGCGTCGTCGGCGGTGATGATGGCACTGCGCCACCGTGACCAGACCGGGCGCGGTCAGGTCGTCGACATGAACATCCTCGAGCCGATCATGACCGCAGTGGGGCCGGCGCCCACCGTCTACCAGCAGCTGGGCATCGTCGAGCCGCGGCACGGCAACCGCTCGACCAACAACGCCCCCCGCAACACCTACGAGACCTCCGACGGCAAGTGGGTCGCGGTCTCGACGAGTGCCCAGCGCATCGCTGAGCGGGTCCTGACGCTCGTGGGCCACCCCGAGGTCATCGGCGAGGAGTGGTTCCGCACAGGGCATGGGCGGGCCGCCCACGTCGACCTGCTCGACGAGTACGTCGGCTCCTGGATCCGTGAGCGCACGCGGGCCGAGGTGCTCGACGCCTTCACCGAGGCCGGCGCCGCCATCGGCCCGGTCTACGACGCCAAGGACATCGTCGAGGACCCCCACGTGCGGGAGACCCAGATGTTGGTCGAGGTCGACGACGACGACCTCGGCCCGATCCTGCAGCACAACGTCATGTGGCGCCTGACCGACAGTCCGGGTCGCATCCGGTTCACCGGTCGCGCCCTGGGTCAGGACACCGACGAGGTGCTGACCGAGCTGGGCATGACCACCGACGAGATCGCCCACCTGAGGAAGAACGAGGTCATCCGATGAGCAGCACCACCCCCGCCGGCGCCAGCGCCGGGGCCGACACGCTCCTGGACGTGGTGAGTGCCGGCGTCGATGTCATCGACCTGGGCCGCCAGCTGCGCACCGGCATGCCCCAGTCGCCGAACCACCCCCAGTTCTGGCACACCCTCCCGCGCCGGCACGGCGACATGACGCGGGCCGACGGCGGCAGCGCCGCCAACGACATGATCACCACCGGCACCCACGTCGGCACCCACATCGACGCCCTGGCCCACGTCTCGCACAACGGCAAGATGTACGGCGGCATCGACGCCGTCGAGGCGGGCATCGGGGGCAAGTACGACCAGCTGGGCGTGCACACCATCGCCCCGATGATGCGTCGCGGCGTGCTGCTCGACATCCCGGCGCTCCTCGAGGTCGAGCACTGCGCGGGCGGGTACGAGATCACCGTGGCCGACCTGGAGGGCGCCTGTGCGCGCCAGGGCGTCGAGGTGCGCGCCGGCGACGTCGTGCTCGTGCGCAGCGGCTGGGGGAGCCTCTTCGAGGACGGCACCGCCTACCTCGGCAAGGAGAGCGGCGTGCCCGGCGTCTCGGAGGCCGGTGCGCAGTGGCTGGCCGAGCACGAGGTGCACGCGGTCGGCGCGGACACGATCGCGTTCGAGCGGTTGGCGCCGTCGGGTGGGCACGCGCTGCTCCCGGCGCACCGGGTGCTCCTCGTCGAGCACGGCATCTACATCATCGAGTCGATGGACCTCGAGGCGCTGGCCGCCGCGGGGCGCCACGAGTTCACCTTCGTGCTGGTGCCGATGAACATCTACGGCGCCACCGGCTCCCCGGTCCGTCCGCTGGCCGTGGTGCCGGCATGAGCGCTCCGACCCTGGCCGAGCAGGTCGCCTCGTTCGCGGCGGAGACGTCGTACGACGACCTGCCGGACGCCGTGGTGCACAGCGTCAAGATGCGCGTCCTGGACACCATCGGCATCGCGGTCGCCGCGGCGCCGCTCGAGACGAGCCGCTCGGCCCGGCGCTGGGCGCTGGAGCAGGGCGGGCGGGAGCTGGCCTCCGCGGTCGGGGTCGAGCAGCGGCTCCCGGCCAACCTGGCCGCGTTCGTCAACGGCGTCCTCGCGCACTCGCTCGACTACGACGACACGCACCTGCCCTCGGTGCTGCACCCCAGCGCCAGCGTCGTCCCGGCCGCGCTGGCCGCGGCCGAGAAGCACGGGGCCGACGGGCGCACCCTCATCCGGGCCATCGCGGTGGGCCTGGAGACCTGCGTGCGGCTCGGCATGGCCGGCTACGACCACGAGGCCCGCAACTCGACCTTCTTCGAGCACGGCCAGCACGCCACGTCGATCTGCGGGGCCATGGGCGGCGCGGTGGCCGCGGCCGTCATCGCCGGGGACGGCGAGACCGTGCTGCACTCGCTGGGCGTGGCGGCCTCCATGGCCTCCGGCATCATCGAGGCCAACCGCACGGGCGGCACGGTCAAGCGCATCCACTGCGGGTGGGCCGCGCACTCGGCGATCTCGGCGGTCGAGCTGGTGCGCCACGGCCTGACCGGCCCGCCCACGGTGCTGGAGGGTCGCTTCGGCTTCTTCGAGGCCTGGCTGCACGGGCGCTTCGACCCCAGCGCCGTCAGCGAGGGGTTGGGCGAGACCTGGGCGGTGCCGGACATCTTCTTCAAGCCCTACCCCGCCAACCACTTCACGCACGCCGCTGTGGATGCTGCGGCGGCGTTGCGTGCCGAGGGCATCACGGTGGACCAGGTGGAGCGGCTCACCCTCGGTGTGCCGGCTCCCAACCTGCGCACCATCGGCGAGCCGATCGAGGTCAAGCGCGCCCCCGAGACCGGCTACATGGCCCAGTTCAGCGGCCCGTACGCCGTGGCCGTCGGACTGCTCGGCGGCAGCGGGCTGGGCGCCGGTCTCGACGACTACACCGACGAGCTGGCCCAGGACCCGCAGCGGCGACGCATCATGGACCTCGTCGACGTGGTCGCCGACGAGCGCTGCACCGAGATCTTCCCCCGTCAGTTCCCCGCCGTGCTCACGGCACGGCTGCACGACGGCCGGGAGCTGGTGCAGGAGGTGCTGACCACCCGAGGGGGACCCCAGCGCCCCCTGTCCTTCGAGGAGCTCGCAGCCAAGTTCGAGGACAACGCCGCGCGCACGCTCGCCGGCGACCAGGTCGACGCCCTGGCCCGGGCGTGCGACGAGCTGGAGACCTGCACCGACCTGGCCGCGCTGATGCGGCCGTTGACCACGGTGGACCCGCTGGCCGACCCGGCCGTGGGCCGCACCACCGACGCCGGCGGGTCCTCCGCCGGCGCGACGCCGTACCCAGGATGAGGAGAGTCATGTCCCACTACGATCTGGTGATCCAGAACGCGCTGGTCGTCCGCCCCGGAGCCGAGGCGCCCGAGCGTCTCGACGTCGCTGTCAAGGACGGTCGCTTCGCCGCCTTCGAGGACTCGATCGACGCGGGCGAGGCCACCCAGGTGGTCGACGGCACCGGCAAGCACCTCTTCCCGGGCGTCGTCGACGTGCACCAGCACTGGGGGATCTACAACGAGCTGGGCGAGGACGCCGCCACGGAGAGCCGGGCGGCCGCGCAGGGCGGGGTGACCTCGGGGATCACCTACATCCGCACCGGCGCCTACTACCTCAACCGCTCGGGGCCCTACCGGGAGATCTTCCCCGAGATCCTGGCAGCGACCGCGGACAAGGCCTATATCGACTACGGCTTCCACGTGGCGCCGATCCTGCAGGAGCACATCGGCGAGATCCCCGACCTCATCGAGGAGTTCGGGGTGCCGTCGTTCAAGGTGTTCATGTTCTACGGCAGCCACGGTCTGCACGGTCGCTCGACCGACCAGGGCTCGTTCCTCATGCTCCCCGAGGACGAGAGCTACGACATCGCCCACTTCGAGTTCGTGATGCGGGGCATCCAGGCGGCCCGCCAGCAGGAGCGCTTCGCCGCGGACCGCGACCACATCTCGCTGTCGCTGCACTGCGAGACCGCGGAGATCATGCGGGCCTACACCAAGCTCGTCGAGCAGGAGGGCACGCTGACGGGCCTCGAGGCCTACAGCGCCTCGCGTCCGCCGCACTCGGAGGGGCTGGCCATCACGATCGCCTCGTACCTCGCGCACGAGACCGAGCTGCCCAACATCAACCTGCTGCACCTCACCTCGCGCAAGGCGATCGAGGCGGCGATGATGATGCAGTCGACGTTCCCGCACATCGACTTCCGCCGCGAGGTCACCGTGGGGCACCTGCTCGCGGACTACACGACCGCCAACCTGGGCGGCAAGGTCAACCCGCCGCTGCGCTCGCCCGAGGACGTCGAGTCGCTGTGGGAGCACCTGCTGGCCGGCAACTTCTCGTGGGTCACGTCCGACCACGCCTGCTGCAAGGACGAGACGAAGTTCGGCGAGCCGCGCGACGACGTCTTCGTGGCCAAGTCCGGCTTCGGCGGCACCGAGTACCTGCTGCCGGGCATGGTCTCCGAGGGGCGCAAGCGCGGGCTCTCCTACAACAAGATCGCGGAGCTGGTCGCCCGCAACCCGGCTCAGCGCTTCGGCATGTCGACGAAGGGCGACCTCGCGGTTGGCCTCGACGCCGACTTCTGCCTCCTCGACGACGCCACCGAGTACGTGGTGCGCGCCGAGGACTCGCTGTCGACCCAGGAGTACACGCCCTTCGAGGGCTTCACCCTGACCGCGCGGGTGACGGACACCTTCCTGCGTGGCGAGGCGATCCTCACCGACGGCTCGGTCGTGGGCAGCCCGCGCGGTCGCTACGTGGCCCGCTCGGGCTCGGGTTCCTGACCCACGACGACACCTGTCGCACCCCGGTCGCCCCGGGACAGCAGCGAGCCCCGACCGCACCGCGGTCGGGGCTCGCTGTCTCAGCGCTCAGCGCGGGCCAGCACCTCGCGGGCTCCCCGCACCACCGCCGCATCGATGAGCCGGCCGTCGGCGGCGGTCGTCACGCCCCCGGCCGACGTCTCGAAACGGGCCATCAGGTCGCGCGCTGCCTCGACCTCGGACTCGTCGGGGGCGAGCACGTCGTGGATGACCGGCACCTGGCCGGGGTGGATGGCGGTGCGGGACCGGAAGCCGAGGTCGCTCAGGTGCCGAGTGGACTCGGCGAAGGCCTCGAGATCGCGGAAGGCCGTCGAGGTCGGGGCCACGGGCGCCTGCTTGCCCGCGGCTGCGCAGTGCACGACGACCTGGGTGCGCAGCGCGTCCAGCGCGGCGGCCGAGCGCGCCGAACGGACCATGCGCAGGTCGCCGAGGAGGTCCGCCTCGCCGAGGCCGAAGGTGAGGAGCCGCTCGACCTGGGTCATCCGGGGCAGGTCGAGGAGGCCGAGACCGCTCTCGACGAGCCCGATGACCGGGACGGATCCGGGAGCCAGACCGCGCTGCCGCTCGAGATCGCGCAGACGGGTGTCGGTGGCGTCGAGCTGGGCTGCTGTGCACTTGGCCAGCACCACCCCGGACGTGGCCGGCAGGACGGCGGCGTCGAGGTCGGCGTCGAGGGCGTCCGGGTCGACGCGGACCCACAGCTGCGTTCCCGCACCAGGGTCGTGGGCAGGGCGCGTGGTGAGCCAGGCGCGCAGGTGGTCCCGGGCCTCGTCCTTGCGAGCCAGCGGCACCGCGTCCTCGAGGTCGAGGATCAGGGCGTCGGCGGGACCGTCCGCCGCCTTCGAGAAGAGCTCGGGGCGCACCGTCGGGACGTAGAGGAAGGAGCGCGGCAGCGCCGCGGCCGTGGGGGTCGCCGTGCTGCTCATGCGTCACCCGCCAGGCCGGCCGTGATGGCGCGCGCGGCGTTGATGACCAGGCGGACGTGGTCCTCGTGGCCCTCCTCGCCGTAGCGGAAGACGGGGCCGCACGAGCTGATGGAGCCCATGACGTTGCCCGCGGCGTCGAAGAAGGGGGCCGCGATGGCGGCGGCCCCGGTGTTGCGCTCGTTCAGCGACACGGCGAAGCCCTTGCTGTGGACCTGCTCGAGCTCGTGGCGGTAGGCATCCGCGTCGAAGTCGGGGTCGGCCGCGCGCAGGTGGCGCACGGCCTCGGCGATGAAGGGCTCGGGGAGGAAGGCGAGGATCGAGCGGCTCGAGGCCCCGGAGTGCAGCGCGAAGCGAGGGCCGAGCTCGACGACCATCTTCACCTCCTGCCGGCTCTCGAACTGGTCGAGGTAGATGCGGTGATGCCCCACGAGCACCGACAGGGTGGTGGTCTCCAGGGTCTCCTCGCGCAGGCGCCGCAGGATCGGGGCCGCGATCGTGCGCACGTCCATCTGGCTCCACGCCCGCGCGCTCAGGCTGGTGGCGGCCGGGCCGAGGATGTAGGTGGAGTCGCCGGGCACGACCTGCAGCAGGGATCGCGAGGTCAGCGACTGCAGGATGCGGTGCACCACCGCCTTGCTGAGCGAGAGCGACCTGGCGATCTTGGAGACCCCCAGCGGGTGCTCGGCCCGGGCGAAGAGCAGGAGCACGTCGGCGACCCGGTCGGCTGACTCGGTCCCGCGTGACCCCGTCCCTGGGCTCAGGTCGGTCGTTCCGTCCGTCATGGTCGCGCTCCTTGGGTTGTGTTCCGCCTGGCGGAACCATACGGCTTACTCAAAATTCGGTCAATGCTCTAGTCAGTAGGCCTCAGCGCATGTAATCTCGCCCACTACAGCCGCACCGCGCTCCGACATTGATCGCAGAGCGGAACACCCACACTGAGTTCGCGTTCCTGCAGGGGAAACAGTATCCAGTGTCTTTGCGTACCGAGGAAGGCCCGTCACCATGAAGCCAAGGCCCAGCACGTTGAAGAAGCTCACCGGTCTCGTCGCCGTCGCGGCCACCTCGTTGGCCCTCGCCTCCTGCGGCGACTCGGGCGACAGTGCCGACGGTGGCGGCGAGATCACCATCGGCTCCGTCCACCCGCTCACCGGCGGCCTCGCCGGCGTCGGCGGTCTAATGAACGACGGCGCCCAGATGGCCATCGACGACATCAACGCGGACGGTGGCATCGAGTCGCTGGACGGCGCCACGCTCACCCTCGCCGACGGCGACAGCAAGGGCGAGGCCGCGACCGGCCAGAGCGAGGCACAGCGACTGATCCAGGACGGCGCCGTGGCACTGGTGGGCACCTACCAGAGCGACGTCACCCAGAACGTGGCGGCCGTGGCCGAGCGGGCCCGCGTGCCCCTGGTCATCGATGTCGCCGTGGACGACCAGATCTTGGAGCAGGGCTACCAGTACGCCTTCCGCACCCAGCCCAACGCCACGAGCATGGGCACCGCCGGCGCCCAGGCGCTGATCGCGATGGGCGAGGAGAACGACACCCCCATCGAGTCGGTCTCCTACATCCACATCGAGGGCTCCTTCGGCCAGAGCGTCTACGACGCCTTCGAGGCCGAGGCGGAGTCGCAGGGCGTCGAGGTCCTCAAGGAGGTCGTGTACGCCGGCACCAACTTCACCGATGCCACGACGCAGGTCCGCGAGGCCGCGTCGGCCAAGCCCGACGCCATCGTCGCGACCGGCTACTACCCCGACAGCCTGCTGATCGCGAAGTCCGTCAAGGCCCTCGACCCCGACATCAGCGCCCTGTACGGCGTCGCCAATGGCGCCTTCGACGACGGTTCCTTCCCCGCGGACGCGGGTGCGGCCGGCGAGAACGTGCTGAGCGCCAACTACCACTACGCCGCCACCAGCGACCGCGTGGCCGACATCCGGGAGCGCTTCGAGGAGAAGTACGGCCAGCCGATGGAGACCGCGGCCATGCTGTCCTACCAGTCGATCGAGCTCATCGCCGCGGCCCTGGAGGAGTCCGGGAGCAGCGAGCCGGCCGACGTGCGCGACGCCCTCGCCGACCTCAGCTTCGAGGACCCGCTGCTGGCCTTCGACGGCCCGATCACCTTCGACGAGACCGGTCAGAACGAGAACGCGACGGTCATCGTGATGCAGGTCCAGAAGGGCGCGGTGGAGCAGGTCTACCCCGCGCAGTTCGAGACCTCCTCGCTGGTCTTCCCCGCATTCACCCGCTGATCCGGACCGGAGCCTGAACCGATGAGCCACTCCACGAGCCAGCCACCCCGCCAGCCACCGGACGAGCCCACCGGAGAGGTGGTCGCGGACGAGTCCACGTCGTCCGCGACCACGGTCCTGGCCCGGCTGCGTGACTGGGCCATGCCGCTCGGACTCGCGGGCGCCGTCGTCCTCGGGCTCCTGCTCGTCTACACCGTGGGAGGGCGTGACTCCGGCCTGATCACCCAGTCGATCGTCACCGGCCTGCTGCTGGGCGGGGTGTACGCCCTGGTCTCGATCGGGCTCACGCTCATCTTCGGTGTCCTGGGCGTGGTCAACTTCGCCCAGGGGTCGATGCTCACCCTGTCGATGTTCCTGGTCTACGTGATGGTGACGTCGATGGGCATCCCCGTCTACGTCGCCACCTTGATCGCGATCCCGATCATGTTCGCCTTCGGCGCGACCATCCAGACGCTGTTCCTCAACAAGCTCACCACCTCGGGCAACCACGAGGGCCCGCTGCTGATCACCCTCGGGGTGTCGCTGCTGATCATCAACGGACTGCTGATGATCTTCGGCGGGCGGCCCAAGTCGGTGCCCGGCGGCGTCAGCGGGTCCATCACCGTCTTCGGCGCCATCGCCTCCTACGAGCGCCTCATCGCGTTCGGCGGCGCCGCGGTCGTGGCCCTGGTGCTGACCCTGGCGCTGAAGAAGACCTCGTTCGGACTCTCGATTCGAGCGGTCTCGGCCAACAGCCAGGCCGCGTCGCTGGTCGGGGTCAACGTCAACCGTGTCTACGCCATGACGTTCGGCATCGGCGCCGCCTGCGTGGCGGTGGCGGGCGGGCTCACCGTGCCCTTCCTCAGCCTGACGCCCACCGTGGGGGAGCAGTTCACGATCCTCGCCTTCGTCATCGTCGTCCTGGGCGGTCTCGGCAACGTCGTGGGGGCCATGGTGGGCGGGCTCGTGATCGGGCTCGTCCAGACCGTCGGTGCGCTCTACCTGCCCGGGACCGGGTCCCTGATCCTGGTCTTCGGGGTCTTCGTCCTCGTCCTCTTCTTCCGGCCCCAGGGCCTGTTCGGAGCCACGTCGTGACCGACACCGCAAGCCGCTACGGGACCACCCCCGTGGCCGCAGACGACCCGCGGCTGCGTGACACCGCGCAGCGACGGTCCTTCCTGGCCCTGCTCGTGCTCACCGCCGTGCTCGCCGTCCTGCCGCTCTTCCTGTCCGAGCGCCTCGAGTCGATCGCCATCCGCACCATGATCTTCGCGATCATGGCCGTCGGCTGGAACCTGATGAGCGGCTACGGCGGGATGTTCAGCTTCGGCCACGCCGCCTTCTTCGGCATCGGCGCCTACACCGACGCCTACCTCCTGGTCGAGCACGGCGTCTCGCCGTGGATCGCCATGGTCGTGGGTGCCGCCATCTCGGCGGCGGCCGGCACCCTGATCGCCTTCCTGTGCCTGCGCTACAAGCTCGCCGGGGCCTACTTCGCGCTGGCGACCTTCGCCTTCGCCCAGATGTTCCTGCTCGTGGTGCAGAACCTCGACTTCCTGCGCAAGACGCTGGGCTACAACATCCCGATCCTGCCCCGGGACTCCTGGGCGATGATGCAGTTCGCGCAGGGCAGCGACTACTACTTCTGGATCCCGCTGGGCATCCTCGCGCTCGCGCTGGCCATCACCATCGCCTTCGTGGGGGCGCGTTCGGGCCAGTACACCCAGGCGATCCGCGACGACGAGGTCGCGGCGGCGTCGCTGGGCATCAAGGTCCTGCGCTACCGCCTGGTCGCGGTCGCCCTCAGCTGTGCGATCACCTCGGTGGCGGGGTCCTACTACACCCAGTACTACTTCTTCGTCGGCCCCGAGCAGGCCTTCGGCGGCTCGGTGTCGATCGAGGCCATCATCCCGGCTGTCATCGGTGGCATCGGCACGATCTGGGGCCCGGTCGTGGGTGCCCTGGTCGTCGGTCCGCTCTCCGAGCTCATCGCCTCGATCCTGCGCAACCCGCCGGCGTTCTTGGACTTCCTCCAGGGGGTCACCGGCCTCGACGTGGCGGTGTACGCGGCGCTGCTCATCATCATCGTGCTCTTCATGCCGAAGGGCATCTACGGAACGATTCGGGACCGGTGGCGCAAATGAGCCTTCTCAAGATCGAAGGGCTGACGAAGTCCTTCGCCGGGCTCAAGGCCGTCAACAACATCGACCTCGAGGTCGCCGAGCACGAGTTCCTCGGCATCGTCGGCCCCAACGGTGCCGGCAAGACGACGCTCTTCTCGCTGCTGGCCGGTCAGATCCCGCCGACCCAGGGCCGGGTCTGGTTCGAGGGGCGTGAGATCACCGGGTGGAGCGCCGACCGCGTCGCGGCCGCCGGGCTCGTGCGCACCTTCCAGCTGATGCGCCCCTTCGAGAGCATGTCGGTGCTCGACAACGTCGCGATCGCCTCGCACGCCCGCCACCGCTCGCGGAAGGAGGCCCGGCGGCACGCGCTGGGGGTCATCGAGCGCGTGCAGCTCGAGCGCTACGTCAACGACCCGTCGGGCAGCCTGCCCACCGCCGGCCTCAAGCGTCTCGAGCTGGCCCGTGCCCTGGCCCTGGAGCCACGGCTGATCCTGCTGGACGAGGTGCTGGCCGGCCTGGTGCCGACCGAGCGCGCGCCGATGATCGACCTGCTGCGCGACCTGCACGCCGACGGGCTGACGGTGATGTTCGTCGAGCACATCATGGCCGCCGTCCTGGCCCTGTCCGAGCGCCTCCTGGTGATGCACGACGGTGCCAGGCTCGCGCTCGGAGACCCCCGCACCGTGATCGAGGACAAGGTCGTCATCGACGCCTACCTCGGGGAGGACTACGCATGATCCTCGACCTCCAGCAGCTGACAGCGGGCTACCGCAAGCTCCAGATCCTGCACGAGCTGTCCCTGCACGTGGACCGCCACGAGATCGTCTCCCTCATCGGCGCCAACGGGGCGGGCAAGACGACCACGCTGCGCGCCATCGCCGGCCTGATCGGGACGATGGGCGGCAAGATCGTCTTCGAGGGCGAGGAGATCCAAGGTCAGCGACCCGACACCATCGTGCGCTCCGGGCTCGTGCACGTGGCCCAGGACCGGGCTCTCTTCGGGGACCTGCAGGTCTGGGAGAACCTCGAGATGGGGGCCTACACGCAGCCCCGGTCCTCGATCAAGGGCTCGCTGGACGAGGTCTTCGACCTCTTCCCGATCCTGGCGGAGCGTCGCAAGCAGGTGGCCAAGACCATGTCGGGCGGCCAGCAGCAGATGCTCGCCATCGGCCGCGCCCTGATGGCCCGGCCGCGGTGCCTGACCCTGGACGAGCCGTCGGTCGGCCTGGCGCCGAACCTGGTCTCGCAGGTGCTCGACGCGATCAAGGCCATCCGGGACTCCGGGGTCACCGTCCTCATCGTCGAGCAGAGCGCCCGCCAGGCACTGGCGATCTCGGACCGTGCCTACGTCATCGAGAACGGCGCCATCGTGCTGGAGGGCACCGGCGCCGAGCTCTCCGACGACCCCCGGGTGCGCGAGGCGTACCTGGGCATGTGAGCCGCTGACGATCGTCGTCGGCCCACGAGCACCGCTACCGCACTTCCCCGGGAGGGACCCATGCACCTGCTGGCCATCACGCCGATCCACCTCGACGAGGACGAGATCGCGCGCCGCCAGGCCCGCTACGACCGGCTGGTGCCTGCCGGCGTCACCGTGCGGCTCGAGGACCTCGGCGCGGGCAGCGAGATCCCGCGCGCGCTCGAGACGGCCGCCGACGTGTCCGCCTCCGAGGCAGCGGTGCACGCGCGCTTCGCCGACGCGGACCTCGCCGGCGTCGACGCGTTCCTGCCCGACTGCGTGCTCGACCCCGCGGTGGACCACCCGGTGGCCCTGCCGCGCCCGGTGTTCGGGATCGGTCGGCTGTGCGCCGGGTTCCTCGCCGGGCTGGGAGGACGGATGGGGGCCGTGGCCCGCAACTCCGCGATCGCCGACGAGCTTGACCGCAAGCTGGCGTCGTACGGGCTGGCCCCGGTGCTGCCGACGGCGGTCCTCGACCTCTCGGTCGAGGACATCGCCGACGACGCGGTCTGGGCCTCGGCGGTGCGCCGCACCGTGGACCACCTGCCCGTGGACCACGTCTTCAACGCCTGCTCGGCGGTCGAGGTGGGGGCGCCCGACGGTGGTCCGCTGCTGGTCGATCCCACGCGCGTGGCACTCCAGCTGGTCGCCATGCGGCAGGCGCTCGCGAGCGCCGAGGCGGGCGGCCCCCGATGAGCCACGACGGTCCCGACCTCGTCGTCGCCGGTGCGGGGGGCGGACTGATCGGCGCCCTGCGTGCGGCCTCCCTGGGCCTCTCGGTGCTCGTCGTGGAGCGCAACGAGCACTACGCGGTCTCGAACAACACCGCCATGTCCACCGCGATGCTGCCGGGTGCCGGCTCGCGCTGGCAGCGCGAGCTGGGGCTCGAGGACTCGCCCGAGAGGTTCGTCGCCGACCTGGTCGCCAAGACCCACGGGGAGACCGACGAGCTGCTGGCCGGAGCGCTGGCCGGGGTGAGCGCTCGCCTGGTCGAGTGGATGGCTGACGACCTGGGGCTGCCGCTGTCGCTGGTGACCGACTTCCCCTACCCGGGGCACTCCCAGCTGCGGTGCCACACGGTGCCGGGACGCATCGGGCGCAACCTCCTGCGCGACGTGGTCCGAGCCGTGCGCGACAGCGACCTGATCGACGTGATGGTGCCGGCGACCCTGACCGACGTGGTGGTCGACGCCGCGGGGGTCACCGAGGTCGTCATCACCTCGGGCGGCCGCGAGGAGCGGGTGCCGACCCGCGCGGTGCTGCTGGCGACCAACGGCTTCGCCGCCGACGCCGAGCTCGTGGCCCGCCACATCCCCGAGATCGCCGGCGCGGTCTACCACGGCAGTGACGCCTCGCTCGGCGATGCGCTGCGCATCGGGGAGCGTCTCGGTGCCGCGACCGCGTTCCTGGACGCCTACCAGGGCCACGCGGCGCTCGCGATGCCGTCCGCCACCCTGACCGGCTGGGCCACCGTCATGCACGGCGGCGTCCTGGTGGACCGGGCCGGTGCCCGGTTCGGCAACGAGACGACCGGCTACTCCGAGTACGCCGCCCAGGTGCTGCGGCACGCCGGCGGCGAGGCCTGGATCGTGCTGGACCAGCGCATCCACGAGGCCTGCCAGGAGTTCCAGGACTACCGCGACACCGTCGAGTCCGGTGCGCTGCGCTGGGCCGAAGACGTGGAGTCGTTGGCCACGAGCATCGGCGCGGACCCGGCGGTGCTGCTGGAGACGATGTCGCGCGCCCGGGCCAGCGCCGGGGGCGCTGCGGACGAGTTCGGGCGGACGCACTGGGAGCAGCCGCTCGAGCCGCCGTACGCCGCGGTCGCGGTGCGCCCGGCGCTCTTCCACACCCAGGGCGGCCTGCGCGTCGACGAGCACGCGCGGGTCCTCACCCGCACCGGCGAGCCCATCGGTGGGCTCTACGCCTCGGGGGGAGCGGCCGCGGGCATCTCCGGCCACGGGTCGGGCGGCTACCTCGCCGGCAACGGCCTTCTCCCGGCGTTCGGCCTGGCGTTCCTGGCCGCTGAGCACCTCGCCGACCACGCACGAGCAGAGCAGCAGACGGAGGACGGGGCATGAGCGCGCTGGAGGACGCCCAGGAGGCGGCACTGCGATTCGTGGGGGAGGAGGCCGGCTTCGCCCAGGTCACCACCCTGGACATCAAGGGCTTCCCGGTGTCGCGGTCCATGACCGCGTTCCTCGCCGACGACTGGTCGGTCTCGCTGGTGCAGCGCCACAGCCACCAGCGCATGAACCAGATGCGCCGGGACCCGCACATCCTCGTGACCTGGGTCGGCAGCCCCGCCCCCGGCGCCACCAACGAGCGCCCGCACGTCTTCGACATCGGACAGCTCCCGCCACGAGCGGTCTTCGTGCGCGCCACCACCGAGTTCATGGACGAGGAGTGGACCTGGGACTGCTACGAGCGCGAGGTGCACCGACAGCGCTCGCAGGGTTTCGACCGGGCGCCGCTGCGCAGCCGCGACCAGGTCCGCGAGGACCTCGTCGGTGTCCGCCTCGAGCCCTACCGGGTGCGCCTGGAGGGCTTCGGCGAGGGCGCCCAATCGTTCGACTGGACCATCACCTCGACCTCAGGAGACTCATGAGCATCAAGACCATCCTCGGCTACGACATCGTCCCCGGCGTCTCGGAGGAGGAGTACGAGGCGTGGCTGTTCGACGTGCACGCGCCCGACCTGCTGGCGAACCCCCACCTCGACAAGATCGTCTTCAACAAGGTGCTGCGTCCGGTCACCCAGGCCTCCGGCGGGACCGCCGACGTCCCGGAGGGGCTGACCTTCTACCGGATCGCGGAGATGTACTACGCCGACGAGGAGGCCTACCAGCGCTACCTCGCCTGGTTCGACGAGAACCCGCTGCCCAAGGACCGCGGCCCGGGCGGACGCACGGCCTTCCGGTTCTACCTGGTCACCGAGAGCACCACCGTCACCCGCTGATCCTGCTCCCACCACCCCTGTGAGGGCGTAGGTCCGCACCACAGTGGGTAGACAGGTGGGTTGTCGGAAGGAGTGTGATGGCACCGGAACTGATCGCGGGTCGATACCGCGTCGAGCGTGAGCTGGGCCGAGGGGGCATGGGCGCGGTCTGGCTGTGCCGTGACGAGATGCTGGGCCGGCAGGTGGCGGTCAAGCAGATCGGCGCGCTGCCGGGCGAGGCGGCCGACCTGGCCCGGGCGCTGCGCGAGGCCCGCAGCTCGGCGGCGCTGCAGCACCCGAACGTGGTGTCGGTCTTCGACGCCATCGACGAGGGCGAGACCATCTGGTTGGTGATGGAGTACGTGCCCTCGCGCACGCTGTCCCAGCTCGTGCGCGACGACGGTCCGCTCGACCCGCGCCGTGCCGCCGGGCTCGGCGCCCAGGTCGCCGAGGGGCTCGCGCTGGCCCACGACCGCGGCACGGTGCACCGCGACGTGAAGCCGGGCAACGTGCTGGTCAAGGAGGGCGACCACGCCAAGATCTCCGACTTCGGCATCGCCCGCAGCAACACCGACGACGAGCACCGCACGCAGACCGGTCTGATGACCGGCACCCCGGCGTACTTCTCACCCGAGCTCGCCCGGGGCGCCGACCCGACACCCGCCTCGGACGTCTGGGCGCTCGGGGCGACGCTGTACGCCGCCGTGGAGGGGCGCCCGCCGTTCCCCAGCCGGGACAACGCGATCGCGATGCTGATGGCGATCGCCCACGACCGGCCCGAGCCGCCGCGGCACGCGGGACCGCTGGCCGGCGTTCTCGGCCACATGCTCGACCCGGAACCCGACGCCCGGTGGAGCATGGCGCGGGTGGCCCGCGAGCTGCGCGCCGTCGCCGGCGGCCGCGACGACAGCGGTGACCGGGCCGCCGCCGCGACCGCACCGATGACGGCCGTCGCGCCGGCCGTGGTGCCCGAGCCGGAGCCCGAGCCCGACCCCGCCCCGACGCCCGCTGCGACCCCCGCTGCGACCCCGGCGTCGGCCGTGGGCGCGGCCGGGACCGCCGACCGGCGACGCGGGATCTGGATCGCGGTGGCCGCCGTGGTGCTGCTGGTCCTGGTCGCGCTGGGCGGGTTCGCGCTGCTGGGCGGCTCGGAGGACGACCAGGCGCCGGCCGCCGACGACAGCAGCGCGACACCGGAGGCGACCGGCGACCCGAGCGACGACACGACGGCCTCCTCGGCGCCGACCGCGGACGGCTCGAGCGCCGCACCGGAGGAGACCGAGGACCCGGGCAACGACGCCGACGTCAGCGGCAGCGACGCCGAGGGCGTCGTCAGCGACTACTACGCCGCGCTGCCGCAGGACGTCGACACGGGCTGGGCCACGCTCAGCCCGGACCTCCAGGACGAGATCGGACGCGACAGCTACGACGGCTTCTGGGCCACGATCTCCTCGGTCAGCATCCAGGAGGTCGACGACGTCGGCGACGGTGTGGTCGACGTGACGCTGACCTACGATGGCGGCTCGCGCGAGACGCGCCGCATCGAGGTCGGCCCGGTCGACGGCGACCTGCGCATCCTCAGCGACAGCGTGGTCGGCTGAAGACGCGTGAACCACCGTGACAACGGGTATGCGGACCTGTAGGTGACATCATCGCCGGCGCTCCGCGCCGGCCAGGAGGGAGACATCATGATCGGCGGCATCATTTCCAAGGTCCTCGGAGGCGGTCGCGGTGGCAGCCGCCGCGGCGGCGCGGTCGGCACCCCCGGTGCCGGCGGTGCAGGCATGGGCGGCACCCGCGGCGGCTCCAGCAAGGACGCAGCGATCGGTCGCGGCGTGCGTGGGGTGCTGGGCCGCTTCACGCGCCGTTGAGCGACCGCTCGGCACACCCACGGCTGCCGCTCGGCGTCCGCGCGCTGGACTCCCTGTTCCGCGTCGCGCCGTCGATGTCGGTGGCCCGCATGGACGAGGAGCGGTTGCGCCGGGTCCAGGGGGTCGCCATCCCGACCCGGGGCCCGGCCAACCTGCTCCTCGGCCGTCCGCGGCGCGGCGTACGGATCAGCACGCGCACGTTCGACGCCGGCCACGGGCCGTTACCGCTGCGCCTCTACACCCCCACCCGCGCCACGACCGGTCCGCGACCGGTCGTGCTGCACCTGCACGGCGGCGGCTTCGTGCTGGGCAGCGCCCGGCAGGGGGACTGGCTGTGCAGCGTCGTGGCCGACGAGCTCGACGCGGTCGTCGTCGCCGTCGACTACCGGCTCGCGCCCACGCACCGGTTCCCGGCGGCGCTCGAGGACTGCTACGAGGCGCTGCTGTGGACCGCTGCGCACGCCCGGGAGCTGGGGGCCGACCCCGACCGGCTCGGCCTGATGGGCGACAGCGCCGGCGGCAACCTCGCCGCCGTCCTGGCCCTGGTGGCCCGCGACGAGGGCGGGCCGGGGGTGCGCCACCAGGGGCTCGTCTACCCCGCGACCGACCTGACCGACGCGACCCGCGAGCACGCGTCGTACGTCGGCAACCGGGGGATCGTGCTGAGCAACGACGACCTCGAGGTGTTCTACGGCCACTACCTGCCCGAGGGCACCGATCCCGCCGACTGGCGGCTCTCACCGGTGCGGGCGCCCGACCTGTCCGGACTGCCGCCCGCCCTGGTGGTGGTCGCGGGGCTGGACCCGCTGCACGACAGCGGGGTCGGGTACGCCGAGGCGCTGGTCGCCGCCGGCACGCCGGCGCGGGTGGAGGACTTCCACCTGATGCCGCACGGGTTCCTGAGCTTCCCCTACCTGGCGCGCAGCGCGCGCGACGCCGCGACCGCGCTGGTCACCGACCAGCGTCGGCACCTCGGCGGCGCGCGCCCCGGCTCCTGAGGCTCAGTGCGCGCCGCTGAGGTTGAGCCCGACGACGCCCACCACGATCATCCCGAGGGAGGCCGCGCGGATCCAGCCGAGCGGCTCGCTGAGGAAGACCACCCCGACGATCGCCACCAGGGCGGTGCCGAGGCCGGCCCACACGGCGTACGCGACCGAGACCGGCATCGTGCGCACCACCAGGGCCAGCAGCCACAGCGCCACGGCGTAGCCGCTGACCACCGCGACCGTCCAGCCGGGACGCGTGAAGCCCACGGTGCGCGGCAGCAGCGCGGTGGACACGACCTCGACCACGATGGCGAGGGTGAGCAGGACGGCGGGCACGGGCTCCACTGTAGCGATCGCTACAATCGGGCCATGGATCGCCGCGAACGGCTGCTCGACGAGGTCACCGACCACGTCCTCGAGCACGGGCTGATCGGGCTGACGCTGCGCCCGCTCGCCGCTGCCATCGGCACCAGCGACCGGATGCTGATCTACCACTTCGAGAGCCGCGACGCCCTCGTCTCCGCGGTGGTGCTGCGCGTCAACGAGCGCGCCGTGGCCGCCGTCGAGGCGCTGCCGGCGCGGCGGACCGTCCGGGCGGGCGTGCACGGGCTGTGGGAGGCCTTCGGCGCCGCGCCGCTGCAGGCCCTGATCACGGCCTACGTCCAGGCCGCCGCGACCGGGCTGCTGGGGGAGGAGCCCTACCGCACCGACGTGCGCGCCAGCAACGACCAGTGGGCGGCCGCGCTGCGCGACTACTTCGTGCGCTGCGGCGCGCCGCCTCGTCGCGTGCGCCGCGTGGTGCGGCTCGTCGACGCCTCCCTGCTCGGGCTGCACGTCGACCTGGCCACCGAGTCCTCCGACCAGCTCGCCGGCGTCGTCGACGACCTGGCCCGTGCCGCGCAGGGGCTCGCGCACCCGGAGACCGGCCGGCCCGAGACGTGACCTGAGTCGCACTGCGACGTTGTGCCAGTCATGACGATCCGACCGCTCGCCTCCCTCGTCACCCTCACCGCCGCCGTCCCGCTCGTGGGCGCCCTGCTGCTCGCGCCGACCGCCGTGGGCACGGCCGTGTCAGCACCGGCGCCGCAGGAGCGTCGCCTGCCGGTCGTCATGGAGTACGTCGCGCTGGGCGACTCGTGGACCGCCGACGTGGTGCTGGTCGACCGCTACGGGCTGCCGGACACCACGCACGCGCCGATCGACTGCGCCCAGTCGAAGCAGAACTACCCCAAGATCGTGGCCGAGGCGCTGTCGGTGACCGAGTTCCGCGACGCGTCCTGCGGCTCGGCGACCACCCAGGACTTCCGGCGCCCCCAGGACGGGCTGCCGCTGGGCGGCACCAACCCGCCGCAGTTCGACCGGCTCAGCCCCACCACCGACCTGGTCACCGTCGGCATCGGCGGCAACGACGCCGGCATCGCGGGTGCCGGCCTGGACTGCCTCAACCTGCTGCCCGCGCCCAACCCGGTCTCCGACTCCGGGCCCGGCCTGCCGCTGGGCGGCTGCAAGGCCAAGTACACCGCCGGCGGCAAGGACCGGCTCGCGGAGCGGATCCGCGCCTCGGAGATCAAGGTCGTCAAGGCGCTGCGCCAGATCCACCGCCGCGCGCCCCGGGCGCGGATCCTGGTGATGGACTACCTCGACGTGGTGCCCGACCACGGCTGCTACCCGACGCTGCCGGCCACCGACGAGGACATGGCCTACATCTCCGCCAAGTTCCGCCAGCTCAACAAGATGGTGCACCGCGCCGCCCGCCGCGGGGGCGCCGAGGTCGTCAACACCTACCGCCAGAGCGCCGGGCACGACCTGTGCCAGGCGCCGCAGGTGCGCTGGGCCGAGACCTACGGCCCCTCGGTCAACGATCCTGCCGTCGGCGTGCCCGCCCACCCCAACGCCGCCGGCGCCCGCGCCCAGGCGGCGTACCTGCTGCAGCACCTGCGGGACACCGACCCCGACGTCTACCAGTGAGGGCGGCCACCGCTCCTGCATGAGTCCCCGGTCGACCGGGGACTCATGCACTGGATGGGTGTTGCAACGCCCGACAAGTGCTGGGGATGCCTGACAAGCAGCCCGGGCGCCCGGCTCAGGCGCTGAGCAGCGGCGGGTGCAGCACGCGGTTGATGCGATCGGCGGTGGCGGCGCCGTGCTGCAGGTCGTTCCAGTCGACCCGGACCGGGCGCCACTGGGTGATCTCGCAGACCTGCTGCTCGCGGGCCTTCTCGCGGAGCACGACATCGGTGATGGTCTCGCCGGGGCGCAGCAGCTTGGTGTACTTGATCTTGCCGTCGAACTCCATGTAGACGCCGAGCTCGGGCCAGGCGAAGTCGACGCGGGCGACGAGCCGGCCCCACCGGTCGCGGATCTCGTACTGAGGGATCGGCATCGGCAGGCCGAAGAGCCAGCAGAGGTAGAAGAGGCGGCTCTCACCGACCGACTCGATCCGTGCGTCGCACAGCATGAAGACCGTGTTCGCGGTCAGCGTGTGCGGCCAGTGGTCCATCGGATCCGTGGCGTCCTCGCCGATCGCCCGGTAGCGCCGCTCCAGCTCCTCGGATGTGGTCAGCCCACGGTGCAACAGGTCGTTGACGACGCACAACGCGGCCTCGGTGCGACCGGACGTGGTGACCTCGATGCCCAGCCGGGTGGGGGAGGAGACGATCACCCCGCCCCGAGTGACCGTGTCCCCCGGCAGGAGCTTGCCCCGGTGCTGCTGGACGCCTGCCTCGTGCCGGCCCGCCTTGCGGTCCGGTCGGGTGACGTGCACGTCGGTGAGGTCGAGGCCCCACGTCGGGGCGCCCCAGAACGGCAGCGCCGAGGTGTGGGAGACCACGAGGGGAGTACCCGCCTGGGCGACGACTGCCCGGGCGCGGAGGCCGTTGCGTCCGGCCTCGTCCAGAGCGTCGTACGCCGCCGCGTCGACGTAGGCGCCCCACCTCACCTTCGCCAGGTCGCGACGGGCCACGGCGCGGGCGATGGCGCGGTCGGTCCAGCCGGCCTCGATGAGGTGCTTGCGGAGCTGGATCGGGCTGAGCATCGGGTTGGTTGCTTCCAGTTCATCCATGCCTGGGCCGATGCCCGGCGCCCCGAACGCCTACCCAGGGGGTTGCTGGCCTGTGGGGAGGCGGAACCCGGGCCGCGCCTGTGGACAACAAATGGCCCGGGCTCGGGACGACCCAGCTGGCCCGGGATCACTTGTCAGGCAACTCCAGCACTGGATGGGTGTTGCAACGCCTGACAAGTACCGGAGTCCCCGGTCGACCGGGGACTCCTGCAGCCCGGCCGGCCTACCCCAGGGAGGCAGCCAGGGCGAGGAGGTCGCGGTCGCGGCCGGGGGCGGCGGTGAGGCTGACGCCGCAGGGCAGACCGGCGGCGGTGCGCAGCGGCAGGCTGACGGCGGGCAGCCCGCCGAGGGGCGCCAGGCAGGTCAGCAGGAGGGTGGCGCCGCGGACCGGCCCGAGGTCGCTGCCCAGGAGCGGGGCGACCGACGGGGTGGTGGGCAGCACCAGCACGCGGTCGCCGACGAGCTCGCGCAGCCGGGTGCGGGCGGTCTGCACGACGCCCTGAGCCCGCTCGGCGGTGCGCTCGTCGATGGTCGCGGCGTGCTCGAAGCGGGCCCGCACGTCGGGGCCGAGCAGGTGCAGACGTTCGCGCAGCCACGGGCCGCGCACGGTCCAGGCCTCCCACGCCTGCCAGGTCGAGAAGGCGCGGCGCCACTCGTCGAGCTCGCCCAGCGACCACGTCTCGCGCACCACCAGCCCCTGCGCCGCGGCCCACGACTCGACCGCGTCGCGCACGTCGGGCTCGGCGAGCGCGAGCAGCTCGGGCACCAGCACCAGCTCCGAGGTGCCGGCGGGTCCGGCGGTGTCGGGCAGCAGCACGTCGCCGACGAGGGCCAGCAGGTCGGCGTCGCGGGTCAGCCAACCGACGCTGTCGAAGCTCGGCGCCAGCGCCAGCACGCCGTGGGTGCCGATCGCACCGTGCGTGGTGCGCACGCCGTACAGGCCCTGGTAGGCCGCCGGCACCCGCACCGACCCGGCGGTGTCGGTGCCGAGCCCGATCGTGGCGTGCCCGAGCGAGACCGCGCTGGCCGGGCCCGACGACGACCCGCCGGGCACCCGGTACGGCGCCCGCGGGTTGGGTGGGGTGCCGAAGTGCGGGTTGGCGCCGAACAGTGACCAGCCGAGCTCGTCGGCGCGGGCGATGCCGCGCAGGTCGGCGCCCGCCTCGACGAGACCGAGCACGGCCTTGGCGTCGCCGCGCTCGACCGGCGCGCCGGCCTCCCAGGCGGGGTTGCCGCCGCCGACCGGGTGCCCGGCCACGGCGTAGACGTCCTTGACCGCGACGCTCTCGCCCGACAGCGGCCCGCCGGGGGTGCCCGGCACGAGCGGGTCGCCGACCACCCGCCAGATCCGGCTGTCCAGGGCCGGCGGGGGCTCGGAGGTGTGCGCAGCGGTGATCACCCACCCGTCGGCGGTGCGCGCCCACAGCTGGGTCTGCTGGCCGCGGCCGCCGGACTCGTGCTCGGTCAGCGCCACGACCAGCGCGTGGTCGGGGTCGGTGACCTGCACGTGGGTCTGCACGAGACGGCGCGGCGGCGGGGCGGCGGCGTACGCCGTGATCGCGTCGCTGCCCACCAGCAGCCCGTGCGGGTCGCCGGCCAGGGTGCTGGAGCCGGGCGCCACGAACCGCGCCAGCGCCGTCGTGTCCCCCTCGGCGGCCGCGCGCTCGTAGTCGCGGAACGCCTCCACGAGCCCGTCGGGGACGGGCAGGGCGGGGCCGGACGGTGCGGTCATCGCTGCTGCTCCACGAGGCCGAGTCTGCCCGACCCGAGGCGGTGGGAGACTGCAGGCGTGCCCGTCGTCGCCTCGCTGCTGCTCTTCGTCCTGGCCGCGTTCGCCGAGATCGGGGGTGCGTGGCTGGTCTGGCAGGGCGTCCGCGAGGACCGTGGCTGGCTGTGGATCGGGGCGGGCGTCATCGCACTGGGCCTCTACGGCTTCGTCGCCACGCTCCAGCCGGACGCCCACTTCGGGCGCATCCTCGCGGCGTACGGCGGGGTGTTCGTGGCCGGCTCGCTGGTCTGGGGGATGGTCGCCGACGGCTTCCGCCCCGACCGGTACGACGTCACGGGTGCGCTGGTGTGCCTGGTCGGGGTCGCGGTGATCATGTACGCCCCGCGCCCGGGCTGAGCCCGCCCCGGCCTGGTCCGTCCGACGAGAGCGGTCTCAGTCCTGGCGGCTGTCGTCCACGCGCTCCTGCGGGGCGTGCAGCTCGACGTCGGAGTCGGGGTCCGTGGCGTTGAGCTGCTCCTCGGGATCCTGGTCGAGCCGGTCGGCGGCGTCGGCGGGGGAGATGCCCTCCTCGTCCGGCACGCCCTCGGTGTGCAGCGGCTGGTCGTCGCGACCGTGCAGGGTGCCCATGTCGTCCTCCGGTCCTCGGGTGATGGGCGTCCCACCCTGCATCGCCGGTCGCCGGGTGGCTTCACCCCACCGGTGATGCGCTGGATATCTTCGTCCCATGACGACGCAGCGCGCCGAGTTCGACGCCGACACGACCGTGACCCCCGCCGGTGCGGGCCGGTACGCTGCGCAGCTGGCGCCCGGCTGGAAGGTGGGGGGCGGCCTCAACGGCGGCTACCAGCTGGCCGTGATCGGCACCGCGATCAGCGCGCACCTGCCCGAGAAGCCCGACCCGGTCGCGATCAGCGCCTACTTCCTCTCCGCCGCCGAGGCCGGGCCGGCGACGGTCGACGTCGAGGTCAAGCGCGCCGGCGGACGGATGTCGACGGTCGCTGCCGAGATGACGCAGGGCGACGCGACGCGGGTCAGCGTGCTGGCGACCTACTCCGACCTCGACCGGTTCGACGGCGACGTGCGCACCACCGCGGTCGAGCCCGAGCTGCCGCCGCGCGAGGAGTGCGTGGGGCGCGCCGACGTGCCGTCGTACGTGCTCGAGATGGCGCCGCTGATGTCGCGCTTCGACATGCTCTTCCCGCGCGAGCAGTCCGGCTGGACGGTCGGGGAGCACACCGGGGAGGGGCGCTTCCAGGCGTGGTTCCGCCTCGCCGACGACCGCGAGCCCGACCCGCTGGCGCTGCTGCTGGTCCTCGACGCGCTGCCCCCGGTCACCTTCGACCTCGGTCTGGTCGGGTGGGCGCCGACGCTCGAGCTGTCCGCGCACGTGCGCGCCAAGCCGGCCCCGGGCTGGCTGAAGGTGCAGCACCACACCCGCAACCTCGCGGGCGGGATGTTCGAGGAGGACTGCGAGGTCTGGGACTCCACCGGGCGCCTGGTCGCCCAGTCGCGCCAGCTGGCGCTGGCGCCGCGCGCCTCCTGAGCGGAGCCTCGGCCACCAGGGCTCAACGCGGCTGCGGCACCGTCCCGAAGTCCTGCTGCTCGCACTGGCTCACGCCTGAGCAGTCCTCCAGCGACCGGTAGCGGCGGCGCAGCTCGCCCAGCACCGGCGCGTACGCCGCCCGGTCGGCGACGTTGTCGATCTGGAAGCGGTCCTCGCGGCGGTCGTAGAGCTCCTCGGACCCGTCCCACCAGCGGGCGTAGGTCCAGCGGCCGGTGCGTACCCCGCGCCACTCCCACCCGAAGGCGGCGAGCGCCTCGGGGTCGCTGGTGCCGGCCTGGATGAGCGAGGTGTCGTTGACCGGAGCGCCCTCCGCCCAGCCGGGCTGCAGGGTGATGCCGTCGGTGTGCCCGGCGCGGCGGACCTTGCCGAGCACCCCGGCGAGGTCGAGGAAGGTCGGCGCGAGGTCGACCATGCTGGCGGTGGCCGTGCTGGTGCTGCCCGGCTCGATCCCGGGCCCGCGCAGCAGCAGCGGCACCTGCAGCGCCTCCTCGTAGGGGTAGTTCTTGCCGAAGAGCCGGTGCTCGCCGAGCAGGAAGCCGTTGTCGCTGACGAAGACGATGAGCGTGTTGTCGAGCTCGCCGCTGCGGCGCAGTGCCCGGACCGTCCGTGCGTTGGCCTGGTCGATGGCCTGCAGGGAGCGCGCCCGGTCGCGGACCTGGCGGGTCAGGGCGGGCAACGACAGCCGGTCGCGTCCGCTGATCGCGGCCGGCTTGTCGGACATGTCGTCCTCGTTGAAGGAGGCCTTGTCGCGGGTGCTCAGGCGCAGGTCCGAGAACATCTCGGCGTGCCGACGCGCGGGCACCGGCGGGCCCCACCCGTCGACGTACGCCGCGTGCGGACCGACGTGGGAGGCCCAGAGGAAGAACGGCGCGCGCCGCGGCGCGTACTCCTTGATCAGGCGCACCGACTCGTCGCGCACGATGTCGGCGACGTACTTCTCGCCGAAGCCGCGCGGCTCGCCGTCGTTGTAGAAGGTGGTGCCGTAGTAGGAGTAGGTGCGGGCGCCGGTGGGGGAGTAGAAGTCCCAGCCACGCGGGCGGGGCTCCTCGAAGGTGTACTCGTTGAGGTTCTTGCCCACGAACGCCGTGCGGTAGCCGGCGCGGCGCAGCCACGGCCCGAGGTTCTCCTTCTCGTTGCCGGCCACGAACGCCGGCCACCCGCCGTAGGGGCCGTCGTTGTGGCGCACCCCGTTGTTGTGCGCGTACTCGCCGGTGAGGATCTCCGCACGCGCCGGGCAGCACAGCGGGTGCGGGTTGATCGCGTCGGTGAACTCGATGCCCGCGCGCCCCAGCAGCCGCCGCGTGCGCGGCATGAACCGCATCTCGGTGTCGGTCTGGTCGTCGGTGGTGATCAGCACGATGTTGGGTCGCGCCTGCGGGCGGGCCGGCGCCGGCGGCGCCTCCGTCCGTTGCGGGCGTCCGGGAGCCTCGGTCCGCTCCGCGCGCCCCGGACGCTGCGGGCGCCGTCCGTCGTCGGTCTGCGCGGGCCAGGTGCTCACGAGCAGCGCCAGCACCAGGGCGCCGACGAGGAGCAGCACGCCCGTGAGGACGCGCAGCCGCCTGGGCATGTCCGAGAACCCCATGTCTTGGTAGACGCAGCGGATCCGGATTCGGTTGCCACGAGTCACGATTCTTCTTCCACAACCTCGGCCTGCCCATTGCTCTCGAACTCCAGTTCGAGTAAAATCAGGTCATGGCAGCCGTTCTCACCACCACCTCCGGCCGCAGTGTCGGCGAGGCGGACGTGGCACGGCTGAGCGAGGTCGAGCTGGTGGAGGAGATCCGGGCCCTGGAGGAGCTGAAGGCGCAGGCCTCGGCTCGGCAGGTCGAGGCGACGGCGCGCCTGGACGTGGTCGTACGCCGCCGCCACGCAGCGGCCGGTCTGCCGGCGGACCGCCACGGGGTCGGGGTCGCCTCCCAGGTGGCCCATGCTCGCCGTGAGTCACCGGTGCGCGGTGCGCGGCACCTGGGGCTGGCGAAGATCCTGACCCGGGAGATGCCGCACACGCTGGCCGCGATGCGGGCCGGCTGGTGCAGCGAGTGGCGCGCGACCCTGCTGGTCCGCGAGACCGCCTGCCTGTCGTTGGAGCACCGCCGCCAGATCGACGCCGAGCTGATGACCGAGCCCTCGACCACGCAAGGGTGGGGCGACAAGCGGCTCATCAACGAGGCCCGCACCCGGGCCTACCGGCTCGACCCGCACGCCCACCTCGCCCGCTCCCGCAAGGCCGAGGCCGACCGGTACGTCTCCATCCGCCCGGCACCCGACACGATGACCTGGGTCAGCGCCCTGCTGCCGGTCAAGCACGGCGTCGCGGTCTATGCGGTCCTCAAGAACGCCGCCGACCACGCCCGCGCCACCGGCGACGAACGCACCCGTGGCCAGGTCATGGCCGACACCCTCGTCGCCACCCTGCTCACCCCCGCCGAGCCGGCGCAGACGTCCACCCCGCCCACGGGCCCGGTCGCGGTGAACCTGACCATCTCCGATGCCACCCTGCTCGCCGGCGGCCACGAACCCGCCTGGATCACCGGCTACGGCCCCGTCCCCGCCGGGTTCGCCCGCAACCTCGTCGCCGACGCCCTCGCGGAGGCGCACGCGACGCTGAGGCGGCTCTACACCAGCACCACCGGCGCCCTGACCGCCATGGACTCCAGGTCCCGCACCTTCCCGGCCGGCCTCGCTCTGTTCATCGAGCTGCGCGACCAGTCGTGCCGCACCCCCTGGTGCGACGCACCGATCCGCCACCACGACCACGTCCGGCCCCACACCACCGCCGGCCCCACCAGCGGCCACAACGGCCAAGGCCTCTGCGAGGCCTGCAACCACGCCAAGGAAGCCCCCGGCTGGACCTCACAACCCACCACCAGCCCCGACGGGCGCCACCAGGTCGAGATCACCACCCCCACCGGCCACCAGACCCGATCCAGAGCACCCGACCTCCCACCCGGCGACCCACCGGCGTACGCGTCGATGCGCGACTTCACCCAGGCCGTCGTGCTCCGGCTGCGTCGCCATCGGGAGCTCGAGCTCGTCCGCACCCCCGTCGCCTGAGCGGCGCGGCTCAGGCTGCCCTGCCCTCGGTGTCGTCGTCGCGCAGCGCCACCTCCAGCCCGGTTGGCTTGAGTGCTGTGGACGCTGATTCACTGGAGCCATGCCTACTTTTCGCCGCTTTTCGGTTGGTGTTGCGCTTGTCCTGTCCACTTCCCTCGCGGGTTGTGGAGGCGATGGATCCCCAGATGCTGATGCGGAGGGCGCTACGCAGGTAGTGGAGACCGAGGAGCAGTGCGACGCCGCCGTCAAGGTGCGTGGTGACGAAAAGGCCCGTTGGAAGACGGACGGCTTCACGATCCTCCAGGACGGCACACAGGCGTTCTACAAGTCGACTCACAAGAAATTCGCGCTCTCTGTCTTCCCGGACATGGAAGACATGCCGGCCCACGCAGTCCTCACGGTCAAGGGCGCCAGTTACACCACTCAGGACTCGGGGCAGGTGGATGCGGACCCCGAGGGCAGCGGGGCAGAGGTCGAGGCCGTCGCCACAGGTGTCGAACCTGGCGCCTCCGTGAAACTGACGGCATCCATCTCCTGCACGCAGTAGTTGGGCGCTCCTGAGAAGCGGTCGACAGTCGGACGGAGTCGTACTACGCGCCAGCATCCGTGATCGCGGGGCCGACCTTGAGCCACCACGAGGCGACGGCGCGATCGTTGGGCGGCAGCGAGTCCATCTGGTGCAGGTGGGCGGGCGCGCCGCTGCCGAGGGCGAGCAGCGCCGCGGAGCGCACGCCCCCGTGCGACGTACGCCGCGCGGTCTCGGCAATGCTGGTGGCCTCCTCGTCGTCGAGCGGCTCGCCGCACAGGCCCAGTGCACTCAGGGCGCGCCGCTGGAACCAGGGGTGCCGCTCGTCGGTGGCCATCGCGGCGACGTCGTCGCGCCCGCTGCCGAGGCCCAGCAGCCAGACCGCCTCCCAGGCCCGGCCGCTGACGAACTGGCTCTCGCCGGTGGCCAGGTTGAGGCAGCCGTCGGCCACGGCGTCGCGGTAGGGGCTGACGCTCAGGAGGTGGGCGGCGGTCGCACGGCGCGACCCGTGCACGTGGAAGAGCACCTCGCGCACCAGGCGGTAGAGCAGCTGGTCGGGCTCGGTGGCGTACGTCGACGGCGTGACGGCCTGCGCCTCCTGGGCGATGGTGCGGCTCAGGGCGCGGGCGACGTCGCCGGGCAGCAGGCAGCGGGTCTCCCGCGCCTGGTCGAGGCGGTTGCGCATCTGCGCGTCGCGCACGGTGGCGAGCACCCGGCGGTAGGACGTGTCGGGCAGGTGGGCGGCCAGGTCGAGGATGTCGATGCCCTGCTGGCCCTGGGGGGAGACGAGCTCCCGGACCGCGCGCTGCTCGAGCAGGGCCAGGGCCACGCCCTGGAAGTGCCCGCGGTCGGCCTTGGTGGCCGCGACCTGGACCGCGCCCTGGCCGATGGTGCGGCTGTCGCTGTCGAGCAGGCGCAGCACCAGCTTGCTGGCCTGCTCGGCGGGCACGTGCTGCAGCAGGGGGAGCAGGGGGGTAACGACCTGGACGGCCGGCTCGGTGAGCCACTCACCGAGCGCTTGCACGAGGTGACGCTGGGCCACCGGGTGGCAGATGAGGGTGACGGCCGCCTCGTAGCGCCGCAACCGGTCCGGGCCGGTGGTGCGGGCGAGCTCGTTGACCAGACGGGCGCAGAGCGCCTCCCAGGTGGGGCGAGGCAGGAGCACCATCTCGAAGCGGGTGAGCTCGACGGCCAGGCTGAGCCAGTCACCGCCCGCCATCGGCCGCAGCGGGTCGCTGGCGCGCTCCATCAGGTCGCCCGCGACGTGGTCGGCGGGGGCGTCGGGATCGCCGAAGTGGACCGGATCGGGGGCCGGGCCGCTCGGGTCGCACATCCGCAGCAAGCCGCGATGGGCGGCCACGAGACTGCCCTTGGCCAGGCCGAGGACGTCCTCGTAGCCGCATAGGGCCCGGGTCGGCACCGCCTGCGCGCCGGACTCCCAACGGCTCAGGCGCGTCACGTCGGCCGAGACTCCCGTGTCCCGCAGGCTCGTCACGAACGAGGCGCGGCGGGCGGCGTCCGGGTCGGGGGAGAGGGAGCGGCAGGTCGAGAGCAGCCACGCGGTGCGCGCCGCGGCGTTCACAGTGCCGGAGCGCATCGAGCTGGGGTCGTCCGGCATCTGCACCGGCCGGCCGCGGCGCTTCTGGGGCGGCTGCGCGGCGCCGGCGGGGGCGGTTCGTGAGGTCCTCGCGCGGCTCGCGCGGGTCCAGGGGGACGTGGGTCCCGGCAATGCGTGCTCCTCGAGGCCGAAGTATGAGGTCTCAGCGGCTCCAGGGCGGAACCGATGCGCCTATGTACCCACAACTAGTGACGGACGCCATGGTTATTGCAAAGGATCTTGCTTCTGGCATTAATCACCCCTCCCGAGTCTTTACGTTCCTAGAGTCCTGATCGTCTGACTCGGTGCCTTGTGTCCAAGTCAGGCTCACAGCGGCCTTTCTTGGATCGCTGTGGCATGACTTCGAGCCCAGCTCGATGTCAGTCCTCTTCACACATCCGGAAGGATCACTTGCACATGAACAGCAGCGGCATTAAGCGGGGGCTGGCCGGTTCGGCCATCACCGCCCTGGCGATCACGGGTCTCCCGTTCCTCGCTTCCTCAGCCAACGCCGACTCCCTCGCGGCTCAGGAGGGTCTCGCCACCGGCGTCACCCTGCAGAGCCCCGAGTTCGTCGCGTCCGTCGAGAACGACGGCTCCGAGAGCACCGTGCACCTGGTCGCCACCGGCGGCTCGGACGTGCAGCAGGTGCGCTTCGAGTTCCAGAACGCGGGCGGCACCTGGGTGCCGATCGCCACCGTCTCCCGCAACGCAGGTGCCTTCTCGACCGAGTGGGCCCCGCCCCCGGCGACCTTCAACAGCACCGTTCCGGTGCGTGCCGTGGCCCTCGGCTCGGTCGGTACTGAGATCGGCACCCCGGACACGAACAACGTCGACGTGGACGCTGACGCGGACGCGATCGACATCGCCTATGCCCCCGGCGCCGAGGTCGGCGTCTTCAAGCAGGACTACGCCACGGAGGGCCAGGAGGCCCTGCTCGGTGCCGTCTCCGGCACCACCTCGGACCTGGCTGCCGACCCGGCGCTGACCTTCGAGTCGAACACGGGCGCGCCGACCACGTCGGAGGACGTCGCGGGCGAGGTGGAGACCGGCGACACGAGCCGCACCTACTCGGCCCCGGTCGACTTCACCGGCTACAGCTTCGACACCGTGGCTCCCATCGTCAACGAGGCCCTCATCCTGGCTCAGGCCGAGGGCGAGGACGCGGAGCCGGTCAACATCTACAAGCAGAGCATCTCCGGCGTCACCGTGACTGCCGAGAACTCGAACGTGCAGGGCTCGACGCCGACCGACATCGCCGTCAAGGTGACCGACTCGAAGGGCAACCCCATCGTGGGTGCCCAGGTCGTCGCCGAGGACGCCGTCACCGGCGCCAACAGCGGCACCGACGTCGAGTACACGAACTCGCAGGGCGAGGCCGTGTTCGAGGGTGCCACCGGGTCGGCCAACGGCACGGCGTATGACTTCTACGTCAACACCACCGACAACGACGTCTACGAGAACGGCGTCGACTTCCGTCGCTCGGTGACCGTGGGCAGCTACACCGCGGCTCCCACCACCATCACCACGTCGTCGAAGGACGGCGCGGCCTTCGACGTGGATGAGAACGCCACCGGCGACCTGCGTGTGCGGGTGCTGGACCAGAACGGCAACCCGGTCAACAACCAGACCGTGTCCTACTCGCTGTCCGTGGACTTGTTCCCGCCCGCGACCGGCGCGGCTCCGACGAACCCGCCCGCCACGACCGGCAACGTCACGACCGGCCCCGAGGGCTACGCCAACATCCCCTTCACCGACAAGGGCGACGGCGAGTACACGCTGTCCGCTTACGTCAACCTTGACGGCACCCCCGGTCAGGGTGCTGGCGACCTCTCTGCCCAGGACTTCGTCTTCAAGGCCGGCGACGCCGAGCTCGAGTTCGATGACGAGATGGACAACGCCGCCGGCACCACGGCCACCTACGACGCGACGCTCGCGCTGGTCGACGGCACCCCGCTGGCCGGCCGAAAGGTCCGCTTCACCTACGCCGCGAACGGTGACGACGTGGTCGTCGCCGCGCAGGGCGCCCAGCCGAACGGCACCGAGCGGATCAGCAACACCGTGGCTGACGCGGTGACCGGCAGCGACGGGTCGGCGAGCGTCGCCCTGTCCGACCCGGCCAACACCCCGACCCGCTCGGAGCTCGACGGCGAGCTCGACGCCGCCTCGGTGACCAACACCTTCGGCAACGCCGGTGCTGACGCCGACGCTGTCGAGGTCAACTTCGTCACCGACGAGGTCGACGGCACGGCCGTCGTCAAGATCGCGGCGAACACCGCCGAGGGCACCCCCGGCCAGGTCACCACCGGCACCGTCAAGGTGACCGTTGACGACCCTGACACCACCGCTGTCGAGACTGACCCGGCCGCCAACGTTCTCGTTACGCTGACGGTCGACGGTGACGCCTTCTTCACCACCGCCGCCGGCGAGCCGACCGACCCGAAGGAGGGTGACCTCGAGGGTGACATCGTCGACCGGGGTCAGTCGATCACGGTCGTCACGGATGTCAACGGCAACGCGACGTACTACCTGGGCGTCAAGCGCAGCGAGGACTTCGACGACGACGGCGAGGCCGTAGTCGACGTGACCGCCTCGGTTGATGGGTCCTCTGACGATGAGGACTACAAGTTCTCGTCTGAGGACCCGCTGAACGGCGGCGACGTCAACATCAAGCTGGCCAGCGCTCAGTTCCAGACGAGCAGTGTTCTGCCGAAGCTCCCGCTGACCGACACGGTCGCCTACGACGTCATGGTCACCGACCAGTTCGGCAACCCGGTCAAGGGCGAGGATGTCGACATCGACATCGACGGTGTTGGCACGGCGTCCGCCAGCTCGGTGACGACCGACTTCAACGACAACGTCGAGTTCACTGTGGCCTCGAACGTTGCCGGGAACTCGAAGCCTGTCGGCACCTGGGACGCTCCGGTCAACGAGTACAACGCCGCCGGCGTCGTCGTCCCCACCACTGACGACATCGAGGGTGAGGGCCCGGCGGTCGAGTTCTACGCCGTCGACTTCGCTAACAGCACCTACACGCTGTCGCAGAACGGCGAGGAGACCCAGCCCGTCGGCACCACGGTCATCATGACCTACTCGGCTGTCGACCAGAATGGCGAGCCGATCGAGCTGTTCGTCGACTTCTTCCGCACCGGTCCCGATGACCTGCAGGGTGGCGAGTCCAACTCGAAGGACGTCTTCACGGGTGAGGATGGCAAGGCCACCTACGTGTTCTCCGGCACCAAGGAGGGCACTGCCACGGTCACGGCCATCGCATCCGAGACCGCTACCGGCGAGGCGATCGCTGACACCCAGGTCACCGACACGGTGAGCTTCGGCAAGGTTGGCGGCGGCGAGGAGCCGGTCGTCGTCGAGGCGATCATCTCGGGTGACAGCAACGGCCCGAAGAAGGATGTTGTCCGCTTCCAGGTCGACGACGAGGCCGAGGGCGCCACGGTCAAGCTCTTCAAGATCCGTGGCACCAAGTCGCAGGGCAACAAGCGGCTGGTCCAGGTTCGCGAGGATGTCGTCCCCGAGGGCGGCACGCTCACCTTCAAGGTGGCTGACCGCAACGGGAACAAGAAGACCCGCTTCATCGCGAAGGTCTCCGCCACGGAGCTCTCGCAGAAGGCGAAGTCCAACACCCAGAAGCTCCGCTGAGCTTTAGCTGGACCAAGTGAGGAGTTCCGGGGCGGCCCACCCGCCCCGGGACGACTCTCCCTGGGGGAGCCGTAGAGGACGCCCCCACTCCTGCGCCCAGTCACCTGAGCGAGTTCCACTGAGCACAGCTCACTGAGCCGGAGACACAGACGCGGTCCGGGCCATTCTCTGTTGCCGCTGCTTGAGAATGGTCCGGACCGCCCTGTCACCATATGCATCTGGTGCCACCGGCTGCATCACCGGGGCCGCACACATCGTGTGCGGCCCCGGTGGGCATTTGTCTCCCTTCATCGGCCCTGACCCGCTTTACTCGCGACGATCGGCAGATGCTTGACTCGACGCATGCGTCTTTTCAATCCCGTCTCTGCCCTGGCCGCCCTCGCGACGACCGCCCTCGTCCTCACCGGCTGTAGCGGCGATGACGACAGCTCCGCCGAGCCCGAGGCCACCACCTCCGCCTCCGCCGGCTTCGACGAGAAGACCGGCGTGACTGACGACGGCAGCGGCGACAAGCAGCGAGAGTGCAAGGCCAAGGTCGAGGTCTCGGGGGGTGCCAATGCCACCTTCAAGGGCAAGGGAGAGTCCGTCCAGCCCGCGAACGGACAGCCTGCCGCGTACTACGTGTACGAGGGCAAGAAGGGCTCGATCCAGGTCTTTGCCGGAGCGGACGACATTCCCACCAGCGCCGTGGTGACCGTCGACGGAGTTACATACACCACCGACCCGGAGGACCCGACCGGCGTCGAGGCCGGCGAGGATGGCACCTCGGCGACCGTCGACGCAGTGGGCAACCCCACCGAGGGCGGCAGCGCCGACATCGTCGCCGAGTTCACCTGCGGGAACTGAGGCGCACGATCCAGCGCCGCCGCGGGTGCTCCGTGGCGGTCCACAGGTCGCCGGCGGGGTCGGCGTACAGGTCCTCGGGTCCCATCGGGGCGGCCCAGCGGCGGCGGGTGAACGCGCCGGGGACTCCGGACCAGATCGAGCCGGGCGTCCACGGGCCGTGCGAGGTGGACACGAGCCAGCGGCCGTCGCGCTCCACGACGCCCTGCATGCCCGCGACGCCGTCGCCGGCGACGACCGGGGCGCCGCAGGGCAGGTCGGTGGCCGGGTCGACCGGGATGCACGCCAGCCGCCGGGTCTTCTTGCCGCGGCCGTACTCGCCCACGACGATCCCCGAAGCCCCGGCCGAGAAGAACGAGTAGCGCAGCCGCTCGACGCCCTCGGGCGCCGTGGCGCGGTGTGCGTGGCGCATGGGCAGCACCATCTCCCCGTCGACGGAGACGATGTCGTCGAGGTGCGCGGTCCAGAAGCCCTTCCCGGTCGCCGCCACGTGCAGCCACCGCCCGGTCCGGGCCAGGCCACCCGCGTGCACCTTCAGGGGACCGAGCGACAGCTCGCCGGCGTCGTCGAGGCGTGGCACGACGAGGCGCACGTGGGCGTACCAGCCGGTGCGGGTGTCGACGACCGAGATCCGCGAGCCGCCCTTCTTGGCGTACCACGACACCAGCAGCGTCGGGTCGCCGTCGGCGGCGTCGGTGATGCCCTGCGGCCACCACTCCCGGTCGCGTCGGTCGGCCGCCTCCCACGTCCAGGCACGCATCCCCGCCACCCGCAGCAGCGGGCTGCGGCGCAGCTGGCCGGTCAGCGGCACGCCCTCCAGGCCCACCGCCCCCGGCACCCGCGGGTACGCCGCGCTCCGCGCGAGCCCGAGCCCGCTGTCGGGGTCGGTCCACGACGTCGTCGCTGTGCTCATGCGGTCGGCTCCTCGAGTCTCGGGGTGAGTCGGCGCGCCCGGCCCGCGCGGGTGGCGACGGCGACGCCGACCACCGACAGGGCCAGCCCGATCACCTGGCGCGGCCCGAGGGTGTCACCGAAGGCGACCCAGGCCAGCACCGCGGTCACCGGCGGCATCAGGAAGAACACGCTGGCGCCCGCGCTGGCCCCGCCGCGGCGCACGAGCACGCCCAGCAGCAGCAGCCCGGCCACCGAGTTCACCGCGGCCAGGTAGAGCACCGCGACCAGACCCTGGCCGGGGTCCTGGACCCCGCCGGTGCCCTCGAAGGCCAGCGCCACCAGGCCCAGCGGCACCGTCGCCACCGCGCACTGCACCGTCGCCGACCAGATCGGGTCGGCGCTGACGTGGATCCAGCGCTGGCCCAGCGTGCCCAGGCTCAGCGCCAGCAGGCTGGCCACCCCCAGCCCGAGCCCCAACCAGCCGCCCGCGCCATCGACGTCGGGCCCGAGCACCACCAGCACCCCCACGACACCGGCGGCGAAGCCGGCCACCTGCACCCGGGTCAGCCGCTCCCCGAGCAGCAGCCCGGCCAGCACCACGGTCAGCACGGGGGAGAGGGAGTGCAGCAGCGCGGCCAGGGTGGCGCCCAGGCCCAGCGCGAAGCCGACGTACATCAGCCCGAACTGGATCGCGTTGAGCACCAGCCCGACCGCGCCCACGCGCAGCAGCTCGTGGCGTGTCATCCGCATCGGTCCGCGCAGCCACCACGCCAACGGCGCCAGCAGCAGCGCGGCCACCCCGAAGCGCAGCGTCAGCAGGGTGAACGGCTCCACCACGTCGACGCCCGCGGGGCCGGCGATGTAGCCCGACGACCACACCAGCACGAACGCCGCCGCCGGCAGGAGGGGCACCGCGCCCGGTGGTGGCGCGGTGCGGCTGGTCGTGCGGTCCCGAGAGGTCACGGAGCCAGCCTGCCTGATGGCGCCACCCACTAGGGTGCGGGCGTGGGTGAGCGGCAGCTGGTGGTGGGCGCAGCGATCGTGCGCGGAGCGCGGGTGCTGGCGGCGCGGCGTACGACGCCGGCGGCGGCCGCGGGCCGCTACGAGCTGCCTGGCGGCAAGGTGGAGCCCGGCGAGCTGCCCAGCGCCGCGCTGGAGCGCGAGATCGTCGAGGAGCTCGACTGCGAGATCGAGGTGACCACCTGGCTGGCCGGCACCAGCCCGATCAGCGACATCCTCGAGCTGCGGATCGCGGTCGCCCGCCTCGTGGCCGGCGAGCCCGAGCCCCACGAGCACGACCGGCTGATCTGGGTCGGCGCCGACGAGCTCGACGGCCCCGACGGCCCGGACTGGATGGACGCCGACCGCCCCTTCCTGCCCGAGCTGGCACACGTGCTGCGCGCCGCCGCGACCGCCCAGCGCCGCGCGGTCCTCTTCGACGAGGACGACGCGGCCGCGGTGCTGCGCCGCCTGCGCGCCGACGGCTACGACGCCGAGCTGGAGCGCGAGCGCCTGGCCGGCGAGGACGACGACGAGGACCACCCCTGGGCAGTGCTCACCGACGCCCCCGGGTTCATCGTGGAGATGCTGGTCGACGAGCACGACGGCTGGCTCGACGAGGACGCCGGCGCGCCCGCGCCGCCGCCGGTCGCCCCGCTCGACCTGCCCACCGCCCCCCGCCGCATCAAGCGTCCTGGGGCCGGCTCCTAAGATCGAGGGCATGTCCACGCCCTCCTCGAACGCCGGCGACCACCGCCTCCTGCTCGTGCACGCCCACCCCGACGACGAGTCGATCGGCCAGGGCGCCACGATGGCCAAGTACGCCGCCGAGGGCCGCGGAGTCACCCTGGTGACCTGCACCGCAGGTGAGATGGGCGAGATCCTGGTGCCCGAGCTCGAGCACCTCGCCGCCGACCGCGAGGACCGTCTCGGCGAGCACCGCCGCACCGAGCTGGACGCGGCGATGAAGGCCCTGGGCGTCACCGACCACCGCTTCCTGGGCGGCTTCGGGCGCTACCGCGACTCGGGCATGAAGTGGCACGCCGACGGCCACGCCATCGCCGCCGATGACATCCACGACAACGCGTTCTGGCGCGCCGACCTCACCGAGGCCGCCGACCTGCTCGTCGAGGTCATCCGCGAGGTCCGCCCGCAGGTGCTCGTCACCTACGACCAGTTCGGCGGCTACGGCCACCCCGACCACATCCAGGCGCACCGGGTCGCGATGTACGCCGCCCAGCTCGCCGCGGTGCCGTCGTACCGTAAGGAGCTCGGCGCCCCCTGGTCGATCGCCAAGATCTACTGGGGTGCGATGTCGGAGAGCCGGATGCGCGCCGGGCTGCGGGCGCTGCGCGACGCCGGCGACACCACGACGTTCGAGGGCATGGACCCCGACGGGAAGCTGCCGCACTTCGTGACCGCCGACGAGGACCTCGCCTGCGGCGTCGACGCCACCGACTACGTCGACACCAAGATGGCCGCCCTGGCCGCGCACGCCACCCAGATCACCACCGACGGCCCGTTCTTCGCGCTGTCCAACAACGTCGGGGCCACCGCGTGGGGCATCGAGTTCTACCGCCTGGTCCACGGCGAGCTCGGACCGGTGGGGGAGGACGGTCTCGAGACCGACCTCTTCGCCGGGCTCTGAGCGGGTGACCCGGCTGGCGCTGGCGCTGGCCCTGCTGGTGGCGGGAGCAGCGATCGGGCTGGCCGCGCTCGTCGTGCACGCCACCGCCTGGGGCCTGCCGCTCGGAGCGGCGGCCGCCGTCGCCGTCCTGGTCGCCCTCCCGCCGGGGGTGGCCACCCGCCTGCCCTACGCGCTGGGCCTCACCGGCCTCTTCGTGTACGCCGCCCGGGCGCGGCCCGAGGGCGACTACCTGGTCGGCGCCGATCCGCGCGGCTACGGCCTGCTCCTCGTGGCGGTGGTGGTGCTCGTCGGGGCCGTGGTCAGCGTCCCGCACCGACGATTCAACGCTGTCGACAACGGTCTTTAGACTCGCACGGTGAGCCGAGACCCCAAGCGACCCTCCGACGACCGCGAGTCCAGCGGCGCCAAGGCCGTGGTGCTGATCCTCGGTGTCCTCGTGCTGCTCGCCGCAGGCGGCTACGCCGCGGCCGGTGCCTTCGCCGGCGACAAGGTGCCCCGCGGCACCACCATCGCAGGCGTCGACGTGGGCGGGCAGAGCCCCGCGCGCGCCGAGCGCACCCTGCGCAACGGCCTCGAGGAGCGCCTCGCCGAGCCGCTGCAGGTCAGCGTCACCGGGGCCGGCGGCGACACCACCGAGCTCGACCCGGCCGAGGCCGGGCTGTCGGTCGACCACGCCGCCTCGGTCGCCGAGGCCGGCGGGCGCCGCTCGTGGGAGCCCCGGCGGCTCTGGGACTACTACACCGGCGGCCAGGACCTCGCGCCCGTCGTCGACGTCGACGAGAGCGCCCTCGAGGACGCGCTCGCCCAGATCTCCGAGGAGGTCGGCGAGCCCGCCGTCGACGGTGCGGTCAAGCTCACCTCCACCGGCGTCAAGACCACCAAGGCCAAGCCCGGCCGCGAGCTCGACCTCGACGCCTCCCGCGAGGCCCTCGTGGCGGCGTACCTCCAGATGGCCGAGGGCGAGCCCGACGGCAGCGCCGACCTCGCGCTGAGCGAGGTCGCCCCCGACATCGACGAGCGCGACGTGGAGCGGGCCGTCGCGGAGTTCGCCAACCCCGCCCTGTCGGCGCCGGTCTCCCTCGACTTCGGCGACGCCACGGTCGTGCTCGACCCCCAGCAGTACGCCCCCATGCTGCGGCTCGAGCCGGTCGACGGCCGCCTCGAGCCCGTCGTGAAGGGCAAGCAGCTCATCGCCCTCGTCGACGCCGCGACCTCGGGCGACGGCGCGCCCGTCGACGCCACCGTCGCGCTGGTCGACGGCAAGCCGCAGGTCGTGCCCGGCAAGCCGGGCGTGGCCTACGAGCCCGACGACGTGACCGACGCGTTCCTCGACGTGGTCGTGCGCAAGGAGGGCAAGCGCCAGATCGAGGTCGAGGCCAAGGTCGCGCGCCCCGAGGTCACCACCGCCGACGCGAAGGCGTGGAAGATCCGCGAGAAGGTCTCCACCTTCACCACGTACTACCCCAACGCGGCCTACCGCAACACCAACATCGGCCGGGCCGCCGAGCTCATCGACGGCACCGTGCTGGCGCCGGGCGAGACGTTCTCGATGAACGACACCGTCGGCGAGCGGACCCGCGAGAACGGGTTCACCGAGGGCTTCATCATCTCCGACGGCATCCTCAAGGAGGACCTCGGCGGTGGTGTCTCGCAGATGGCGACCACCCTCTTCAACGCCGCGTTCTTCGCCGGCCTCGAGGACGTCGAGCACAAGCCGCACTCGTTCTACATCGACCGCTACCCGGTCGGGCGCGAGGCGACGGTGGCCTGGGGCGCGATCGACCTGCGCTTCAAGAACGACACGCCCTACGGCATCCTCATCGACACCTCGGTGACCCCGGGCGACGCGACCGGCACCGGCGTGGTCACCGCGACGATGTACTCCACGAAGTACTGGGACATCACCTCCAAGACCGGGGAGCGCTACGCCTACACCGAGCACAAGACCCGCACGCTCGAGGGGGACGACTGCTACGCCTACACCGGCTCGTCGGGCTTCTCGATCAACGTGTGGCGCTACTTCCGCAAGGCCGGGGAGTCCGCGCTGGACCACGACGAGAAGTTCACGACCGTCTACACGCCCTCCGACGGCGTGGAGTGCAAGTAGCGCCCCAGCTGGGGCGCCTAGCCTGAGCAGGTGCTCGTCCACCTGCGCCTGACCGCGCCCACCGACCTCTCCGACCGCGTCCGCGAGACCCTGTGCGCACCCGACTGGGTCACGAACGTGACGTGGCAGCGGGACGCGGTGATCGATCCGCCCGGCGACCTGTTCGAGTGCGACGTGGCGCGCGAGAAGGCCGGCGCCCTGCTCGACAAGCTCGAGCACTGCGGGCTCAAGGAGCACGGCAGCATCCTGGTGCTCGACCCCAGCGGTGCACCGTTCGCCAAGGCCGAGGAGCTCGAGGAGGTCGCCCCCGGCCACCCCGACGACGCCGTCATCTGGGAACAGGTCGCGGACGACGCCGAGAGCGGTGCCGACCCGACCGTGTCCTACCACCTGTTCCTGGTGCTCGCGGTCGTGCTGGCCGCGGTCGCGGTGCTCACCGACTCGGCGGTCCTCGTGGTGGGTGCGATGGTCGTGGGGCCCGACTTCGGGGTGGTCGCCGCCGCCAGCGCCGGCATCGTGCTCGGCCGGTGGCGGCTCGTGCGTCGCAGCCTCCAGCTGCTCCTGCTCTCCTTCGTCCTGGCCATCGCGGTCGTGGCGCTGCTGTGCCTGGTGGGGCGCGCCACCGGGATGATCGACGTCGCCGACGTGACCCGGGCCCGGCCCAACACCGGCTTCATCTGGCGACCCGACCAGTGGTCCGTGGTGGTCGCGCTGACCGCCGGGGCGGCCGGGGTGCTGGCGCTGTCGATCCAGAAGACCTCGACCATGGTGGGCGTCTTCATCAGCGTCACCACCGTGCCTGCAGCCGGGAACCTCGCCCTCGGCCTGGCCTTCCTGGAGACCGGGGAGATCCTCGGGTCGCTGGCCCAGCTCGGCATCAACCTCGCCGGCATGCTGGTGGCGGGCACGCTCGTGCTCGGCATCCAGCGGCGCTGGTGGATCCCGATCACCGCCGGCGCCGAGCGGGTCTTCCGCGCCACGAGCTACGGCAACGACGACGGCGGCGACGCGGCGTCCGCGCCGGGGCACAGCCGCGACGAGGGGATCGACGTACGCGACGAGGAGTGAGGTCAGTCGCTCGCGGCCGGCACCAGGTAGCGCGCCACGTGGTGGGTCAGCAGGCCCAGGGCGTCGTAGAGGGCGCGGGCGGCGGTGTGGTCGGTCTCGACGTGCAGCCACACCGTCATCGCGCCGCGCTCGGCGCCCCACTCGAGCAGCGTGTCGAGGACCTCGCCGGCCAGGCCCTGGCGGCGGTGCTCGAGGTGGGTCCTGACGGCGTTGAGCCCGAGCCAGTCGTCGTGGACCGCGGCGCGCCCCTCCGCGACCGGCCCGCTGGGGCCGGGCACCACGACGTGCGCCCGCTCGTCGCGGTCACCCTCGAGCGCCACCACGCCCAGGCCCCGGCCGCGACCCCGTCGGGCGCGGCGCAGCGTGACCAGGGAGGCGAGGCGGAACTCGACCTCGCCGTGGGGCAGATAGACCCAGCCGTGCTCGAGGAACGACCGCTCGACGTCGGTGCCGGCCTCGACCTGCACCATCGGGTCGCGGCCGCGCTCGGCGTAGAAGTCCAGCACCGCGGCCGCGGCCTCGGGGAAGGGGCGACCCGGGTCGCCCATGGCGAGCGCGGAGTTGGCGCGCTTGTAGGGCCGCCCGATGGGGGCGGGGTCGGAGCGCAGCACCCACTCGCCCAGGTCGACGCGGTCGGTGTCGGGGAACAGCACGAACGAGTGGCCCTCGGCGGCGCGCGCGGAGACCCGCTGGCGCACCGACGCACGGGGCGGCACCGGCTTGCCGGCCACGATGTCGGCGATCGCGATGCGCACCGGAGGGCCGTCCTCGGGCTGCACCACGCAGACCCCGTCGGCCCAGCTCAGACAGGTGCCGAGCACGTCGGTCAGCGCCGGCCCGCCGCTGGGACCGGTCTGCCCCTGCAGCACGCTGCGCACCACGACACGGGTGCCGACCACCTGAGGACCCAGGTGCGGGGCGGCGGCCGGCGGCGTGCTCCCACTCGAGGGGTGGGCTTCCGGCGAATCTGGCACGACGGGATACTAGGCTGGAGCCCTCGCGTCGACCTGACGCGCCTACCCGCTGCCCCACCCTCCGAGGAGGATTCGGTGACCTACGTCATCTCCCAGCCGTGCGTGGACCTCAAGGACCGCGCCTGCGTGGACGAGTGCCCCGTCGACTGCATCTACGAGGGCAAGCGGATGCTCTACATCCACCCCGACGAGTGCGTCGACTGCGGTGCCTGCGAGCCGGTCTGCCCGGTCGAGGCGATCTTCTACGAGGACGACACCCCGGAGGAGTACAAGGCGTACTACGACGCCAACGTGCAGTTCTTCGACGACCTCGGCTCGCCGGGCGGTGCGGCCAAGATGGGTGAGATCGACAAGGACCACCCGTTGATCGCCGCTCTCCCGCTGCAGGTCCACGAGTCCTGAGCACCCACGCGAGCAGCACCCGGGGGACGGGTGGGCCGGTCTCGGCCCGCCTGCCCGACTTCCCCTGGGACAAGCTGACGACGTACGCCGCCACCGCCCGGGCGCACCCCGACGGCATCGTCGACCTGTCCGTGGGCACGCCGGTCGACCCGACGCCCGAGGTCGCCCAGGCGGCGCTGCGCGCGGCCGCCGACTCACCGGGCTACCCCGTCACGATCGGGCTGCCCGAGACGCGGCAGGCGTGCCTGGACTGGCTCGAGCGGCGCTTCGGCGTCACCGGGCTCGGGCTCGACGCGGTGCTGCCGGTGATCGGCTCCAAGGAGCTCATCGGATCGCTGGCGGTGCACCTCGGCGTCGGCGCCGGCGACCTGATCGCCTACCCGGCGCTGGCCTACCCGACGTACGAGGTCGGTGCGGCGCTGGCCGGCGCCCGCTCGATCGCCACCGACTCGCTGACCTCGATGGGCCCCGAGGTGCCGCGCATCCTGTGGCTGAACTCGCCGTCGAACCCGACCGGGCGGGTGCTGCCCGTCGAGCACCTGCGCAAGGTCGTCGACTGGTGCCGTGAGCGGGGAACCCTGCTGGTCTCCGACGAGTGCTACCTCGAGTGCGCCTGGGAGAGCGAGCCGGTCTCGGTGCTGCACCCCGATGTCTGCGGCGGCTCCTCCGAGGGCATCCTGACCGTGCACTCGCTCTCGAAGCGCTCCAACCTCGCGGGCTACCGCTGCGCGTTCGTGGCCGGCGACCCCGCCGTGGTCGGCGAGCTGCTCGCGGTGCGCAAGAACCTGGGCCTGCAGATGCCCGGGCCGCAGCAGCACGCGATGGTCGCCGCCCTCGACGACGACGAGCACGTCGCCGTCCAGCACGCCCGCTACGCCGCGCGGCGTACGGCGCTGCGCGCGGCGCTGGAGGGCGCCGGCTTCCGGATCGACCACTCCGAGGCCTCGCTCTACCTGTGGTCCACGCGCGACGAGGACTGCTGGGAGACCGTCGCCTGGCTGGCCGAGCGGGGCATCCTGGCCGCCCCCGGCTCCTTCTACGGCCCCGCCGGCGACCGGCACGTCCGGGTCGCCTTCACCGCCACCGACGAGCGCATCGATGCTGCGGTGGCGCGGCTGGCGGCGGGCTGAAGGTTCATCGGCCGGCCGATAGAACTGGCGGGTGGACGATAAAACTTCATCGTCCCGCCAGGAGCTTCATCGGCCGGCCGACAAACCTCCCGGCCCGGCCGGCTCAGACCGCGACGCCCATCGCGCCCAGCATGTGGTCCAGCACCACGGTGTGGGCGTGGGAGGGGCTGAAGAGGATCACCTCGGCGTCCTCCTCGACCCGCACGCTGTGCCCGGCGGGCCAGCTGAACAGGTCGCCGCCCGCGCAGCGCTCCTCGCTGCCGTCGGTGTAGCTGACGACCAGGGCGCCGGAGATGACGTAGCCGACGTGGGTGGACTGGCAGGCGTCGCCGGGCAGCCCGACGAGCAACGGTGCGATGTCGGTGCCGGCCGCGAGCGAGAACCACTCGGCCGCCAGCGGCCCCTCGGCCAGCCCGAAGTCGGGCAGCTGGCGGGCCTTGGCGCCGGGGACGTCGATCTTGACGGGCAGGTCGTGCTGGGAGATGCGCATGGGATTCACCTGTCGTGTGTGGGGAGCTGACACTCCTTCGGCGTGACAATCGGTGTCACACTGCGACAGTGGTGCTCGACGAGCAGGACACCCCCGAGCTGCCGGCCGCCCTGGAGCTGCAGGCAGGCCAGCACTACGCCGCCGGAGACCTGGAGCGGGCCATCGGCTGCTGGGAGCGCCTGCACGCGCTGCACGAGCAGCGCGGCGAGCGCGAGCCGGCGGGCCGCGCGGCCGCCATGGCGGCGCTGCACCTGCTCATCGACTCGGGCCTGATGGCCACCGTGCGCGGCTGGAACCGGCGCGCCGAGCGGCTGCTGGCCGACACCCCGGGCTCCCCGGTGTGGGCGGTCGTGACGATGGTGGCCGGCTACGAGAGGTTCTTCAGCGGCGACATGGTCGCGGCCGCCGAGCTGTCCCGACGTGCGGTCGCGCTGGGCCGGGAGCGCGACGTGCCGGCGGCGGTCGTCATCGGTCGTACGGCGCTCGCCCGGCTGCGCATCATCGACGGGGCGGTCGAGGAGGGGATCGAGCAGCTCGACGAGGTCGCCGTCGAGCTGACCTCCGGCCGGGTCGACCCGCTCACCGCGGGGATGATGCTGTGCGAGATCGTCTGCGCCGCCCAGGGCGTGGGGCGCCACGACCGGGCCCGGGAGTGGACCGAGGTGATGGACCGCTGGCGACCGGGTCGCGCCGTGGGCGGGATCAGCGGGCGCTGCCGGGTGCACCGCGCCGAGATGCTGCGCTGGTCCGGGCCGGGCGACGAGGCCGAGGCCGAGGCGGTGGCCGCCTGCGACGAGCTGCGCCCCTGGATGCGGCGCGAGTTCGGCTGGCCGCTCGTCGAGCTCGGCACGATCCGGCTGCGTCGGGGCGACCTGGTGGGCGCCGAGGAGGCGCTGCTCGAGGCCCACGAGCACGCCTGGTGCCCGCACCCCGCGCTCGCGCTCGTGCGGCTGGCCCAGGGTCGGGGGGAGGAGGCGCTGGCGCTCGTCGAGGAGGCCATCGCCCACCCCCTGCCGATGCCGTCGAAGGAGCGGCCGCCCTTCGTCGAGCTGCGCGTCGCGCCGCTGCTCGAGGCGCAGGCGCAGATCGCCGCAGCGTTGGGCCGCCCCGAGCAGGTCGAGGCCGCGGCCGAGCGCCTCGAGTCGATCGCCCGGCGCTGGGCCGGGCCGGGTCTGCGCGCGGCCGCGGCCCTGGCCCGGGCGCGCGCCGAGCTGGCCGCCGGGCGGCCAGCGGTCGACGCGGGCACGGCGGCCGTGGCGGCCTGGGCCGACGCGGAGGCGGCGTACGAGACGGCCGTGGCGCGCGAGGTGCTCGCCGCTGCGCTCGACGCCGCCGGCCGCCCCGAGGCGGCCAGGCTGGAGCGGGGCTCGGCCCTGGCGGCGTACGAGGCGTTCGGTGCGGCCCTCGACGTACGCCGCCTGGCCGCGGCCGACGACGACGTCACCGAGGCACCGGCGCGGGAGCCCGCGGTGGCGGTCTTCGAGCGGCTGGGCTCCGGGCGCCGGATCGCGCTGGGCGGGGTCGAGCGGGTGCTGCCGGACCTCAAGGGCCTGCGCTACCTCGAGCGGCTGCTGGCCGAGCCGGGCCGGGAGCTGCACGTGCTGGACCTGGTCGCGGGGGAGAGCGACGCCGAGGCGCCGGAGGGCCCCAGCCGGGTCGACACCACCGGCCTGCTGGTGCTCGACGACGAGGCCAAGGCGGCCTACCGGAGGAGGTTGGCCGAGGTCGAGGAGGACCTCGACGACGCGGTGGCGATGAACGACCTGGCCCGCCAGGAGGTGGCCCAGCACGACCGCGACTACCTCGTCGACGAGCTGGCCCGGGCCGTGGGGCTGGGCGGGCGGGACCGGCGTACGGGCGGCTCGGCCGAGCGGGCGCGCACCAGCGTGACCCGCTCGCTGCGCTACGCGCTGGGGCGGGTCGCCGAGCAGCACCCCGACCTCGGCGCCCACCTGGCCCGTCGCATCCGGACCGGCACCTACTGCTGCTACGAGCCCGACCCGTTGAGCCCGGTGACGTGGCGGCTGGGTCCGGACTCGCCCCCTCATGGTTCATCGGCCGGCCGATGAACCTGGCGGGTGGCCGATAAAGTTTCATCGTCCATCCAGGAGTTCCGTCGGCCGGCCGATGAAACTCCCGCCGGCCGGCCTACTCGGTCGCGATCGCGTCCAGCACGTTCATCCGGGAGGCGCGGACGGCGGGCAGGATGGCGGCGACCACGCCGAAGACGACGGCGATGAGCAGGAACACCGCCAGGCTCGGCAGCGGGACGGCGAGCTCGGAGAGGTCGTCGCGCAGGGAGCGTTGCAGCAGCACCCCGATGAGCACCCCGAGCAGCAGGCCGAGCACGGCGCCCATCATCGAGATGGTCACCGACTCCAGGGTCACCATCAGCCGCAACCGGCGCCGGGACAGCCCGACCGCGCGCAGGAGGCCGATCTCGCGGGTGCGCTCGAGGACGCTGAGGCTCAGGGTGTTGACGATGCCGATGACCGCGATCACCACCGACAGCGCCAGCAGCCCGTAGACGATGTAGAGCAGCTGGTTGATCTGGGCGGTGATCGAGTCGGCGAACTCCTCCTTGTCCTGCACCGCCACGATCGGCAGGTCCGCGACCAGTGCGTCGAGCGCGGCCTTGACCGCGACGACGTCGGCGCCGGGCGCGGTGTTGATGCTCAGCGTGGTGTCGACGCGACGCACACCGGCGGTCTCGAGGACGTCGAAGCCGACGTTGAACGGCCCCGCGACCTGGCTGTCCTCGAAGATCCCCGCCACGGTGACCGGCACCTGCTGGTCGCCCGGGAAGCCCAGCTCGGTGGTCGCGCCGAGCGTGAACCCTCGGTCCTCGGCGGTGCTGGCCGACACCACGACCTCTCCGGGGCCGGGCTGCTCGTGCCCCTCGAGCATGGTCAGGTCGTAGACGTCGCCGAAGGAGCCGTCGGCCGCCACCACGTACGTCGGGTCCTCGTCGTCGCCGACCGTCGCCAGCAGCGCCTGCTGGCGGGAGAGCACCTCGACGCCCTCGACGCGGCTCATCCGGTCGCCGATCGCGACCGGGAAGCTGCCGAAGACCGGTGACTGCACCAGGAAGTCGGCCTCGAACTGCTCGTCGACCAGCTGGTCCGTCGAGGCGCTCACCGAGGCCGCGAGCACGCCCACCGCCGAGACCAGCGCGAGACCGATCATCAGCGCCGAGGCGGTCGCTCCGGTGCGCCGTGGGTTGCGCAGCGCGTTGTCTCCGGCCAGCCGCCCGGTGGTGCCGAAGACAGCGCCGAAGAGCCGGCGGGCGCCGAGCAGGACCGGGCGCCCCAGCACCGGGCTGATCGCGGCCACGGTCAGCACCCAGAGCACCGCACCGGCGCCGAGGTAGAGCGCGTCGTTGCCCGGCGCGCCGACCAGGCCGACAGCGGCGAGCGCAGCGCCGACGACCAGCAGCACCGCCCCCACCAGGGTGCGTCGGCGCAGCCCGGCCTCGCTGGCGCCGGTGTCCTCGCGCATCGCCACGACCGGTGCCACCTGCGCGGCCCGGCGTGCCGGCAGGTAGGCCGACGCCAACGTGACGCCCAGTCCGACGACGTACGCCGTCAGCACCGTCGCGGAGGTCAGCGTCAGCACCGCGGCGTCGATCGGGAGCCCGATGCCGTTGAACAGCGCGGCCAGGGCGCGGGCCAGGCCCAGGCCGAGCAGCAGGCCGGCGGTGGAACCGATCATCGCGGTGAGGGCGGCCTCCAGCAGCACCGATCGGCGCACCTGCGCACGGCTGGCCCCCAGGCCGCGCAGCAACGCGAGCTCACGGGTGCGCTGGGCCACCAGGATCGAGAAGGTGTTGGCGATGATGAAGCCCCCGACGATGACCGCGATCACCGCGAAGGCGCCGAGGAAGATGTCGATGAAGCCGAGGAACTCGCCGACCGCCGACTTCGACTCCTCGGCGACGACGTCACCTGCGACCGCCTCGTAGCCGGCCGGCAGGACCTGTGCGGCGGCCTCGGCCAGCTGCTCCTGGTCCACCCCGTCCGTCGCGGTCAGCCCGACCGAGGTGAAGGCGTCCGCGCCGTCGAGGAACATCGCCTGGGCGCCCGAGGTGTTGAAGATGACCAGCGTGGCGCCGGCGGTACCGGCGCCGGCGTTGAAGCCGGCCAGGCCGACCAGCTCGAGCTGCTGGGTGATCGGGCCGCTGCCGTCGACGCCCGGCGGGATGACGGTGACCTGGTCGCCCACCTCGTAGCCGGCGTTGCGAGCGGCCCCGGTGTCGAGGGCGATCTCGTCGTCGGCCTCGGGCCAGCGGCCGTCGTCGAGGACCAGGATCTGTTGGCCGCTGAGGTTGGGGGAGTCGGTGTAGTTGAAGGACAGGGTCGGGGCGCCGCCGGTGCCGACCAGCTTGAGGTCCGGGTCGAGCACGTAGAGGCCGAAGCCGTCGATGCTGCCGTCGGCGCGGGCCACCTCGGGGAGTGCAGCCAGCCGCGCGACGTCCTCGGGCGCCAGGGTCTGGGTGTTGCCGGCACCCACCGCCTCGAACGATGCCGTGCCTGCCGGTCGGACGACCGCTGCGGGCGTGGAGCCGTCGATGATCCCGTTGAACGTGGCCGACAGCCCGCTGCTGAACGTCAGCACCCCGCTGAGGAAGCCGATGCCGAGCACGATCGCCAGCGTGCTCATCACCAGCCGCGCCTTGCGGGCCAGCAGCGTGCGCCAGGTGAGGCGGAACACCGCTCAGCCCGCCTGCGGCGGCGTGGCCTCGGGCTGCAGGCGGCGCATCCGCTCCAGCACCGCGTCCCGATCGGGATGACGCAGCTCGTCGACGATCCGGCCGTCGGCGAGGAAGAGGATGCGGTCGGTGTACGCCGCCGCCGAAGGGTCGTGGGTGACCATCACGATCGTCTGGTCGAACTCGTCGACGCTGCGCCGCAGGAACCGCATCACCTCCGCCGAGCTGGTCGAGTCGAGGTTGCCCGTCGGCTCGTCGGCGAAGACGATCGCGGGGCGGCTGACCAGCGCCCGGGCGCAGGCGACGCGCTGCTGCTGGCCGCCGGACATCTCGCTGGGCCGGTGCCCCAGCCGCGGGCGCAGGCCGACGGCGTCCACGACCGTGTCGAACCATCCCCGGTCGGGCTTGCGCCCGGCGAGGTCGAGCGGCAGCAGGATGTTCTCGCGGGCGGTGAGGGTGGGGATCAGGTTGAAGGCCTGGAAGACGAAGCCGATCTTCTCGCGCCGCAGCGTCGTGAGGTCCTTGTCCTTGAGCCCCGCCAGGAGGGTGCCGTCGATGACGACCTCACCGCTGCTGGGGGTGTCCAGGGCGGCCAGGCAGTGCATGAGCGTCGACTTGCCCGAGCCCGACGGGCCCATGATGGCGGTGAACTCACCGCGGTGCAGGTCCACGGTGACGCCGTCGAGGGCACGCACCTGCGCCTCGTCGGCGCCGTACACCTTGGTCAGGTCGCGGGCGCTCGCCGCGGGTGTCTGCTCCATGCCGACGAGTCTGGCACCAGGCACCCCGGTCGGGCATCCGGGATATCCCCGATCCTGGGGGCAGGGGTGACCCGTCAGGCGGTGACGCCGTGCGGGATCACCACGACGGGGCAGTGCGCCTGCTGCACGCAGTGCTGGCTCACCGAGCCGAGCAGGGCCGCGCCCCACGACCCGTGCCCGCGAGATCCCACGACCAGCAGCGAGGCCACCCAGGTGGCCTCGACCAGCACCTGGGCCGGGTGCCCGCGCACCGTGCGCTGCACGACGGCCGCGTCCTCGCCGAGCACCTCGAGGACGGTGCTCCGCAGGGCCGCGGCGGCGAACTCCTCGTACTCCGGCGGATCCGGCGTGGTGACCATGGCGTAGCCGTAGGTCGCCGGGACGTCCCAGGCGATCACGGCCTCGACGTCGACGCCGACGTGGCGCGCGTACCCGGCCGCCCAGCGCAGCGCGGACTTGGCGTTCTCCGAGGAGTCGATCCCCACGAGGACCGGGCCGGTGGGATTCATGGCGGTGGCTCCTTGCTCGACGACGACCGGTCCACCAGCCTGTCCCAGGCCGTGGCGCCCGGCAACCCGACGGTTCAGGAGAAGACGTCGACGTGCACGTGGTCGCGGTGCTCGAGGATCTCGGCGGTCTCGGCCGACACGTCGGAGGTGTCGACGTCGTAGTCGCGCCAGCCCTGGGCGGAGCGACGGGCGGTCCAGATCTTGTCGTCGAAGATGATCGTGGCCACCGACATCCGCTCGGCCTGGGTGACCAGGTAGTGCGCCATCGCCCAGCCGCGCACGGCGCTCTGCTCCGAGACGGGGCGGAAGAAGACGTCCACGGCGCGCCCCTCGTAGTGCGCCGACCCCTCCTGGTGCCCCGTGCTGACCCCGCCGGGGGCGAAGCCGCCCACCGAGAGGTCGCCGAAGACGGCGGTGAGCTCCTTGCGGACCTTGTCGGCGCGGAAGGTCAGCCCCACGTCGCGGAGCTCGGCGTTGGCGGCCTCGGCGTCGCCGGGCACCTCGCACGACAGTGCGGCAGGGGAGTTGCCGGTGAGCGCGGAGGCCAGCACCCGGGCGTCGGCCTCGTGGTCGGCGTAGGCCTCGGGGAAGCCCGAGCGCTGCACCGCCTGCGCCGCCTCGGTGACCTCCATCTCGCGGTAGCCGTCGATCTCGACGAGGGCGTCGTAGAAGGCGTTGGTCGAGTAGACCGGGTCGAGCACCTGCTCCTCGCTGCCCCAGCCCTGGGAGGGGCGCTGCTGGAACAGGCCGAGCGAGTCGCGGTCCCCGGAGGTCAGGTTGACGATCTTCGACTCCTGGTAGGCCGTGGCCAGCGCGATCGACACCGCGCGCGCCGGCAGCCCGCGTCGTACGCCGATCGCCGCGATCAGCCCGGCGTTCTCGGCCTGCTCGGGGGTCAGGTCGACGCTGCTGCCAGCGACGGTCGCGGTGCAGGTGCGGCTGGTGAAGAGGCCGCCCACCCGGTCCACGAGGGCCCACACGCCCACGCCGATCACGCCGGCCACGACGAGCGTGATCACGACGGCGGGCACCAGCTTCCTCATGCGCCCATCGTCCGTGACGCCCCCAAGGGGACGAGGGGCCGGGTCGGTCCCGGTGGTCGGGAGACGGCCGCGTCACGCCGGCGCGGGCTGCGTAGCGTCCGCGCGTGGCCACGACTCGTACCAGCCCGGACTTCTCCCACCTGCTCGCCGAGGGCCGTCTCGGCCCGGTGACCCTGTCGAACCGGGTGCTGCTCGCCGCGATGGACATGAACCTGTGCCACGACGGTGAGATCGAGCAGGGCGACATCGACCACTACGTCGCCCGCGCCGAGGGCGGCACCGCGATGATCATCACCGGCGCGTGCGCCGTCGCGTTCCCCCACGGCACCGCCAGCATGCACGAGCCCGGCCTGTCGGAGGACCGCTTCATCCCGGGCCTGACCGCGCTCGCCGACGCCGTGCACGCGGCCGGCAGCAAGCTGTGCATCCAGATGACGCACCACGGCAAGGTCGGGCGCGTCGACATGGCCCACGACCGGCCGCTGCTGGTGCCCTCCGCGCCCCGGTCCGCCTACGACATGAGCGCCCTGGCCGACAACACGCCCCAGGAGCTGATGCGGATGGCCACGGCCTCCCAGGGCAAGCAGGCCACCTACAAGGAGGCCACCGAGGAGGACATCGCCTGGCTGATCGAGTCGTTCGCCGACGCCGCGCGTCGCGTGCGCGAGTCGGGCGCCGACGCGATCGAGGTGCACTGCGCCCACGGCTACATCCTCGGAGGCTTCCTCTCCCGCGCCGACAACCACCGCACCGACCAGTGGGGCGGCGCGTTCGAGAACCGGGCCCGCCTGCCTGTCGCGGTCGTGCGCGCGGTCCGCGAGGCGATGGGTCCCGACATGGCGCTGCTGGTGCGCATCGCCGGCAAGGAGTTCGGTGAGGAGGACGGCCTGACCACCGAGGAGGCGATCGCCGCCTCGAGGCTCTTCGAGGAGGCCGGCGCCGACGCCATCCACGTCACCGGCTGGGGCCGCAACCCGTTCCAGAACTTCCTCGACGGCCCGCTGCCCAACAAGCTCGGCGCCTACCGCAGCCTCGCGGCGGCCGTGAAGGCCGAGGTCTCCGTGCCGGTCGTCGCCGTCGGACGGGTGCTGCCCGCGATCGGTGAGGACATGATCGCCGGCGGCCAGGCCGACTTCGTGGCGATGGGTCGCCAGCTGCTCGCCGACCCCGCCCTGGTCAACAAGCTGCGCGCCGGCAACGCCGCGAGCGTGCGCCCGTGCATCAACTGCTACGTCTGCGTGGAGCGCAACTTCTTCGACGAGACCCCCGTCTGCGCGGTCAACCCGGCGCTGGGCAACGAGGCCTCGCTGCCGTTCCCGGGCGTGCGTACGCCGCGCCACGTGGTCGTCGTCGGCTCCGGCCCCGCCGGTCTCGAGAGCGCCCGGGTCGCCAAGGAGCGCGGGCACCGCGTCACCGTGCTCGAGTCGGGCGACCGCATCGGCGGCACCCTGTGGTTCTCCCAGCTCACCACCCCCGACAACCAGCGCCTCGTCGACTGGCTGACCCACGAGACGCAGCGTCTGGGCGTCGACGTGCGCCTGGGCCACCGCGCCACCGCCGACTCCGTGCTCGCGCTCGAGCCCGACGCGGTCGTCGTGGCCACCGGCGCGGTGCGTGCCCTCCCGTCCGTGCCGGGCGCTGACCTGCCGCACGTGCACACCGGTGACACACTGCGCGCCCTGATGACCGGCGACGGCGACGCCGGCGGCCAGAGCCACCTGCTGCGGGTGTTCGGCAAGCTCGGCAAGTGGTCCCGCATCACCAACGACCCCGGGCGGATCCGTGCGGTCACCCAGCGGTTCATGCCGATCGGCAAGGACGTCGTGGTCATCGGCGGCTCGCTGGTGGGTCTCGAGCTGGCCGAGTTCCTCGCCGAGCGCGGGCGCCGGGTCACCCTCGTCGAGGAGGGCGGCCAGGTTGGTCTCCCGATGGCGATGCCGCGCCGCTGGCACGCGGTCGCGAAGGCCGGCAGCCACGGCGTGACCATCCACCGCGGCGCCACCGTGGAGCGGATCACCGAGGACACCGTGCACTTCACCACCGAGGACGGCGCGACCAGCGCCGCCGCCGCCCTCGTGGTCGTGGCCTCCGAGGTCTCGGCGGCGGCTCCGCTGGCCGACGACCTGCGGGCGCGCGGCGTCGAGGTGCACGTCGCCGGCGATGCCGACGACGTGGGCTACATCGAGGGCGCGATGCACTCCGCCTGGGCGGTCGCCCGCACGCTCTGACCAGGGATCAGTTGGCGTGCAGGGCGGCGTTGAGGGCGACGCCGTCGCTCCTCCACGCCACGGCCTCGACCGCGCCGGAGACCGAGTTGCGCCGGAACAGCACGTTGTCGGCGCCGGACAGCTCGGCGGCCTTGACGACCCGACCGTCCTCGGACGGCAGGGTCACCTTGGTGCCGGCGGTGACGTAGCACCCGGCCTCGACCACGCAGTCGTCACCGAGCGGGATGCCGATGCCGGAGTTGGCGCCGAGCAGGCAGCGCTCGCCCAGGGAGATGACCGTGGTGCCGCCGCCCGAGAGGGTGCCCATGATCGAGGCGCCGCCGCCGACGTCGCTGCCCGCGCCGACGACGACGCCGGCCGAGATCCGGCCCTCGACCATCGAGGAGCCGAGCGTGCCGGCGTTGAAGTTCACGAAGCCCTCGTGCATCACCGTGGTGCCCTCGGCCAGGTGCGCGCCCAGGCGGACCCGGTCGGCGTCGGCGATGCGCACCCCGGTGGGGGCGACGTAGTCGGTCATCCGCGGGAACTTGTCGATGCCGTACACCGAGACGTGCGTGCCGCCGGCCTTCATCCGGGCCCGGGTCAGCTCGAAGTCCTCGACGGCGCAGGGGCCGGACGACGTCCACACGACGTTGGTCAGCTTGCCGAAGACCCCGTCCATGGAGACGCCGTGCGGGCGCACGAGGCGGTGGGAGAGCAGGTGCAGGCGCAGCCACACGTCGGCCGTGTCGACCGGGGGCTGCTGCAGGTCGGCGATCTCGACCAGGAGGACCTCCCGGCGTACGCCGCGGGCGTGGTCGCTGCCCTCCAGGTTGGTGAGCTCGGCGGGGGCGCTCTCGTCGCTGTCGGGACGCGTCCCCAGCCGCGGCTGCGGGAACCACGCGTCGAGGACGGTGCCGTCGTGGGTGACGGTCGCCAGCGCGTGGCCCCAGGCGGGGCCGGTGGTGCGGGTCGGGGTGGTCTCGGGGGCGGTGTCGGAGGCAGTCACGTGGCCCACCCTAGGAAAGACGACGCGCCGCTGTCGCACCGATCCCCGGGCGTGGGACCGGTCCGGGGTGCTTGGCGGCAGTGACGCGAGGACCTACCCTGGTCAAGCCTGCTCGGGGGGAGCCGGTCGGCACCGACGACGTTCGTCGGCGAGGGAGTGGCACTCGCATGGCTTCGACGTCGGTGCACCGTGGGGACAGGCCCGGGCCCGTCCGCGGTCGCAACCGGGAGCTGGCCATCCTCGAGGTCGTGGTCCGCGAGGTGCGTCCCGCGGTGGTGCTCGGTCGCGCCGGCGTCGGGGTGAGCACGATCCTCGACGAGGCGGCCCGCCGCGCCGCCCAGGACGGCGTCCGGATCGGGCGGCTGCGCCCGCGTCCCTGGGCCTCCTCCCCGCTCGACCTGGTCGACACGCTCGAGCCGATGCTGGAGGGGCGCGACAAGGTCCTGATCGTCCTCGACGACGCCGACCTGTGCGACCCGGCCCAGCGTGCCGAGGTGGTGCGCCAGTGCCAGCGCTCCCGGGCCCCGCTGCTCGTCGGGGCCCACGGTCCGGTGCCGGAGGTCGCCGACGGCCGCGACTGCACCGTCGTGGACCTGGGCTGCCTGGAGCGCGCCGCGGTCGCCGACGTGGTGGGCGACGCCCTCGGTGAACGGCTCGACGGCGCCTCCGCCCTCGTCTCGGCCTACCACCGCGCCAGCGCCGGGAACCCTGCGGTGCTGTGCGCGATCCTCGACGACCCCGACCTGCGATCCCAGTTCGACGCGGCACGGCACCTGGCCGACCCCAGCGACGTGGCCCGGTCCCTGTCCGAGGCGCTGCCGGCCGCCGTACGCCGACGCCTGGGGGGCCTCGACCCGCTGGCGCTGCTCGCGGTCGGGGTCAGCGCGGTCGCCGGGCCGCTCGCCCCGGCCGGCGTCGTGGAGGACGCCGTCGGCCCTGCCGCCCTGGCCCGCGCGGTGGACTCCGGGGTGCTGGTGCACACCCCCGACGGGACCCCCGTCTTCCGCCACGGTGCCGTGCGTCGCCTGGTCCTCGAGGAGCTGGCCATGGAGGTCCACACCGACGTGCGCCGGCGCCTGCGTGACGCCGCTCGGGCCCACGGGCTCACGGTCGTCCCCGAGGACGTGCTGGCCGTCGGCTGAGTCGACCTGGGACGGATGCTGTCAGTCGACTGACAAAACCCGGCGGCGGTGTCATGGTGACGTCGATCACCCGATCTCGCGGACCGTGGTGGTCGTCCTCGACTGTTCCTTCTTGCCCCAGGAGTCCTTTGATGTCACCCCACCTGCGCCGGCTCCGGCTCGGTTCCCTGGCCCTCGTCGGCGCCCTCGCCGTCTCCGGCTGCACGTCCTCCGCCGAAGAGGAGGGCAGCTCCGATAACACCTCGGGCGGCCAGCCGAAGAGCGAGATCTACACGACCGGCATGGTCGGCGTCGCCGACGGTGACACCGAGCCTGTCGAGGGCGGGACCCTGACCGTCGCGGAGTACTCCGAGATCCGCACGCTCGACCCCACCAAGAGCTACGCCAACGGCGCTGCCGGCGGCAGCGCGATGGGCGCGATCTACGACACGCTGGTCCGCTACGACCACGAGTCCCAGACCTTCGAGCCGCAGCTGGCCGAGTCGTTGACCACCGACGACAACATCGTCTGGACGCTGGCCCTGCGCGACGGCGTCGAGTTCGCCGACGGCACGCCCCTCGACGCGCAGTCGGTGGTGGACTCCATGAAGTACTACACCGACAACTTCGCCTACCAGGCGCTCACCCTGATGGCGAACCTCAAGTCCAGCAAGGTCGTCGACGACCGGACGGTCGAGTTCACCCTGCAGCGCGAGTGGGCGACCTTCCCCAACATGCTGGCCGGCGGCCCGGGCATGATCCTGGCCCCCGCGGCGTACGACGACGTGTTCGACTTCGAGCCGATCGGCGCCGGCCCCTTCGAGCTCGAGACCTACGCCGAGGGCGAGGAGCTGGTGCTCAGCGCTCGTCAGGACTACTGGGGCGAGGGCCCCTACCTCGACGAGCTGCGCTTCGTGTGGCTGGGCGGTGACGACGCCAAGCTGGAGTCGCTGACCAGCGGCGGGGTGGACACCGCGTTCATGCGCGGCCCCGGGCCGGTCGAGCAGGCCATCGACGAGGAGTTCGCCGGCATGATGTTCGCGACCGGCCTCGGCACCCAGATCTGGATCAACAGCCGGGAGGGACGCCCGGGCGAGGACCCGCGCGTGCGTCGCGCGGTCGCCCTGGCCATCGACCCCGAGGTCTACCTGCAACGGGTCACCGACGGCGCCGGCGTGCCGACCAAGGAGATCTTCCCCGACGCCTCACCGTGGTCGACCGGGGTGCCGCCCCTGGAGACCGACCCCGACGCGGCCCGGGCGCTGCTCGAGGAGGCCAAGGCGGACGGCTTCGACGGCACCGTCCGCTACCTGCACGGCGCAGATGGCCCCGGCACCGCCGGTGGCGTCGCGGTGAAGGCGATGCTCGAGGACGTGGGGTTCACCGTCGAGAACGAGGCGCTGCGCAGCGTCTCCGACCAGATCCAGCGCCTCTACATCGACCACGACTACGACCTGGCCGTGGCCGCCCTGAGCATCCCCGACGAGGACCCCTACTCGCGCCTCATCGGGGCGCTGCAGAGCTCCTCGCGCCAGAACACCAGCGGCTTCTCCAACTTCGAGATGGACGCCCTGCTCGCCGACCTCCAGGCCGCGGCGACGCCTGAGGAGGGCATCGGCACGATGACCAAGATCGAGCGCCTGTGGCACGAGAAGGTCCCCGGTGTCGGCCTCGCCGCCGGTGGCACCTTCCAGGCCTGGAACGACAACGTCCACGGCATGGAGCCGACCAGCGAGACGATGTTCCTCTACGACCGGGCCTGGGTCGACTGACCCGTAGCCCGCTCGTCGTGCCGGCTCGCCCCTCGGGGCGGGCCGGCACGTCTGTTCCCGGTCAGCTGCCCAGCCCGACCAGGAACAGCGTGGTGCCGAAGACCAGGCCGGACGCGATGAGGGTGACCATCGTGTAGCCGAGGATGTCGCGGATCTTGAGCCCCGAGATCGCCAGCACCGGCAGTGCCCAGAAGGGCTGGATCATGTTGGTCCACTGGTCGCCGTACGCGATGGCCATGATCGTGATGGACGGGTCGACCCCGAGCCGGCCGCCGGCGTCGAGCATCACCGGGCCCTGCACGGCGAACTGCCCGCCCCCGGACGGCACGAAGAAGTTCACGACCCCGGCGGAGAGGAAGACCAGCACCCCGAAGGTCGAGGGGCCGGCGGTCTCGACCATGAAGTCGGAGAAGACGGTGATCAGGCCCGAGGTGGCCATGATCCCCATGATCCCGGCGTAGAGGGGGAACTGGAGCAGGATCTCGCCCACGTTCGAGGCGGCGTTCTTGACCAGGCCGATCAGCTCGAGCGGGCTGCGCACCAGCAGGAAGATCAGCGCCAGGAACGTCCAGTTGACGACGTCGAGGGTGGCGGTGCCGCCGTCGGAGTAGTGGACGACCAGGTAGGCGACCAGTGCCAGGCCGACCAGCAGCGTGGGGATGCGGCTGGCGTCGACCCGGTCGGCCGGGGTGACCACGTCGTCGTCGATGACCGGGCCGTCGTCGAACTGGGCCTGCGGCTTCAGCTCGATGATCTTGTCCCCCCCGCGCGGGGCCACCAGGGCGAGCCCGATGCCCACCACGACGATGGTGGCGACGATCGCCACGATGTTCCACCAGGCGAAGGTGGTCTCGCTGATGGGGATGGTCTCGCCGAGCTGCTCGGCGATGAATGAGCCCTCGGTCGCGGCCGTCAGGGTCCCGGAGCCGGAGTAGCCCATGTGCCAGATGACGTAGCCGGAGTAGCCGGCCGCGACGAGCATCGGGAAGTGCAGCCTCAGCCCCTTCTCGCGCCCCTGCTTGGCCACCTCGACGGCCAGCAGCACGCCGACGACCAGGCCGAGGCCCCAGGTGATCAGGCACGCGACGGAGGCGACCAGGAACACGAAGAGGTAGCCCTGGAGCGCGGTCTTCGGCAGTCCGCCGAGCCTGCTCAGCAGGGCGCGCACCGGGCCCGTGTTGGCCAGGGTGTGGCCCAGCAGGAGGATCAGCGACATCTGGGTCATGAAGGCCAGCAGCCCGGACAGCCCGTCGCCCCAGCCCCTGACGACGTCGACCGGGCCGGTGTCGGTCATGAGCAGCGCCAGGAGGGCGACGATGAAGGTCAGGACGATCGCGAAGACCAGCGCGCTGGGGATGAAGCGCTCGACGACGGAGTTGACGGGGCGCATCAGGGCGGAGAGCCCGGACGACTTCTCTTGGGAGCGGGTGCTCGGGCTGGACATGACTGGCTCTCCTCGTCCTCGGGGCCGTGCGGTGGTCGGCGGGCGCTCGTCTGGGTCCGGGCTGCCGTCACCGCAACCTATGGGCGGGGCGGGGTCCCGACAAGGAGCGGAACCGGCGCGGCGCCCGCCGAGTCCCACCCGTATGCCCTCGCGCCGCGTCGTCGCCCTCGCCCTGCTCCCCGTGCTCGCCTCGGGCGCGCTGGTCGGGTGCGGCGACGATCAGGGCGAGGACCCCGTGGCGCACGCGGACGTCACCGCCGCCGGCTCCGCCGTGCGGCTCGTGGACCGGTCCGAGGCGGACCTGGTGCTCCACGTCAGCAACCAGTCGTTCGACGACGAGCGGGTCGGCCTGGAGATCGCTGTCGACGGCGTCACCGTGGTCGATGACGACTTCCACGTCGGGAGCCAGCACAACTGGGTCAGCTTCTCGCTGAGCCTGCCCTCGGGCGCCCACGAGGTCACGGCCGAGTCCGACTCCGGGGCGACGCTGCGTGAGCGGTTCCGGGTGCTCGACGGCACCACGCGGTACGCCGTCATCGACCACTGGGGAGCGGGCGACTCGGCGGAGCTCACGTGGTTGTTCCAGCGGGGCCCGGTGGCGTTCGACTGAGCGGTTGTTGCTCGAAGAGGGTCGGCGCGCCCGGCAGGTCCTCGACGTCGCGCGGCAGCTCCTCTGCGAGGACGTCCATGAGCAGGCCGTCGTGCCACCCGACGCCGTCCGCGTCCCGCTCGTAGCGGCGCAGGATGCCGACCGGTCGGAAGCCCACCGCCGAGTAGCAGCGGATAGCCGCCTCGTTGTCCGCAGCGGGGTCGATCACGAGGCGGTGATGACCCTTGACCTCCACCAGGTAGCGAGCCAGCGTGGCCACGCTGTCGCGGCCGACGCCGCGACCGTGGAGGGCAGGGTGGATGAAGACGTCGATCGAGGCATGCCGGTAGTCGGGTTCCTCCTCCTCGGCGTACTGCACCAGCCCGCGCACCGTGTCGTCGACCAGCACGGCGAAGCGGGTCGCCGAGGGGTCGTCGAAGGGCCACGCCGGGGAGGCGTCCTCGTCGCGCCAACGCGCTCGTACCGCGGGGGTAGCGAGGATGCGGCGAAGCGCCGGCACGTGGATCGCTGCGACCGGTGTCAGCACCACCTGCAGGCCGTGGAGGGTCGGGGACGTCATCCGATCGAGCCTGCCACGATCGGTCAGGCGTCGGCGACGAGGTCGCGGGCGAACGGGAGCGGGCGAGGTGGGCGTGCGGGTCGAGGGCTCGGTCATCAGCTCGGCGTCGATCTGGCGGCGGCGTACGACCTGGTCCAGGCGCAGCGTTCGCACCCGTCCGCGAGCACCGTCTAGCGTGCTCGCATGACAGGGGAGCTGCTGCTGATCACAGGACCGCCGGCGGTCGGCAAGATGACGGTGGGGCGGAGGATCTGTGCGCGCAGCGACTACCGGCTCTTCCACAACCACCACACGGTCGAGCCGCTGCTGGAGGTGTTCGGGCACGGCACCCCGTCCTTCGAGCGGCTCACGCTGGAGTTCCGGCGCCGGGTGCTCGAGGAGGCCGTCGAGCACGGTGTGAAGCTGGTCTTCACCTTCGTGTGGGGCGTCGACGACCCCGCCGAGGCCGATCTGGTGCGCCAGATGATCGAGCCCTACCGGGACGCCGGGCTGCCGGTGCGCTGGGTCGAGCTGTACGCCGACCTCGAGACCCGGCTGGCCCGCAACGCCGGCGCCGACCGGATCTCGGCCAAGCCCTCGAAGGCGGACCTGGCCTGGTCGGACGCGCATGTGCGCGAGATGGAGGAGCGGCACCGGATGAACACCGACCCGGGCGATCCGACGCTGGCCGACGAGCTGCTCGGCGACGTCGAGCACCTGCGACTCGACAATGCCGCGCTCACCGCTGACGAGGCCGCTCAGCGGGTGCTCTCCTGGCTCGAGCCGCACTGAGTGCGGTCATCTCGGGCCGGGTGGGCGGGATATCCGGGCCGGGTGGGCGGGATATCCGGGCCGGGTCACTGACCGGTGCGGCCGTCCAGGCACTCCCTGACCAGGTCGGCGTGCCCGGCGTGGCGGGCGTACTCCTCGACGAGGTGCACCAGCACGTCGCGCACCTCGATCTGGTCGCCGCCGACGTCGACGAGGTCGTCGTACGACGCCGCGGCCACCGCCTCGCGGGCGTGGGCGCACTCGGCCCGCCACAGCGCGAACGCCTCGTCGACCGTGCCCTGGTCGACCTCGGGAGGCAGGCCGAAGCCGGCGTCCTCGTCCGGGCCGTGGAAGAGCCGGGTCAGGTCGGTGCGACCCTCCAGCACCCGCCGCGCCCAGTGGTGCTCGACCCGGGCGAGGTGGCGCACCAGGCCGAGCAGCGACAGCGCCGAGGGCGGCACGGACGCCGTGGCCAGCTGGGCGGGGGAGAGGCCCTCGCACTTCAGCGCGATCGTGTGCCGGTAGGCGTCCAGGTAGCCCTCGACGCAGGCGCGCTCACCCCGGGTGTCGACGATCTGGGTGCGCGGGTCCTGGTCGGAGGGGACGAACATGCCCTCGTGAGACGTCATGGCAGCACCCTGCCTCGTGGCGGAGCCGCTCACGGCAGCGGGTGCTCGTCGGGCTCGAACATCTCGTCGAGGGGGATCTCGAAGAGCCTGCTGATGCGGAAGGCGAGCGAGAGGCGCGGGTCGAAGTGGCCCTTCTCGATCGAGATCACGGTCTGTCGGGAGACGCCCAGTGCGCTCGCGCACTCGCTCTGCGAGAGGCCGGCCCGCTCGCGCGCCGTCCTGAGGTGGTTGTGCATCAGCCCTCACGCCGCTGGAGCACGACCAGGCGGACCGAGATGTCGGCGAGGCCGAGCGCCACGAAGGGCCACAGCGGCACGCCCCCGGTGTCGAGCACGGAGGTGAGGAAGGTGACCAGGGCCAGGGCGATCAGCAGGTCGTAGAACGCGCGGCTGCTCGCCTCGCGCGCCCACTGGGACTCGATCGAGTCCTCGTTCTGCTCGGGACGCTCGGTGCGGTCGAGCAGGATCGCCCCGAGGGCCAGGAAGAAGCCGAACGTCATCGCCGCGAACACGGTGAACGTCACCGCGTCGGGGGCGTCGTCGCGGACCCGCGCTGCGAGCGCGCCGACGCCGGCGGCGAGGGCCAGGGCGGGCAGGGCGGCGAGGAGCCACGGACGGAGGGGGCGTGCGGTGGTGGTCGTCGGCATGGGGCGCCTCTCGGTGTTAGAGTTCTTTGACATCTCCCAGCATCGGACCAGAAATCCGACATGTCAAGTTTCTTTGACACATCGATCCGCGGGAGCCTCCGGTCGTCGTCGTGGTCAAACCGATTGCGGCCGGACCCACGCGGCGGCGTACGATCGGGGCACAGGCGTCTGAGCCGTCATCAGCGGCGAGCCTCCGGAAGAACAGCCCCGGCCTCGGTCGGGAGCCCAGTAGAACCGGACGGGTAGGCCCGTCACAGCCCGCAACGAGCGGCCTCCGCTGCAGCACCGTGGAGGCAAGCGAGGTGGTACCGCGGACCCCGTCAGGGGAGTCGTCCTCGTGGCAGTCAGCCCCGACGACCGACGTACCCCAGGAGCAGCAGTGACCTATCCGAAGGTCTCCACCGACGCCACGGGCGCCATCCCCTCCTCCCCGCGCTTCCCGGAGATCGAGGAGCGGGTGCTGGCCTACTGGGCCGCCGACGGCACCTTCGAGGCCAGCGTCGAGCAGCGCGACGCGGGCGAGCACGGCGAGAACGAGTTCGTCTTCTACGACGGCCCGCCGTTCGCCAACGGGCTGCCGCACTACGGCCACCTGCTCACCGGCTACGTCAAGGACCTGATCCCGCGCTACCAGACGATGCGCGGTCGCCGCGTCGAGCGCCGCTTCGGCTGGGACACCCACGGCCTGCCCGCCGAGCTCGAGGCGATGCGACTCAACGGCATCAAGACCACCGACGAGATCGTCGAGATGGGCATCGACAAGTTCAACGACGCCTGCCGCGAGTCCGTGATGACCTACACCGGCGAGTGGCGCGACTACGTGACCCGCCAGGCGCGCTGGGTCGACTTCGACAACGACTACCGCACCATGAACCCCGACTACATGGAGTCGGTCATGTGGGCGTTCTCGCAGCTGCACGAGAAGGGCCTGGTCTACGAGGGCTTCCGGGTGCTGCCCTACTGCTGGAACGACGAGACGCCGCTGTCGAACCACGAGCTGCGGATGGACGACGACGTCTACAAGAACCGCCAGGACCCCGCGGTCACCGTCGGCTACGCGCTCGACGCGACCGGTGCGGACCCGGTGCTCGACGGCGCGCACCTGCTGATCTGGACCACGACGCCGTGGACGCTGACCTCCAACCTGGCCGTGATGGTCGGCTCCGAGATCGAGTACGTCGTCGTCGAGGCCGGCGTGCCCGGCACCGACACCACGGCGCGCTACCTGCTCGCCGAGGCCCGACTGCCGGCGTACGCCAAGGAGCTCGGCGCCGAGCCGACCGTGCTGGGCCGCTACCGCGGCGCGGAGCTGGTCGGACGCACCTACACCCCGCCGTTCTCCTACTACCTCGGCCACGAGCGCGCCTTCCGCGTGGTCGCGGCCGACGACGCCGTCACCACCACCGACGGCACCGGGCTGGTGCACACCGCCGGCGCCTTCGGTGAGGTCGACAAGGAGGTCACCGACCGCGAGGGCATCGAGCCGGTGATGCCGGTCGGCAAGGACGGGCGCTTCACGCACCCCGTCGACGACTACGCCGGCATGCAGGTCTTCGACGCCAACCTGCACATCATCGACCACCTGAAGGCGGCGACCCGGGCCTCGACGGGCTCGACCGACGCCACGGGCGCGGTCACGCCGGGCACGATCCTGCTGCGCCGCGAGAGCTACGACCACTCCTACCCGCACTGCTGGCGCTGCCGCGAGCCGCTGATCTACAAGGGCGTCTCGTCGTGGTTCGTCGAGGTCACCGCGATCAAGCAGCGGATGCTCGAGCTGAACCAGCAGATCAACTGGGTCCCCGACCACATCCAGGACGGCCAGTTCGGTCGCTGGCTGGAGAACGCCCGCGACTGGTCGATCACCCGCAACCGCTTCTGGGGCTCCCCGGTGCCGGTGTGGAAGAGCGACGACGAGGCCTACCCGCGACTCGACGTCTACGGCTCCTTCGCCGAGATCCAGCGCGACTTCGGCGACCTGCCGCGCAACAAGGCCGGCGAGCCCGACCTGCACCGCCCCTACGTCGACGACCTGGTGCGGCCCAACCCCGACGACCCGACGGGTCGGTCGATGATGCGCCGGGTGCCCGACGTGCTCGACGTGTGGTTCGACTCCGGGTCGATGTCCTACGCCCAGGTGCACTACCCGTTCGAGAACGCCGAGTGGTTCAGCGGCAAGGACGGTCAGCCCGGGCACTTCCCGGCCGACTTCATCGTCGAGTACATCGGCCAGACCCGCGGCTGGTTCTACACGCTGCACATCCTCGCGACCGCGCTGTTCGACAAGCCGGCCTTCGAGAACTGCATCAGCCACGGCATCGTGCTCGGCTCCGACGGCAACAAGATGAGCAAGTCGCTGCGCAACTACCCCGACGTGCGCGAGGTGTTCGACCGCGACGGTGCCGACGCGATGCGCTGGTTCCTGATGTCGAGCCCGATCCTGCGCGGCGGCAACCTCGTGGTCACCGAGCAGGGCATCCGCGACTCGGTGCGCCAGGTGCTGATCCCGCTGTGGAACAGCTGGTACTTCTTCAGCCTCTACGCCAACGCCGGGTCCGTGGACGCCCAGCGCTCCACCGCCTCGACGGACCCGCTGGACCGCTACCTGCTGGCCAAGTGCGGGCAGTTCGTCGAGCAGATGACCACGTCGCTGGACGCCTACGCCGTCGCCGACGCGTGCGACGCCACCCGCTCCTTCCTCGACGTGCTGACCAACTGGTACATCCGTCGCTCGCGCGAGCGGTTCTGGGACGCCACGGACTCCGAGCCCTTCGACACCCTGCACACGGTGCTCGAGACGGTCTGCCGCGCCACCGCACCGCTGATGCCGCTGGCGACCGAGGAGATCTGGCGCGGCCTGACCGGGGGACGCTCGGTGCACCTGACCGACTGGCCGACGCCCGACGAGCTGCCCGCCGGCCCCGACGACCTGGCGCTGGTCGCGGCCATGGACCAGGTCCGCGAGGTCTGCTCGGCCACCTCCGCGCTGCGCAAGGCCCGCGCGCTGCGCAACCGGCTGCCGCTGTCGACGCTGACCGTGGTCGTCACCGACCCCGCGGCGCTCGAGGGCTTCGAGTCGATCGTCGCCGACGAGGTCAACGTGAAGACGGTGCGACTGCTCGGCGTCGATGCGCCCGAGGCGGCGTCGTACGGCGTCTCGCAGCGGTTGAGCGTCAACGCGCGCGCGGCCGGACCGCGCCTGGGCAAGGACGTGCAGCAGGCCATCAAGGGCTCGAAGTCGGGGGACTGGTCGGTGGCCGAGGACGGCACCGTCACCGCCGGTGGGCTGGTGCTGGTCGAGGGCGAGTTCACGCTCGAGACCGTCGCCGGCTCCGCCGAGGACTCCGACGCGGTCGGGATGCTGCCCGGCGGTGGCTTCGTGGTGCTCGACACCGTGGTCACCGACGAGCTGGCCGCCGAGGGCCTGGCCCGCGACCTGGTGCGCGCGATCCAGCAGGCCCGCCGCGACGCCGGCTTCGAGGTCTCCGACCGGATCGGCCTCACGATCGCCGGCTCGCCGGCGGTGCAGGCGGCCGCCTCGACCCACCGCGAGCTGATCATGGCCGAGACGCTGACCACGGCCTACGAGGTGTCCTCCAACGTCGACCACCCGGGGACGTCGGTGCTGGTCGGCGACGGCGAGAAGGCGACCGTGGCGGTGGCGAAGACCTGAGGTCAGTCGAGGGGCGGCGGGGGCGGGCCCAGGAGCTGGATCCGGAACTGGGCAGCGACCTCCGCCACCCGGGCCCCGTCGACCTCACGAGGCTCGGGGATCGTGGCGCTCTCGGCAGCAGTGCCCAGGGTGCGCACGAAGTCGTCGAACTGGGCGGGTGTGGAGACCTGGAAGACCTTCGCGGTCCTCGACGTCGTGGCTGTGCAACGGCGGCCCGAAGCCCCGTGGGCCTTCGAAGACCAGCGCCGTCTTGGCCCCGTCGCTGCGCGCGCCGTCGACCTTAAGGGTCTGGAGCGTGTTGAGGAAGTGCCAGTGCTCACCTTCGCCGGCGCCGAGGATCGAGGGTGTCTGCAGGGTCATCGGAGCCTCCGTGGGTGGGGTGGGCTCCTGCCACGCTAGGCGCCCCGGCGCCCTCGTGCGTGACCCAGATGGGGGGTCCTGCCCCGTCACCCGAGGAGCGGCTCCGGGGCCAGGCCCAGGCGGCTGGTGAGCCGGTCGAGGCTGGCGAGCACCTCGTCGGGCTCCTTGTCCGGGACCCCCCAGATGAGCTCGGTCGCCCCGGCCTCGGCCCAGGCGACGAGGTCGTCGGGGTCGGGCTTGAAGGCGATCAGGATGCGCACGTCGGGCCGGCCGGTGCGCCCGGCGTCGGCCCAGGCCTGCTGGAGCGCGCCGATCTGGGCGGTGATGTCGCGCTGCTGCGGGGTGGTCATCCAGCCGTCGGCGTGCCGGGCGATCCAGGCGAACGTCTTCGGCCCGCCGCCGGCGCCGATGACGAGCGGCACGTGCCGCGCCGGCTTCGGCCACGCCCAGGACGGCCCGAACGAGACGAACTCGCCGTCGTAGGCCGCCTCCTCCTGCGTCCACAGCGCGCGCATCGCCTCGACGTACTCCTTCAGGACGGTGCGGCGACGCTCGGCAGGCACCCCGTGGTCGGCCAGCTCGTCGGTGTTCCAGCCGAATCCGGCGCCGATCTCGACGCGGCCCCCGGAGAGGTGGTCGAGCGTGGCGATCTGCTTGGCCAGGGTGATCGGGTCGGACTCCACCGGCAGCGCCACGGCCGTGGACAACCGGATCCGGCTGGTCACCGCGGCCACGGTGGCCAGCGAGATCCACGGGTCGAGGGTGCGCGTGTAGCGGTCGTCGGGCAGCGTCTCGTCGCCCGTGCCGGGGTGCGCGGCCTCGCGGCGTACCGGGATGTGGGTGTGCTCGGGCACGTAGAACGTGTCGAACCCTCGCTCCTCCGCGGCCATCGCCAGGGCTGCCGGGGTGATGCCGCGGTCCGAGGTGAACAGGACGAGTCCGTTGCGCATGGTCCGCAGACTAGAACGCGTTTCAATTGTGGGCCAGGGGGGTTTCGTCGGCCGGCCGATGAACCTGCCGCCGGGCCGATGAAGCTTCATCGTCCACCCAGGAGTTTCAGCGGCCGGCCGATGAACCTTCGGGGTCGGCGGCGCGCACCCGCCGCGGGGTGGAGGAGCGGCTGGTTGGATGGGGGCATGACCAGCTCTGGCAGCCGTACGGCGACCGGCCCGACCCCCGTGCTCGACCTCGACACCGACGTGGTGACGCTGACCCGTCAGCTGTGCGACATCGAGTCGGTCAGCCGCGACGAGCAGCGCATCGCCGACGCCGTGGAGACGGCGCTGACCGCGCTGCCGCACCTGAGCGTGACGCGCCTGGGCCACACGGTCGTGGCTCGCACCGAGCTGGGCCGCGGCGAGCGGGTGGTGATCGCGGGCCACCTCGACACCGTGCCCGTCAACGGCAACTTCCCGAGCCGGATGGACGAGGAGACCGGCATCCTGCACGGGCTCGGCACCTGCGACATGAAGGGCGGCGACGCGGTCATCCTGCGCCTGGCCGCCACCGTGCCCGAGCCGGTGCGCGACGTGACCTACGTGCTCTACGAGGCCGAGGAGATCGAGGAGGAGTTCAACGGGCTGAAGCGGGTCGCCGAGGAGCGCCCCGACCTGCTCGAGGCCGACTTCGCCATCCTGATGGAGCCCTCCAACGCCGGCGTCGAGGCCGGCTGCCAGGGCACCCTGCGCGTCGAGGTGCGCACGACCGGCGAGCGCGCCCACTCCGCCCGCTCCTGGAAGGGCGTCAACGCCATCCACGGCGCCGCCGACGTGCTGGCGCGGCTCAACGCCTACGAGGCGCGGCGCCCGGTCATCGACGGGCTGGAGTACCACGAGGGACTCAACGCCGTCGCGATCCGCGGGGGAGTGGCCGGCAACGTGGTGCCCGACGAGTGCGTGGTCGAGGTCAACTACCGCTTTGCCCCCGACGTCTCCACCGTCGAGGCCGAGGCGTTCGTGCGCGACTTCTTCGAGGGGTACGACGTCACCCTCACCGACCTCGGCGCCGCCGCGATGCCCGGGCTCGACCGGCCCGCGGCCCAGCAGTTCCTCGAGGCCGTCGGCGGCCGGGTCGCCCCCAAGTTCGGCTGGACCGACGTCGCCCGCTTCACCGCGCTCGGCGTGCCGGCCGTCAACTACGGGCCCGGCGACCCGCTCTTCGCCCACAAGGCCGACGAGCACGTGCCGGTCGCCGAGATCGAGCACTGCGAGCGGGCGCTGCGCGCCTGGCTCACCGCCGGGCCTGCCGGTCCCGCCGAGCGGGCGGGGGCCTGAGGTGTCGCGTCTGCGCGGACGGTTCACGGGGCCGGTCTTCACCCGTCGCAGCGAGGCGACCACGACCGACCAGCGGCTCCTCGACTCCCACCAGCCCAGTGATTGGGTGCACACCGACCCGTGGCGCGTGATGCGCATCCAGAGCGAGTTCGTGGAGGGCTTCGGCGCCCTGGCCGAGCTGGGCCCGGCGATCGGCGTCTTCGGCTCCGCGCGCACCGCCGCCGACCACCCGACGTACGCGCAGGCCGAGCGGGCCGGCCGGCTGCTGGCCGAGGCCGGCTACGCGGTCATCACCGGTGGCGGTCCCGGCGCGATGGAGGCGGCCAACAAGGGCGCCTGCGACGCCGGCGGCACCAGTGTCGGGTTGGGCATCGAGCTGCCCTTCGAGGCGGGGCTCAACGAGTGGGTCGACGTGGGCATCAACTTCCGCTACTTCTTCGTGCGCAAGACGATGTTCGTGAAGTACTCCCGGGGCTTCGTGGTGCTGCCCGGCGGCGTCGGCACCCTCGACGAGCTGTTCGAGGCGATCACGCTGGTGCAGACGCAGAAGGTCACCCGCTTCCCGATCGCCCTCATCGGCGTCGACTACTGGAGCGGGCTGCTGTCGTGGCTGCGCGAGACGGTGCTGGCCGACGGCAAGATCTCGCAGACCGACCTCGACCTGCTCTTCCTCACCGACGACGTCGAGGAGGCGGTGCGCCACGTCCTGGCGGTGCAGGAGGAGGACCCGCGGCCATGATGTGGTTCTTCGCGATCCTGCTGGTGCTGGTGATGGGTGCGATCGCGACGGTCGCCGCCGGGCGCGGCACCCCGCTCGCGGCGGAGTACGACGACCGGCCCGACGTGCTCGTCCCGGCGGGCCGCCTCGTGGGTGCGGACCTGCGCCGGGTGCGCTTCTCGCTGGCCTTCCGCGGCTACCGGATGTCGGAGGTCGACGCGCTGCTCGACCGGCTCGCCGCGCAGCTGGAGGAGGGCCGCGTCGAGGTGGGCCCCGAGGAGCGCGACGCGCCGGACGGCGGGGAGCGTGGCGCGGCGAACGACGCGTAGGGCACACTCACGCCCGTGTCGTCCCAGGTCGTCGTCTACGTCCTCACCGCCCTTGCGGCGGTCGTCGTCGTGCTCACCCGCGTGCGCCTCGGGCCCTCCGACGGTGCCGCGCGGCGCCTCGACGTGGGTCGCCGCTGGCTCGCGGTGCACACCGGCGCCGGCGCCCTGGCGCTGGTGCTGTGGGTGGTCTTCCTCGTCGCACCCGACGACACCGCCCTCGGCGGGTCGCTGCTCGGCATCGTCGCGCTGGGCCTGTGGTGGGTCGTGGCCCTGGTCGGGCTGGTGATCCTCGCGCGCTGGCTGCCCTCGAAGGGCAAGCACGCCCAGGCCGGCACCGAGGACACCTGGTCGGCCGGTCCCGGGCTCTCCGTGCTCGCCCACGTCGGGATGGTCGTGGGCGTCGCGGTCTTCACCTGGGCCTACTGGTCGGCCACGGTCTGAGCCGACCGGCTCCTCAGCGGCCCCGGAACTGCGGCCGCTGCTTGGCCACGAACGCCTCGACGGCCCCGCGGTGGTCCTCGCTGGCGCCGGTGCGGGTCATCATCGCGCTCTCGAAGGCCAGCGACTCCTCGAAGCCGTGGCTGGCCGAGTGCGCCACCGAGCGGCGCATCGCGCCGAAGGCCAGGGTCGGCCCGGCGGCCAGGCGGGCCGCCAGCGCGGCGACCTCGTCGCCGAGAGCGTCCGCGGGCACCACCGTCGTGGCCAGGCCCAGCTCGAGGGCCTCGGCGGCCGGGACGGTGCGCGGGAAGTAGAGCAGCTCCATCGCCTTCGCGCGGCCCACCAGGATCGGCAGGTGGATCGAGGCGCCGGTGTCGCAGGACAGGCCGACGCCGGCGAAGGCGAGGTTGAAGCCCGCGGTGTCGGCCACGATCCGCATGTCGCAGGCCATCGCCAGGGACGCCCCCGCGCCGGCGGCCACGCCGTTGACCGCGGCCACGACCGGCTTGTCCATCTGGGCGATCAGCGTGACCAGCGGGTTGTAGTGCTCGTCGACGGTGCGGAACAGCGCGTCGCTGCCCCCGTTCTCGAGCAGCTCGATGTGCTCCTTGAGGTCCTGCCCGGTGCAGAACGCGCGCCCGGTCCCGGTGAGCACCACGCAGCGCACCTCGGGGTCCGCAGCCACGCCGCGCACCGTCTCCAGCAGGAGGTCCTTGGTGGCGTTGTCGAGGCTGTTCATGGCGCCGGGTCGGTTCAGCGTGATCGTCGCGACGCCGTCCGCGGTGCTGAGCAGGACGGTCGGAGCCGGGCTGTCCGGGGTGCCGGTGGCGGGGGTCTCGGAGGTCATGGTCCGAGTCTGCCCGACCGACGCCGCGAGCGGTGTCCGGGTCGCGTCGACGCCCGGGGGTGAACCCTGTGGTGTCGGTCACCGCGGCGATAGGGGATAATAAAGATTCACGCGCGACTCGGGTCCTCGACCGGGGTCCGCACCTGTGCACGCACGAATGGGAAGAGGTGCCGGATGGCGGCGATGAAGCCGCGGACGGGCGACGGTCCGCTGGAGGTCACCAAGGAAGGACGCGGCATCGTGATGCGCGTTCCCCTCGAAGGTGGAGGCCGCCTCGTCGTAGAGCTCAACAAGGACGAAGCAACGGCGCTGGGTGACGCCCTCAAGGGCGTCGTCGGCTGAGCCGGCCGCGTCCCGCTTGATGCCCGCCCCCACCGCCGACCACCTCCCGCCCCAGGTCGCCCCGCCCGAGGTCGCTCTCAGCGACCTCGGGCCGTACGCCGTCCTGGGCGTCGACGTGGTCGCCGTCCCCGTCCTGCCGGCCGAGAGCCCGCAGGACGGTGCCGGCGACTCCAATCGAGCGGGCAGCGACGAGCCCAGGACCGGCCCCGTGCTGGGTCCCGGTGCCGCCGAGCTGTCCGACGGGCTCGGTCTCGACCTGCTCGCGGTCCTGGACCTCGAGGAGGCCACCGGCGCGGTCGGGGAGGTCATCCGGGTCCCCGTGCCGCTCGGCGGCCCCGAGAACGCCCAGCTGCGCTGGGTGCTCCTGGTGGGAGTGGGCCAGCAGCGCCCCGTCGACCTGCGGCGCGCCGGCGCAGCCCTGGCGCGCGCCGTGCGCAACCGCGAGGCGGTCGCCACCTCGGTGCCGGCCGCCGCCGGACCTGCGGGGATGACAGCCGGGCTGGAGGCGTTCGTCGTCGGCCTGGTGCTCGGCTCGTTCGGGTTCAGCTGGTCGAGCCGCGACCCCGAGCAGCCGCCGGTGCGTCGGGCCGTGCTCGCGGGCGTCGGCGACACCGCCGAGCACCGCCAGGTGCTCGCCCGCGCCCTGGCCATCGCCGGTGCCGGGTGGCAGGCCCGCCTGCTGGCCACGGTCCCCTCGAACCTGAAGAACCCGGCCTGGCTGGCCCAGCAGGCGGTCGAGACCGCCGGCCGCGCCGGTCTGGACGTCGAGATCTGGGACGAGCACCGGTTGGCCGACGAGGGCTTCGGTGGCGTCCTGGGCGTGGGCCAGGCCTCCGCGAGCCCGCCGCGCCTGATCCGACTCGACTACACCCCGCCGGGCGCCTCGAAGAAGACCCCGACCGTGGTGCTCGTCGGCAAGGGCATCACCTTCGACACCGGCGGTCTGTCCATCAAGCCCGCCGAGGGCATGGCCACCATGAAGCGCGACATGACCGGCGGGGCCGTGGTGATCGCCACCATGGCGGCCCTGGGCGCCGTCGGCTGCCCGGTCCGCGTCGTCGGCCTGGTCCCCGCGGCAGAGAACGCCGTCTCCGGCAGCGCCATGCGCCCCGGCGACGTGGTGCGCCACTACGGCGGGCGCACCTCCGAGGTCACCAACACCGACGCCGAGGGTCGGCTCGTGATGGCCGACGCGCTCGCGTACGGCGTCGCGCGGCTGCAGCCCGCCGCGATCGTCGACGTCGCCACCCTCACCGGTGCGATGAAGGTCGCGCTGGGCCTGCGCACCGGCGGCTACTTCGCCGACGACGAGGCCCTGGCCGCCCACCTCGCCGCAGCGGCCGAGGACTCGGGGGAGACCCTGTGGCGGATGCCGTTGGCCGACGTCTACGAGGAGCGCATCGCCTCCGAGGTCGCGGACGCCGACAACGCCGGGGGCGGCCCGGGTGCGATCACCGCGGCGCTGTTCCTGCGCCACTTCACCGGCGACGTGCCGTGGGCGCACCTCGACATCGCCTCGGTCGGCGACTCGCCGGTCGACGTGCACGAGTACAGCACCGGGCCCACCGGCTTCGGCGCCCGCGCGCTGCTGAGCTGGCTGGGCTCCGCGGATCCGCTGGCCGGTGTCGGCGAGGGGCAGCAGCGCCCATGAAGGGGTTGACCGTGCGCTGGTCGCTCACCGACGCCCGCGAGGGCGTCGGCGCCGAGCTGGCGACCTACGTCGAGACCACCTCGCACGCGAAGTTCACCGGTCAGTCGGGACTGTGCTTCAAGACCTGGCGGATGGTGCCGGGGCAGTGGTTCGAGGGCTGCTACGTCTTCGCCACCGACGAGGCCCGCACGGCCTTCCAGGAGACGTTCACCGCCGGCGCCGCCGACGCGCCCGGGTCCGTGATCGTCGGCAGCGCGCCGGTGCTCATCGAGGCCTGCGAGATCGTGGCCGTGGCCGAGGGCTGGGACGGCTTCACGCCGACCGCCCGCGACGAGGGGTAGCCGCCGCTCCCGACAGCTGTTCGGGATCGTCCGGGATCGCGGTTCCGGCCGCAGGGGCCGCCGGGCGGCTGACAGGGTCAGCCTCCCACCCCCGAAGGAGCCCCTGTGCCCACCACGCCCCTGACCCGCCTCGCCGGCGTCGTCACGTCCCTCACCCTGCTCCTCGCGGGACTGAGCCTCGCCCCGGCTCAGGCCGCCGAGCCGTCGTCGAGCGCGCCGGCCGCGGACTCGACCGCGGACCGGTCCCGCACCAAGCCTCTGAAGGTCACGACCGTCGGGGTCTCGTGCGAGTGCGGCGGTGCCGGCTACCACTGGGGCTGGCGCGTGGTGAGCCTGCAGTTCAAGGGGGTCCGGAAGGGCCACACGTACCGGGCGTTCGTCGACGGCGACAGAGCCACCGAGACCCAGTCCTACGGCTACGCGTCGTTCTCCGGCGTCGACCACGACTTCCAGCACGGCGAGACCTACTCGTTCCGCGTCAAGGAGTACAAGCGCAAGAGGCTGGTCCGCACCAGCAAGGCGAAGAGGTACACGATCCCCACCCCGGTCGCCCACCCGGAGCAGGCCTTCCTCGGGGTCGTCGAGGGCGAGGGCGAGGACTTCCTGGTGGCCGGGCGCACCTACAGCGTCTCCTACGAGGGCCAGTGGCAGGAGGGCATCCAGTTCGCCAAGGGAGTGGACCGCTTCAGCACCGCCGACGGCGGCTTCGGCTGGTACGAGGAGGAGGGCTACCCCCTGCCCTGGACCGAGCACGCCCCGGACGCCTCACTGACGCTCAGCCCGACCGAGGAGCACCTCGGCCAGTCGTGGAACATCTACGTCGTGGGTTCACGACCCGCGCCGAAGGACGTCCCGAGCCAAGGCATCGAGGCGGGCGACCCGGTCCGTGGCTCGGAGTGGGGCCACCGGTGGTACGTGTCGATCATCTCCGAGGAGCAGGCCGCCGAGCTCGAGGGTTAGTCCTCGTCCTCGGGACTCCAGACCTTCTTGGCGCACAGCAGGCCGTCGCCGACCGGCAGCAGCACCGAGAGCAGCCCGTCGTGGGCGGCCACGGCGCGACCGAGCTCGCGGATGGCGACCGTCTCGTCGTCGCGCTGCGCCGGGTCGGCGACCCGGTCGTGCCACAGGGCGTTGTCGAAGGCCACCACGCCGCCGGGGCGCAGCAGCCGCATCGCCTCGGCGAGGTAGGCGGAGTACTCGCGCTTGTCGCCGTCGCAGAAGACCAGGTCGTAGTGGCCGTCGGTCAGGCGCGGCAGCACCTCCAGCGCGGAGCCTGAGATGGTCCGGGCGCGCTGGGTGGCGATGCCGGCCTCGGTGAAGGACTGCCGGGCCAGGCGCTGGTGCTCGGCCTCGATGTCGACGGTGGTCAGCACACCGTCGCCGCGCATGCCGCGCAGCAGCCAGAGCCCGGAGACCCCGGTGCCGGTGCCGATCTCGACGACCGCGCGGGCCTCGAGGATCGAGGCGAGGAAGCGCAGCGATGCGCCGCCGCCAGGGCTGATCGGCACGACGCCGACCTCCTCGGCGCGCGAGCGCGCAGCGGCCAGGACGTCGTCCTCGGGGACGAACGCCTCCGCGTGGGACCAGCTGGCGGGCGTGATCGGCGTGGTGATGACGAGCCTCCTGCAGACGTGGCGCGCGGCCAGGCGCCCGCGCGGTCGCGCTCAACCTATCGCGGTGCGGGCCCGAGACCGGGGAACACCACCCCGGTGCCGCTCGTTGGACGAGGCGACGAGGTTCACAGACTCCCCTCAGCAAGAGGCCCTAGCGTGAGAGAGGTCCACGCCGTGGGCAGCAGGCACCGCTCCCAGGAGACAGCCATGACCAGCACCCAGCAGCCCGACCCGGCCCTGTCGTGGGAGCGGATCGTCGAGGACCACTCCGACCGCGTCTACCGGCTGGCCTACCGGCTCACCGGGGACCGGCACGACGCCGAGGACCTGACCCAGGAGGTCTTCGTGCGGGTCTTCCGCGCGCTGGACTCCTACACACCGGGCACCTTCGAGGGCTGGCTGCACCGCATCACCACGAACCTCTTCCTCGACCAGGCCCGGCGCAAGCAGCGGATCCGCTTCGACGCGCTCTCCGACGAGCGGGCGGCCCGGTTGACCAGCAGCTCGCCGGCCCCCGAGGCGGCGTACGCCGACCAGCGCTTCGACGACGACATCGAGCGCGCGCTCGCGACGCTGCCCCCCGACTTCCGCGCCGCGGTCGTGCTCTGCGACGTCGAGGGGCTGAGCTACGAGGAGATCGCCCACATCCTCGACGCGAAGCTCGGCACGGTGCGCAGCCGGATCCACCGCGGCCGGGCGATGCTGCGCAGCGCGCTGGCCCACCGGGCCCCCGCCAACGGCCGCTCGCGCTTCGCCGGACCGGTCGTGCCCGGCCTCGTCACGCTGCCCGGCGTCCCGGGGGGCGCCCGGTGATCGGACACCTCGGCAGCCGCGCCAGCGCCCTCCTCGACGGCCACGTCGCCCCCGAGGAGGCCGAGCGGCTGTGGACCCACGTCCACGGCTGCCACCTGTGCCGCGACCTGGTCGAGCGCCTCGGCGCGGTCAAGACGCGGCTGGGAGCGGCTCCCACGTCCGGCGCGCCGGACCACCTCAAGGGGGCCCTGCTGAGCGGCGCCGTCCTGGGTGACGCCTACCTCTCCCTCGGCGACCAGGCCCCCAGCCGCCACCGCCGAGCCGGCGGGGTCGCCGCGACCGTCGGTGGCGCCGCCGGGGTCGCCGTGCTCGGGCTGCTCGCCTTCGGTGCCGCCCCCGCGGACGCACCCACCCCGGGTCGCCAGGTGCCGGTCACCTCGGTCACCGTGCCGACGTACGGGCCCAGCGTGACGCCCGCCCGCAACGCCACCCGTCCCTGATCCCGCACCCGGTCCGCGCGGTCCGGCGGGGACCACCCGGGCCGGGGGGAGCACCGGCTGCCTGGCTCAGGGGATGATGGGTGGGTGAGTGACGACGAGCAGCCGCCGTACCCGGAGCAGTCCCCGGCCCCGGCGCCGCTCCCCGCCCCGGCCCCCGAGCCGCTGCTGGGCCCGCCGCCCGCGCCGTACGCCGGCTACGGGCAGGCGCCGGCTCCCCGCCCGGCGGCCCCGCCCGCTCCGCGGGCCCGGATCAGCGGCTGGGTGTGGCCGCTGGTGACCGCGCTCGCCCTCCTCGTGGGCCTGGTCGGTGGCCTGGTGGGAGGTGCGGTCATCACGGTGATCGACCGGGACGACCTCGGGACGGTGGGCGAGGGCCTCGCGGGGGTCGACACGATCTCGAGGGCACCCCTGAAGGCCGAGGACGGCTCCGTCGCCGCCGTCGCCGAGACGCTGCTGCCGGCGACCGTGCAGATCGTCGCCGAGTTCGGCTCCGACGACGAGGGCGCCACCGGCTCGGGGTTCATCCTGGACCGCCAGGGCCACGTCATCACCAACAACCACGTCGTCGCCGACGCCGCCGACGGCGGGAAGATCCAGGTCGTCGACCAGGACGGCAGCCGGTACGCCGCCAGCGTGGTGGGCCGCAGCCCCGTCTACGACCTCGCCGTGCTCGCGGTCCCCGGGCTCGAGGGCACGGAGCCCGCGTCGCTGGGCGCCTCCTCGGCCCTGCGGGTCGGGGAGACCGTGGTGGCCATCGGCTCGCCGCTGGGGCTGAGCTCGACGGTGACCTCCGGCATCGTCAGCGCGCTCCAGCGCCCCGTCACCACGGGCGACTCGGCCAACGAGTCGTCGTACATCAACGCGGTGCAGACCGACGCCGCGATCAACCCCGGCAACTCCGGCGGACCGCTGGTGAACCTGCTCGGCCAGGTCGTGGGCGTGAACTCCGCGATCGCCACCACCGGCGGCGGCAGCTTCGGCGGCGGCAGCTCCGGCAACATCGGGGTCGGGTTCGCGATCCCGATGGAGCAGGTCAAGATCACCGCCGACCAGATCCTGCGCACCGGCGAGGCCCGCTACCCCGTCATCGGCGCCCAGGTCCAGACCGGCCGCGAGGACGGCCGGGGGGCCCGGATCGAGGAGGTCGTCGACGGCAGCGCCGCCGAGGACGGCGGGCTGGAGAAGGGCGACCTGGTGGTCGAGGTCGACGGCGACCGGGTCACCGACGGGATCGCGCTGATCGTGGCCATCCGCGCCCACCAGTCCGGGGAGACGATCGAGTTCACGGTGCTGCGCGACGGGTCCGAGGAGCGCGTGGAGATCACGCTGCGACCCGAGGTCGGCTGAGGGCGACCGTCCCGCCCGGGCCGCCCGGCCCGACTACTCCGGCCGCTCGGCCTCGACGTAGGGGTGCTCGTCGACGAAGGTGCGGGTCTCGGTGTACATCCGCTCGATGAACTGCTCGAGCTGGGCCGACTCCACCCGCCACTGCCCACGCCCGCCGATCTTGATCGCCGGGAGGTCGCCGCGGCGCACCAGGGCGTAGACCTGGGCGCTGGAGGTGTTGAGGACCTCCGCGACGTCGGCGAGGGTGAGGAAGCGGGGCGTGCCGGACATGGCCCCATCGTCGCACCTGCGGGCTCCGGTACGGGGCAGCGACCCGGCGCCTGTGGACGGGTGGTCCGCGCCGCCCACCCAGGGACGAGCAGTCACTTTTGCACCACCGAGCGGTCACTAATGCACCGACCCAGGTGCAGAACTGACCTCTGGATGGTGCACAACTGACCTGTCGATGGTGCAGAAGTGACCGCTCGGCCGGGGGCGGGGAGGGGCGGGGCCTGTGGAGGAGCAGGTGAGAGGAGCGGCCGGAGTGGGCATGATGCCGGCCGTGAAGGCCGAACCAGCGAGCAGTTCCGTCGTCCCGCCCGCCGTGCGCAGCACCCGACCGGGGTGGCGCGACCCGCGGCTGTGGGTCGGTGTCGCGCTGGTCGCCGCCTCGGTGCTGCTCGGTGCGCGGCTGCTCGCGGCCGCCGACGACATGGTCACCGTCTGGGCCGCCGGCAGCGACCTCGGGGTCGGCCAGCGGCTGGAGCCCGAGGACCTGGTCGCGCAGCGGGTCCGCTTCGACGACGCGCAGGCGCAGGCGGGGTACCTGGGTGCCGACGACGAGCTGCCCGCCGACGCGACCCTCGTGCGCCCCGTCACCGCGGGGGAGCTGGTGCCGGCGGCGGCCCTCGGTCCCGCCGAGGGGGCCGCCCGCGTCGAGCTCCCGCTCTCGGTCGACCCCGAGCGGCTGCCCGACCTGGGGGCGGGCACCACCGTCGACGTCTACCTGCTGGCCACCGGGCGCGACGCCGACGGCCGCAAGGTCCGGCTCGACCCGGGCCCGGTGCTCGCCGACGTCACCGTGGTCGACGCCAGCACCCCAGACGGGGGCTTCGGCTCCTCCGGCCAGCGGCGCGTCGTGGTGGCCGTGCCGGCGGAGGACGCCGACGCCTACGTCGCACTGCTGGGCCGGCTCGGGGAGCCGACCGTCCTGATCTCGAGGGCCCAGTGACGGGTCCGGTGGCGGGTCCGGTGCAGGGGCCAGGGAGCTCCGACCCGGTGGTGGTGCTGGTCGCCGCCGCCGGCGCCGCCTGGGAGAGCACGGCCGTCGAGGCGCTCAACGCCCGCAGCGGCGTCGTGCTGCTCAAGCGCTGCGTCGACGTCGACGACCTGCTCGCCGCGGCCTCGGCCGGTCAGGCGCACGTGGCCGTGCTCGGTCTGGACGCCCACGGCCTGGACGCCTCCGCCGTCGACCTGCTGCACCACTACGAGGTCCGACCGGTCGCGGTGGTGCCGAGCACCGTGGCCCCCGACACCGCCCGCTTGCGCGCCTCCCGCATCGGGGTCCGCACGCTGGTGCCCGAGGGACGTGTCGACACCGTCGCCGACGCCGTCACCGCCCCCGAGGTGCAGCCGGAGCCGACCCGCGTCGCCGCCGCGCCGGCGTACGACGTCGGGGCCGGGCCGCCGGCCAGCGTCCCCCGACCCGGCCGGGTGCTGGCCGTGTGGGGGCCCGCCGGCGCGCCCGGACGCAGCACCGTGGCCGTGGCGCTCGCCTCGGAGCTGGCGCGCCGGCGGGAGGAGACCCTGCTCGTCGACGCCGACCCGCACGCGGGCAGCATCGCCCAGCAGCTCGGCGTCCTGGACGAGGTCTCGGGGCTGCTGGCTGCGGCCCGGCTCGCCACCGCGGGCGTGCTGGAGGAACGGCTGTCGTCGGTGCAGCGCTCGCTGGGCCCGCACCTGCGCGTGGTCACCGGCCTGCCCCGTCCGGACCGGTGGAGCGAGGTGCGACCGGGGGCGTTGGAGCACCTGCTCGAGCTCGGGCGCGTCGGCGGGCACGTGGTGGTCGACGTCGGCGCGGACCTCGAGGACGACCCGGCCGCCGACGTCGGGGGCCGGCCCTCGCGCAACGCCCTGACGCTCGGCGCGCTCGAGGTCGCCGACGAGGTGCTCGCGGTCGGCACGGCCGACCCGGTGGGCCTGTCGCGGCTGGCGCGGGGCCTGGTCGAGCTGGGGGAGCGCTGGCCCGGCACCCCGGTGCGGCTCGTGGTCAACCAGATGCGGCCCAGCCTGGGCTGGACCCGGGAAGAGGTCGCGGGGATGGTGCGCGGCTTCGTCGCGCCGGCGTCGCTGCACTTCCTGCCCGAGGACCGGCCCGGGGTGGACCGGGCGCTGGTCGCCGGGCGCACCCTGCTCGAGGGGGGCGAGTCCCCCCTGACCCGGGCGGTCGCCGAGGTGGCCGACGCCCTGGTGGGCGCCGGCCAGGCTGCAGCGGTCAGGCCGCGAAGAGCAGGAAGAGCCCGCCGGCGGTGAAGCCGACCATCAGCGCCAGCAGCGGCAGCTGGCCGGTGAGCTGGTGCCGCTTGGGCAGCAGCGTGATCGCCCGGTCGTGGGCGGCCACCACGGCGACCACGTGGCCCAGCACGACGCCGGCCACCTTGAGGTTGGCCAGCAGCGTCGGGTGGTAGGAGAGCCAGTAGTTGACCCGCCAGTCGCCGGTGCCGAGGTAGTTCGCCCCCGTGCTCATCGGGTCGCTGGCCTTGATCAGGGTGTCCTGGCCGACCTCGATCCAGTACGACAGGTAGTGCGCGGCGATGTAGCCCACGATGATCGGGACCATCGAGTGCGCGAACTGGCCGGGCAGGTGGATGCGTCGCTGCTCCGAGCCGACCCCGGTGAGCATCGTGCCGGCGGCGAAGAGCAGCCCGACGCCGCCGCAGAAGACGATCAGCGCGAGGTTGTCGGCGAGCGTGGCCGCCCAGTCCCGCGAGGCGATCGCGTCGGTGTTGAGCAGGAACCGCACCCAGGTGGGCGACTCGCGGAAGGAGTCGAAGCCGGTGCTGCCGAAGAGCACCGCCACGACCGCGACCAGCCCGGGCCGGGCCTCGATCGTGGCCAGGTTGGACAACGGGGAGCGCACCAGGACGCGCCCGTCGCGGCTGCCCCACACCGACAGCTTGGCGACCAGCGAGGAGTAGACCTCGAAGGGGTCGGCGCGGGCGTACCAGGTGTTGCCGAAGAGGGCCCCGCCCACCAGCATCACCGCGACGTACACCGCGGCCCACAGGCGCACGGGCCCGAGCTCGGTGGAGTAGGGGTAGACCAGCTCCAGCCACACGAACGCGAACAGGCCCAGTGCGGCGGGCCAGTAGCCCCACCGGGCGGGGTAGGCGAAGACACCCCGCTCGGGGTCGGACCCGGAGGCCCTGGCCAGCAGCAGGTTGAGGGTGCGCACCGGGCTGACGGCCCGCCAGACCGGACCCAGCAGCAGCGAGGCGGGGACGATGCCGACCCACCACCACACGTAGAACATCCCGAAGAACGGGTTGGTCAGCAGGTCCTGACCCGCGACCGCGGCGATGCCGGCCCAGGCGAAGAACAGCAGGCCGACCACCCGCAGCGCGATGCGCCACACCCGGGAGTCGAGGACCCGCTGCGCGACGTCCGGCAGCAGGTGGCCGCCGTGGTCCGGGGTGTGCTCGGAGGCGTAGCGCGGGGTGCGCCAGGCCAGGGCGAGGACCGTGAAGGAGATCGTCAGGGCCGCCACGGCGCCGGCGACGGCCAGCTCGGGGGAGATCGGCAGGTCCTTGGCGCCGCCGATGCCGTGGGCCTCGACGGTGCGTGCGGCGTCGCCCAGCGCGGGACCCAGCAGGAGCGTCACGTCAGGAGACTTCGAGCTGGACGATCAGCTGGTCGATCGTGTGCGACTCGACCTCGACGACACCGGGACGCTCGAAGGTGAGCGTCTCCTCGGTGGTGCCCTCCTCGTAGGAGAACTCGGTCTCGGGGGTGGAGTGGACGTGCACCTCCCCGGGCGCGTCGGCCGTCACCGTGAAGACGACGTCCTGACCGACACCGACCTCGACCCGGTCGCCCTTGGGGCTGATGACCCCGTCCTCGACGGTGATCTCGATGCTGACCGCCTCGTTGCCGCCCGCGCCGCCGTCGGGCTCGCTCCCGGAGTCGTCGGACCCGCAGCCGCTCACCGCCAGCGGCAGGGCGAAGGCCGCCACGAGGGCGACGGCACGGGTGCGGGGACGGATCGGGGCGCGGAGCATGGGGCTCATCCTTCTCGGGCACGGCGCGCGGCACCCACCGGAGGAGATCCCCTCCGGTGGTAGGTCCGTCGCGCGGGGGGTGGGCTCTGACAGAATCCCATGCAGGACAAGCACGACGACGTTAGGGGCCTGGCCAGATGACCACTCGGGTGCGCTCGCGCGACCTGGCCTTCCTGGCTGAGGAGACGGCCGCCACGCCGCGGCACAACGCCACCGTGGAGATCTTCGAGCCCGGGGAGTCGGGATTCGACCACGAACGGCTGCTCGAGCTGATCGAGGACCGCATCTCGTTCGTGCCGCGCTACCGCCAGCGCCTGCAACCGGTCCCCGGCCGGCTGGCCAACCCGGTGTGGATCGACGACCCCGACTTCGACCTCGGCTACCACGTACGCCGCTCCGCGCTGCCGCGTCCCGGCACCCCCGAGCAGCTGCGCGAGCTGGTCGCGCGCATCGTCTCCCGCCCGCTGGACCGCACCAAGCCGCTCTGGGAGGTCTACGTCGTCGAGGGCCTCGCCGACGGCCGCGTGGCGCTGCTCTACAAGGCCCACCAGGCGCTGGTCGACGGCGTCGAGACCGTCGACCTGGCCCAGGTGCTGCTCGACACCTCCCCGGAGCCCAAGTCGCTCGGCGGCGACGAGTGGCACGCCTGGAGGCCTCCGACCTCGTCGAGCCTGGTGCTCGGCGCCGTGCGCGACAACCTGACCCGGCCCCGGGTGCTGGGCCAGACGCTGCGCAGCACGTCGGCCGCTGCGGCCCGGACCGCCGACGCGGCGGGCGAGCGGGCCGGGCGGGTGCTGGGCGCGGTCACCGGGCGCCGCCACGAGGGGGAGACCCCGATCAGCGGACGGCACTCCCAGCAGCGCCGGGTGGTGTCGGTGCACACCGACCTCGCCGACTACCAACGCATCCGCGAGGTCCACGGCGGCACCGTCAACGACGTCATCCTCGCCACCATCACCGGCGGGCTGCGCGGCTGGCTGATGACCCGCACCGAGTCGCTGGCCGGGTTGCGCCGGGTCCGGGCCGTGGTGCCGGTCTCGGTGATCGACCGGGAGCTCGAGGCGACCTCGCTGGGCAGCCAGATCGAGGCCCACGTCGTCGACCTGCCCGTCGGCGAGGCGAGCCCCGTGGTGCGTCTGCACCAGGTGTCCTACGCCTTCAAGAGCCACCAGGAGACGGGTCGGGGCGTCGCTGCCAACCGGCTCGCCGGCATCGCCGGGTTCGCGCCCAGCACCTTCCACGCGATCGGGTCGCGGGTGGCGGCCTGGGAGAACGTCCGCGGCCTGCAGTTGGTCGTGACCAACGTCCCCGGCCCTCAGTCCCCGCTCTACGCCGCCGGCGCCCGGATGGTGGCGACGTACCCCGTCCCGCCGCTGCTGCCCGGCCACCTGCTGGCGATCGGCGTGACGTCGTACGACGGCGGGGTGTCCTTCGGTCTCACCGTCGACCGCGACAAGGTGCCCGACGCCGAGGTGCTGGGCACCTGCCTGACCGAGGCGCTCGACGAGCTGCTCGACACCGTGACGGGCGCCCGACCCCGGGTGCCGCGCGGCCGCCGCACGAAGAAACCGAGCCGCCCATGACCCGCCTCTACCTGCCCGCGTCCCTCCAGGCGCTGGCGCGCCTGCACTCCGGGGCGGGCCTGTCCCGGACCGGAGCCGTCGAGGCGGAGGACGACGCCGAGGAGAGCGAGTACGCCGCGCTGCTCACCGCCGCCGTGGCCTCGGCCGAGCTCGTCGGCCACGGGAAGCGGCGCGTGGTGGTCGTGGCCGAGGTCGACGACGGGGTCGAGCGGGTCGTGGTGGCCGACGTGGTCGCGGTGCACGTCGACGTCGAGCCGGGCGCGGAGCCCGACGACGACCTGGCGTGGTTCGCCACCCAGGAGATCGACCGGTTGCTCGAAGGGTCGTAGGGTCGCCACATGGATGCGATCTCCTTCCCGCCGGTGCCCGTGAACGAGCCGAACCTGACCTACGCCCCGGGCAGCGCGGAGCGTGAGGCGCTGCTTGCCGAGATCGCGCTGCTCGAGAAGGAGCAGCGCGACCTGCCCGCCTACATCGGCGGCCAGTGGCGCCCGGCCGGCGGCGCCGAGATCAAGGTCGTGCAGCCCCACGACCACCAGCACGTCCTCGGGGTGACCCACAACGCCACCAAGGCCGACGCCCAGGAGGCCATCGATGCCGCGCTCGAGGCGGCCCCCGCCTGGCGTGCGCTGCCCTTCGACGAGCGCTGCGCGGTCATCCTCAAGGCCGCCGACCTGCTGGCCGGTCCCTACCGCCAGCGCCTGAACGCCGCCACCGTGCTCGGCCAGTCGAAGACGGCCTTCCAGGCCGAGATCGACGCGGCCTGCGAGCTCATCGACTTCTGGCGCTTCAACGTCCACTACGCCAAGCAGATCCTCACCGACCAGCCGATCGCGAACAGCCCCGGCATCTGGAACCGCACCGACCACCGCCCGCTCGAGGGGTTCGTCTACGCGATCACCCCGTTCAACTTCACCGCCATCGCCGGCAACCTGCCGACCGCGCCGGCGCTGATGGGCAACACGGTCGTGTGGAAGCCCAGCCCGACCCAGCAGCTGGCCGCCTCGATCACGATGGAGATCCTCGAGGAGGCCGGGATGCCTCCCGGCATCATCAACATGCTGCCCGGCGACGGGCTCGAGGTCTCCGAGGTCGCGCTGACCCACCGCGACCTCGCCGGCATCCACTTCACCGGCTCGACCCCGACCTTCCAGCACCTGTGGCGCACGGTCGGCGAGAACATCACCGGCTACCGCTCCTACCCGCGCATCGTCGGCGAGACCGGCGGCAAGGACTTCATCGTCGCCCACCCCAGCGCCGACCCGCAGGTGGTGAAGACCGCGATGATCCGCGGCGCCTTCGAGTTCCAGGGCCAGAAGTGCTCAGCGGCCTCCCGCGCCTACGTCGCCCGCTCGGTGTGGGAGCGGATGCACGAGGACCTGGTGGCCGAGGTGGAGGCGATCAAGGTCGGCGACCCCACCGACCTGTCGAACTTCATGGGCGCCGTCATCGACGAGCGCGCCTTCGCCAAGCACGAGCAGGCGATCGAGCGGGCCCGCTCGACGCCCGGGCTGGAGATCATCGCCGGCGGTCAGACCGACGACTCCGTGGGCTGGTTCGTGCGCCCGACGGTGGTGCTGGCCGACGCGCCCACCGACGAGATGTTCTCGACCGAGTACTTCGGCCCGATCCTGGCCGTGCACGTCTACGAGGACGCCGAGTTCGAGTCCGTGGTGGCGCAGATGGAGTCGTTCGCGCCGTACGCGCTGACCGGCGCGATCATCGCCCAGGACCGGGGCGCGATCGCGTGGGCCCGCAAGGAGCTGCGCTTCGCCGCCGGCAACTTCTACATCAACGACAAGCCCACCGGCGCGGTCGTGGGTCAGCAGCCCTTCGGTGGCGGCCGGGCCTCGGGCACCAACGACAAGGCCGGTGCCGCGATCAACCTGCTGCGCTGGACCAGCCCGCGCTCCATCAAGGAGACGTTCGTGCCGGCGACCGACTACCGCTACCCCTACATGGGCTGAGCCGGCCCCGCAGACGACGAACGCCCCGCCCGGGAGTCCCGGGCGGGGCGTCGTGCGTCCGAGGTCAGCCCTCGAGCGCGGGGTAGTCGGTGTAACCCTCGGCGCCGCCGCCGTAGAACGTGGCGGAGTCGGGCTCGTTGAGGTCGGCACCCTCGGCCCAGCGCCGCGGCAGGTCGGGGTTGGCGATGAAGAGCCGGCCCACGGCCACCGCGTCGGCGAGGTCCTTGTCGAGGATCTCCTGCGCCGACTCGCGGGTGGTGATCTCGCCGAAGCCGTCGTTGGCGATGACAACGCCGCCGAAGCCGCGGCGCAGGTCCTGGACGAGGTCCAGGCGGGGGTCGGCGAGGACGCTGAGGTAGGCCAGGCCGAGCGGGGCGAGCGCCTCGACCAGGTGCGTGTACGTCGCCTTCACGTCCGCGGCGTCCTCCTCGGTGGCGCCCTGGATGTTGTGGGCCGGGCTGATCCGGATCCCCACGCGGTCGGCGCCGATCGCCTCGGCGACCGCGCGGGTCACCTCGATGGCGAAGCGGGCCCGGTTCTCGGGGGAGCCGCCGTACTCGTCGTCGCGCTGGTTCGAGCCGGGCGCCAGGAACTGGTGGATCAGGTAGCCGTTGGCGGCGTGCACCTCGACCCCGTCGAGGCCGGCCTCGACGGCGTTGCGGGCCGCCTGGACGATGCCCTCGACGACGCCGGGGATCTCGTCGGTGTCCAGGGCGCGCGGGACGGGGTGCGGCTGCGCACCGGTGGGCGTGAACATCTCCCCGGGAGCGGCGAGCGCGGAGGGCGCCACGACGTCCTGGCCGCCGGTGTTGTCGGGGTGGGACACGCGGCCGGCATGCATGAGCTGGGCGACGATGCGCCCGCCCTGGGCGTGCACGGCGTCGGCGACGCGGCGCCAGCCGGCGAGCTGCTCGGGGGAGTGGAAGCCGGGGGTGTTCGGGTAGCCCTGGCCCTCCGCCACGGGCTGGCTGCCCTCGGTGATGACCAGACCGGCGGAGGCGCGCTGGGCGTAGTAGTCGACGTGCAGGTCGCCGGGGACGGTGCCGGTGGCGCGGTTGCGGGTCAGCGGGGCCATGACGAGGCGGTTCGGCAGCGTCATGGCGCCGGCGGTCAGGGGGTCGAAGATCGAAGGCATACCGGTCTCAACCTCCACCCGCCCCCGCTGCATTCCGCCCGCATCGTCTGCTGCGTCACGTCGCCGGCCACGCGGGGCAGGTCCCTGACGCCGGGACCCCAGAGTCGGACCCATTGCCGCGCGCAGCTCGGCAAAGGACCTCGACCTCGACGTCGCCGCCTGACCGGCAGTGGGGGAGGATGGCCGCGATGTTGATCGCGACCTTTCTCTGGACGGTGCTGGCGCCCACGGCCCTGCACCTGGGTTCGCTGCACCCCGTCGAGAAGGCGCTGACCCTGGCGCTGGCCTTCGGCCCGTTCCTGGTGCTCGGCGTCGTGATCTGGTGGCGCTCGCGGCACGAGGACCAGGACGAGGACCAGGACGAGGACGAGGACGAGCCGGCTCAGCGCGAGAGGTAGTCGCGCCCCACGGTGTTCTCGATGACGAGCGCCTTGCGCAGGATGTCGGCGACCAGCTTCTCGACCTTGCCGCCGACCAGCGGGATCGACACCTTGATCGTCAGGTCGACGGTCTCGGTGGTGCTGCCGCCGTCCTCGCGCAGCGTGATCGTGCCGGTCACGTCCCCCGGCTTGCCGGGGATGGTGACGGTGACGTCGCCCCGCTCGGGGCTCGCCCAACGCTCCTCCTGGACGATCGCCATCTCGTCGCCCACGATCTTGCGGGCGAACGAGGGCATCCCGTCGGCGGTGCGCACCTGCTCGACGCGCACGGTCAGCGCGGCGTCGGTGCGCTCGAGGTGCACGTCGTGGCGCAGCACCTCCTGGGCCTGGCTGACCTCCTCCCGGAAGGCCGGGTCGGCCAGCATGGCGGCGACGTCGGCGAGGGGGGCGTCGTACGTCAGCTCGTGGACGAGCGAGGTGGTCATCAGCGCTCTCCTGCCAACCAGGCGATGCCGACGGTCTGCTCGATGTCGAGGCCCTTCTCGATGTTGTCGGCCATCAGCGCCTCGAGCTTGCCGCCGACCAGCGGCACCTTGACCTTGACGTCGAGCTCGACGACCTCGCGGGTGCCGGCACCGGCCGCCTCGAGCGCGACGGTGCCGGTGGCCGAGGTGGGCTTGCCCGGGGCGGTGATGCTGACGGTGCCGCCCGAGGGGCCGGCCCAGTCCTCCTCGACGACCGCACGGGTCGTGTCGCCGGTGATCTTGCGGGCGATGGCCGGCAGACCGGCGGTGTCCTGGACCTGCTCGACGACGAGGTGGAAGCCGCCGGCGCCCCCGTCGCGCGGCTCGAGGGTGACCTCCGAGGAGACCACCGCCTGGGCCGCGAGGACCCGCTCGCGGAAGGCGGGGTCGCGCAGCATGGCGTAGACGTCGTCGGGGGACGCGTCGTACGAGAGCGTGTGGGTGAACTTCATGGGCGACATCATGCCGGTACGAGCACGGGCATAGGTTCGGGACATGAGCGAACAGTTCGTGTCCTTCGGCGAGCAGGGTGCCCAGCTGACCTACGGCAGCTACCTCCGGCTGCCGCAGCTCCTCGACGCCCAGCACCCGGAGTCGGGCACCAGCGACGACCCGCCGGCCCACGACGAGCTGCTGTTCATCACCATCCACCAGGTCTACGAGCTGTGGTTCAAGCAGCTGCTGCACGAGGTGGGTGCGGCCCGGGACGCGCTGCTCTCGCCGAGCGCGGGGCGCGACCGGTTGTGGTGGGCCCAGCACCTGCTCAGCCGGGTGCACGTCATCGAGCGCACGCTGGTCCAGCAGGTCGACGTGCTGGAGACGATGACCCCGCAGGACTTCCTGGAGTTCCGCCAGCGTCTCGCGCCGGCCAGCGGCTTCCAGTCGGTGCAGTTCCGCGAGCTGGAGTTCCTCTCCGGCGCCAAGGACCCGGCCTACCTCGAGCGCTTCCGGGGGCTGACCCAGGACGAGCAGGAGCGGCTGCGGCGGCGCCTGGTCGAGCCGTCGCTCTGGGACGCCTTCGTCGCGGCCCTGGCCACCGCCGGCTTCGCGGTCGACGACGACGCCGCGATCGCGCAGGCGCTGCACACGGTGGCCCACGACCGCGACTCCCACGCGGCGCTCTGGGCGCTGGCCGAGGCGCTGCTCCAGCACGACGAGCTGGCCGCGTCCTGGCGCGCGCGGCACGTGGTGATGGTCGAGCGGATGATCGGGGCGAAGTCGGGGACCGGCGGTTCCAGCGGCTCGGCGTACCTGCGCTCACGGCTGCCGGTGCAGTACTACCCGATGCTGTGGGAGCTGCGCTCCCAGCTGTAGCCCGGGTGTCGTGTTGTCCACGTCACCTCCGCGTCCTAGGGTCGGGCTGTGTCAACGACGACGCACGATCTCGAGAAGTCCGAGCTCATCTCCCGGGCCGCAGAGCTGGCCCGCTCCGGTCGGGGCAGCGGCGGGCCGCCGCACGACCAGGTGGGCGACCTGCTGACGGCCTACTACCGCCACGTGGCGGCGGAGGACGTGGCCGAGCGCAGCGAGAGCGACGTGTACGGCGCGCTCGCCAGCCACTACCGCCTCGCCCAGCAGCGGCCCCAGGGACGCGCGACCGTCCGGGTCTTCACCCCGACCCTCGCCGACCACGGCTGGTCGGCCGGGGGGCACAGCGTGGTGGAGGTCGTCACCGACGACATGCCCTTCCTCGTGGACTCGCTGACCATGGAGCTCTCGCGCCAGCTGCGCGACGTGCACGTGGTCGTGCACCCCCACTTCGACGTCGAGCGCGACATCACCGGTGCGCTCCAGCGCGTCGCCGTTGTCGACGACGGCGCCCTGCCGCCCCAGGACTCCTCGGTGCGCGAGTCGTGGATGCACGTCGAGATCGACCGGCTGGCCGACGACGACGACCCCGACCAGGTCGTCGAGGACGTCCAGCGCGTGCTGCGCGACGTCCGGGAGGCGGTGGAGGACTGGTCGCGCACCCGGCAGCGGATGCTCGACGTCGTCGAGGGGCTGCAGAGCGACCCGCCGCCGGGCCTGGACCCCGAGGAGGTCCGCCAGGGCGCCGCGCTGCTCGAGTGGCTCGCCGACGACCACTTCACGTTCCTGGGCTACCGCGAGTACCGCCTCGAGACCGTGCCCGGTCACGACGGTGGTGAGCACGCCGTCGACGACGAGGTGCTGCGCGCGGTCCCCGGCACCGGCCTGGGCATCCTGCGTGCCGACCAGGCGCACAGCGGGTCCTTCGCGCGGCTGCCCGAACCGGTCAAGGCCAAGGCCCGCGAGAAGTCCCTGCTGGTGCTGGCCAAGGCCAACTCGCGCGCCACCGTGCACCGTCCTGCCTACCTCGACTACGTGGGCGTCAAGACGTTCGACGAGCGCGGCGAGGTCGTCGGGGAGCAGCGCTTCCTCGGGCTGTTCTCCTCCACCGCGTACGCCGAGTCGCTGACCCGCATCCCGCTGCTGCGGGAGAAGGCCCGCGAGGTGCTGCGACGCAGCGGCTTCGACCCGCGCTCCTACGCGGGCCGGGCGCTGATGGACACCCTGGAGACCTACCCGCGCGACGAGCTCTTCCACACCGAGGTCGCCCAGCTGGCCACGATGGCCGAGTCGGCGATGCACGCGCGCGAGCGCCGCTCGGTGCGCGCGATCATCCGTCCTGACACCTACGGGCGCTACGTCTCGGTGCTGGTCTACCTGCCGCGCGACCGCTACAACACCGCGGTCCGCGAACGGTTCAGCGAGATCCTCCTGGAGCGGCTCGGCGGCGAGTCGATCGAGTTCACCGTGCGCATCAACGAGTCCACGACCGCGCGGGTGCACTTCGTGGTGCACCTGCCGCGCGGCGAGGCCGACCCCACCGTCACCGGCCAGCTGCGCGCGCTCGACACCACCGACCTGGAGCGCCGGCTCGCCGACGCGTCGCGCTCGTGGCGCGACGACTTCATGGCTGCGGTCCTGTCGGAGTACGGCGAGCAGTCCGGCGCGGTCCTCGGCCGGCGGTACGTCGACTCGTTCCCCGAGGCCTACAAGGAGGACTTCTCGGCCCGCACCGCCGCGATCGACGTGGGACGCCTCGAGGCCATCACCGGGGACGAGGGCATCGACCTGAGCCTGCACGAGGACCTCGACGCCGGACGCGGTGAGGTGCGGCTCAAGGTCTACCGGGTCGGCAGCCCGCTGTCGCTCTCGGAGGTGCTGCCGATGCTCTCCAGCCTCGGGGTGGAGGTCGTCGACGAGCGGCCCTACGAGCTCGACGGGCTGTCGCGCTCCTCCTTCGTCTACGAGTTCGGCCTGCGCTACCCGCGCTCGCTGCCCGAGGGCAGCCGCGACCTCTTCGTGCAGTCGCTGCACGCCATCTGGGACGTGCGCACCGACACCGACGGCTTCAACACCCTCGTGCTCGGCGCGGAGCTGACCTGGCGCCAGGTCGCGGTGCTGCGCGCCTACGCCAAGTACATGCGCCAGGGCGGGTCGCCCTTCCAGCTCGACACCATCGAGGAGGCGCTGAGCAGCAACGTCGACATCACCCGGCTGCTGGTCCGCCTCTTCGAGATCCGCTTCGATCCGGCCTGCGCCGAGCGGGAGCAGCAGGAGGAGCGGCTGCGCGAGCAGCTGGTCAGCGCCCTCGACGACGTGGCCAGCCTCGACCACGACCGGATCCTGCGCTCCTACCTGACCCACGTCGGCGCCACCCTGCGCACCAACCACTACCAGCGCGGCACCGACGGAGAGCCCGCCGACTACCTCAGCCTCAAGCTCGAGCCGTCGTCGATCCCTGACCTGCCCGAGCCGCGGCCCAAGTACGAGGTGTTCGTGCACTCCCCGCGCGTCGAGGGCGTGCACCTGCGCTTCGGCTCGGTGGCCCGCGGCGGGCTGCGCTGGTCGGACCGGCGCGACGACTTCCGCACCGAGGTGCTGGGCCTGGTCAAGGCGCAGATGGTCAAGAACACCGTGATCGTGCCCGTGGGCGCGAAGGGCGGGTTCTTCGCCAAGCAGCTGCCCGACGCCTCCGACCGGGAGGCGTGGATGACCGAGGGGATCGCGGCGTACCGCACCTTCATCAGCGGCCTGCTCGACATCACCGACAACCTCGTCGAGGGCGCGGTGGTCCCGCCGACCGACGTGGTGCGCCACGACGGGGACGACTCCTACCTGGTGGTGGCCGCCGACAAGGGCACTGCGACGTTCTCCGACATCGCCAACGAGCTGTCGCAGGACTACGGCTTCTGGCTCGGGGACGCCTTCGCCAGCGGCGGCTCGGTGGGCTACGACCACAAGGCGATGGGCATCACCGCCCGCGGCGCCTGGGTCTCGGTGCAGCGGCACTTCCGGGAGCGGGGGATCGACTCGCAGACCGAGGACTTCACCTGCGTCGGCGTCGGCGACATGAGCGGCGACGTGTTCGGCAACGGGATGCTCTGCTCGGAGCACATCCGGCTCGTGGCCGCCTTCGACCACCGCGACATCTTCCTCGACCCCACGCCGGACGCCGCGTCGTCGTACGCCGAGCGCCAGCGGCTGTTCGACAAGCCGCGCTCGAGCTGGCAGGACTACGACACGTCGCTGATCTCCGAGGGCGGCGGGGTGTACCCGCGGTCGAAGAAGTCGATCCCGATCAGCCCGCAGGTCCGCGAGGCGCTCGGGATCGCCGACGACGTCACCCGGCTGTCGCCGGCCGAGCTGATGCGGGCGATCCTCACGGCGCCGGTCGACCTGCTCTGGAACGGCGGGATCGGCACCTACGTGAAGAGCCGGGCGGAGTCGCACGCCGACGCCGGCGACAAGGCCAACGACGCGATCCGGGTCGACGGTCGCGACGTGCGCGCCCGCAGCGTCGCCGAGGGCGGCAACCTGGGGCTCACCCAGGCCGGGCGCATCGAGTATGCCCGCTTCGGCGGCGACCCCGACGGTGGCGGCGGGCGGATCAACACCGACTTCATCGACAACTCCGCGGGCGTGGACACCTCCGACCACGAGGTGAACATCAAGATCCTGCTGGACCGGGTGGTCGCCGCCGGCGACCTGACCGGCAAGCAGCGCAACGAGCTGCTCGCCGCGATGACCGACGAGGTCGCCGCGCTGGTGCTGCGTGACAACTACGAGCAGAACCTGGCCCTGGCCAACGCGCTGTCCCACGCGCCGTCGCTGCTGCACGTGCACGAGGACTTCATGAAGCAGCTGGAGCGCGACGGGACCCTGACCCGCTCCGTGGAGGGGCTGCCGTCCAGCCAGGAGGTACGCCGCCGCGGCGACCGCGGCGAGGGACTCACCGCCCCGGAGCTGTCGGCACTGATGGCCTGGACCAAGATCGTGCTGGCCGACGAGCTGCTCGCCTCGGACGTCCCCGACGACCCGTACCTCGACGAGGACCTGCTGGCCTACTTCCCCTCGGCGATGCGCGAGCGGTTCACCGACCAGATCCGCAGCCACCCGCTGCGCCGCGAGATCATCGTGACCCAGGTGGTCAACGACCTCGTCAACGGCGCGGGCATGACCTTCTGGCCGCGGCTGGGCGGGGAGACCGGCCTGGGCGCGGCCGAGCTGACCCACGCCAACTTCGTGGCGCGCGAGATCTTCGCGTCGCTGCCGCTGCGCGAGGAGCTGCGCTCCTACGACAACCGCCTCGACGCGGCCGTCCAGACCCGGATGCGCCTGGAGATGCGCACCCTGGTCGAGCGGGCCACCCGGTGGCTGGTCGCGAACCGGCGCGCGCCGCTGGACAGCAGCGGCACCGTCGAGCAGCTGGCCGGACCGGTCCAGGAGACCGTCGCGCGGCTGCCCGAGCTGATGGTCGGCCACGAGCTGGCCGCCTACGAGCAGCGCCGCGACCGGCTGGTGAAGCGGGGCGTTCCGGAGGACCTGGCGGCCCGGGTCGCTGCGCTGCCGCCGGCCTACATGGTGCTGGGTATCGTCGACGCCGCCACCCGCGAGGGCCTCGACCCCACCGAGGTGGCGCGCGTGCACTTCGCCCTGGGGGAGCGGCTCGGCCTGACGACGCTGGTGCTGCGCATCCTGGCGCTGCCGCGCGAGGACCGGTGGCAGACGATGGCGCGGGCGGCGCTGCGCGACGACCTGCACTCGGTGCACCTCCAGCTCACCCTGCGGGTGATCGCCGCGACCCCGGCCGAGGAGTCGGCCCCGGCCCGGATCGCCACCTGGGAGGACGCCGACGCGACCACCGTGGGTCGCGCCGCCACGACGCTGGGGGAGATCTGCTCCGACGACGAGGCCGACCTGGCCCGGCTCTCGGTCGGGCTGCGGGTGGTGCGGGGGCTGCTCGCGAGCTGAGTCGCGGACCGGCACAACCTCGCGGCCGCTCGGGCGCGTCGTACAGGCATGGAGCACGCATGGAGACGGTGAGCACGTCGTCACGGCCCCCGTCACGGTCGGGCCGCGAGAGGCCGGGGACGCCGCGGGACGGCGACTTCGCGTCCTTCTTCGCCGCCACCTGGCCGCGGGTCTACCCGGTCGCCGTGGCGGTGGCCGGGGAGCACGCGGCGGCCGAGGACGCGCTGCAGAGCGTGTTCGCCAAGGTCTACGCGCGCTGGGACCGGGTCCAGCAGGCCGACCACCCGGAGGCGTACGTGCGCCGGATGGTCGTCAACGAGGTGGTCGGCGCGCGGCGCTACGGGTTCGCCCGGCGGGAGCGGACCGCCGAGCAGGTGCCCCACGACGACCGGCGCGCGAGCGGCTCGCCCGAGCCCGGCGTCGTACGCCGCGACGAGGTGCTGGCCGCGCTGCGCACCCTGCCGCCGCGCCAGCGGGCGGTGGTGGTGCTGCGCTACTACGAGGACCTGTCCGAGGCCGAGATCGCCCGCACGCTGGGCTGCAGCCGAGGCACGGTGAAGTCGCAGGCCTCCGCCGCGCTGGCCTCGCTGCGCCGCTGCGGGCTGGTGTCCCTGGCGACCGACGACGAGGGAGACGCGAGATGAGCACCCAGGACCTGGCCCGCGGGCTCGAGGCCGAGCTGTCGGCCCTGCCGGTGCCGCCCGGCGACCTCGATCGGGCGATCCGCGAGGGCACCGGCCGACGTCGGCGTCGCCGGGCCGGCATCGTGGCTGCCGCATCGACCCTCGTGCTGCTCGCCGGTGGGCTGGGGGTGGCGCTGCTCAGCGGGGAGGACCCGGGCGGCGCCCGGGTGCTCGACCCCGCGGGCGTCGGTCCCTTCGACGTCTCCGGGGGCCTGCGCGCCTACGCCGACCCCGGGGTGAGCCTGCACCTGGGCGACCGGACCTTCCCGGCCGAGGGGCTCGGGGCGCTCGACACCGACGCCAGCGCCACCGACCTCGGCGTCGTCCACACCGTCTCCGGCCGTCCGTACCTGCTGGGCCCGGACGGCGCGTCCCGCCCGCTCGTGGACGGCCCGGTCGACGACGTGTCGTCGTTCCACCCCGGCAGCAGGGCGGACCGCGCCGGGACCTCCGTCGTGGTGGCCACGCTGTCCGGCGACGTGGCGACGCTGCACCTCGTCGACCTGCGCGACCTGAGCACCCTGGGCACCCGCACCCTGGAGTGCGGCGGCGGGTGCGAGGCGCTGCGCCTCGACGCGCTCGACGAGGGCCGGGTCTTCCTGCAGGGCCCGACGGGCCCGGCGGTGTGGGACACCCGCGACGACTCCTGGACCCCCTTCGGCGCGCGCACCCGGGTCGCGGACGTCCGCAACGGCGTCGTGCTGCACGACGGTCCGCCGGCCGCCGAGCTCGACGGGCTCGGGCTGCGCCAGGTCGCCGGGGCGATCGACTCGCAGCTCACCTTCGACGGCGGCCACGTCCTGGGCTGGTCGAGCCGCCTGGAGCCGACCACCCGGGGTGGGACGGCGATCCTGCTGGAGCGTGGCGCGGGCGGCGCCGATCGCGCGGACAAGGGTGCGCTGGGCTTCTGGAGCATCGACAGCGACGGCTCGGTGCTCCTGGCCCTCAGCACGCGCTACCCCCGGTACGACGTGCTGGACTGCGAGGTCCCCTCGGGCCGCTGCGAGCAGATCGGCACCCTGGAACCCACCGGAGGCGACCCGGCCTTCATGGGCAACGACATGTGAGCCGACCGGGCTGCGGGGGTGAGGAGGAGCCGCCGGGGGTGTCGGTCCCGCGACCTAGGATCGTGGACGATGTCAACGACTCTCGGCTCTCCTGACAGCGCCCTCGACCGTGCCCCTGGCAGCCCGGCGGGGGTGCACTCGCTGTGGCGCCTGCGCGGCTACCTGCGTCCCTACGTCGGCTCGCTCGCGATCATGCTGTTCGCCTCCCTGGGCGGCGTCGGCCTGGCCATCGGCATCCCGCTGGTGACCCGGGCGATCATCGACGGGCCCGTCGAGCAGCGGGACCTCGCAGCCCTGTTCCCGCTCGCGGGGCTCGCCCTGGTGCTCGGCGTCCTCGAGGCCGTCCTGGTCTGGTGGCGCCGGTGGGTGCAGTCCAACGCGGTGCTCGGCCTCGAGACCACGATGCGCCGCGACCTCTACGCCCACCTGCAGCAGCTGCCGATGGCCTTCCACACCCGGTGGCAGTCCGGACAGCTGCTCTCCCGGGCGACCACCGACCTCGCCGCGATCCGCCGGTTCTCAGGGTTCGGGATGCTCTTCCTGCTCATCAACGTCGTCCAGCTGGTCGTCACCACGCTCGTGCTGCTGCAGATGTACTGGCCGCTGGGCGTGGTCGTCGCTGCGGCCGCGGTGCCGATCGTGTGGCTCTCGATGCGCTTCGAGAAGCGCTACGTCGTGATCTCCCGCCAGGTCCAGGACGAGCAGGGCGACCTCGCGACCCTGGCCGAGGAGGGGGCGGTCGGCATCCGGGTCATCAAGTCCTTCGGACGCAGCGCGCACATGGGCGAGCGGTACGACGTCGCCTCGCGGCGCCTGCACGCCACGAGCGTCGCCAAGGCCCGGCTCTCGGCACGCTTCTGGACCTTCCTCGAGGTCATCCCGAACGTGGCCGTGGTGGTGGTGCTGCTGCTCGGCGCCATCGGCGTGGGGCGCGGCCAGCTCTCGCTCGGCGAGCTGGTCGCCTTCATCACGCTGATGCTCAGCCTGGTCTGGCCGGTCTCCTCCCTGGGGGTCATCCTGGCCATGGCACAGGAGGCGATGACCGCCGCGGCACGCATCCTCGAGATCTACGACACCGAGCCGTCGATCCTCAGCGGCGAGCGCGAGGTCGCCGAGCCGCGCGGGCACCTGCGCCTCGAGAACGTCGACTTCGCGTTCCCTGACGCCCCCGACGAGCCGGTGCTGCGCGGGCTCGACCTCGAGGTGCACCCCGGCGAGACGATCGCGCTGGTGGGAGCCACCGGCTCGGGCAAGACGATCCTGACCGCGCTGGTGCCGCGGTTGTGGGACGTCACCGGCGGCCGGGTGCTGCTCGACGGCGTCGACGTGCGCGAGCTGCGCACCGAGCACCTGCGCACCCTGGTCGCCACCGCCTTCGAGGACCCCACGCTCTTCTCGATGAGCGCCCGGGAGAACCTCACCCTGGGGCGTGCCGACGCCACCGAGGCCGAGATCGAGGAGGCCCTCGAGATCAGCCAGGCCGGCTTCGTGCACGACCTGCCGTGGGGGCTCGACACCCGCATCGGTGAGCAGGGCATGGCGCTGTCGGGCGGTCAGCGCCAACGCCTGGCCCTGGCCCGCGCGGTGCTGGCCGGGCCCCGGGTGCTGGTGCTCGACGACACCCTCTCCGCGCTGGACGTGCACACCGAGGCGCTGGTCGAGGAGGCGCTGGCACGGGTGCTGTCCTCGACCACCGCCATCGTCGTGGCCCACCGGGCCTCCACGGTGCAGCTCGCCGACCGGGTCGCGCTGCTCCAGGACGGCCGGATCACCCACGTGGGCGGGCACCGCGAGCTGCTGGCCACCGTGCCGGCGTACCGCGACCTGCTCGCCGGCGACGAGGTGCCGGCATGAGCGGGGGAGCGTCGCGGTCGTGGCGCGGCGAGGCGGAGGTCGACCGCGACGAGGCGGCCGAGCGGCTCACGTCGGGCTCGCTCGGCGGCGGCGCGGGTCGCCTGCTGCGCGACCTGCTGCGGCCCTACCGCCGTGCGCTGCAGGTCCTGGTCCTCATCGTCCTGGTCGAGAACACCGCCCGCCTGGCGATCCCCTACCTCGTCAAGGTCGGCATCGACTCCGGCATCCCGCCGATCCGCGAGCGCGACGACCTCTCCACGCTGCTGATCGTGGTCGCGGTGGTCCTGGTGGCCACCGTGACCCAGGCCCTGGCGCGCAACCGGTTCCTGGTGCGGCAGGGCGAGATCGGCCAGGACGTCCTGCTGGCCCTGCGCCGGCGCGTCTTCGGCCACTTCCAGGTGCTCAGTCCCGCCTTCCACGACGGTTACACCTCGGGGCGGGTGATCTCGCGGCAGACCTCCGACGTCGACGCCATCCACGAGATGCTCGAGACCGGCTTCGACGGGCTCGTGACGGCGGCGCTGACCCTGGTGGGCACCGCGGGGATCCTGCTCTTCCTCGACGTCCGCCTGGGGCTCGTGGCGTTGCTGTGCGGACCGTTCCTGGCGCTGCTGACGAACTGGTTCCGCAAGGCCTCCGCCGACAGCTACCGCGTCACCCGCGAGAAGGTCGCGCTGGTGATCGTGCACTTCGTCGAGTCGATGGGCGGCGTCCGGGCGGTGCAGGCCTTCCGGCGCGAGGACCGCAACCAGGAGATCTTCGACGACGTCAACGAGCAGTACCGCCGGGCGAACCTCGTCGCCTTCCGTCTCGTCGCCTGGTTCATGCCGGGCATCCGGCTGATCGGCAACATCACCATCGCGGTGGTGCTGCTCTACGGGGGCTACCTGGCCCACGAGGGCGAGGTCACCGTCGGGGTGCTGGCGGCGTTCCTGCTCTACCTGCGCCAGTTCTTCGAGCCGATGATGGAGATCAGCCAGTTCTACAACACCTTCCAGTCCGCCTCAGCGGCGCTGGAGAAGCTGGCGGGGGTCCTGGAGCAGGAGCCCGACGTGCCCGAGCCGCTGCACCCGCGACCGCTGGACCGGGCCGCGGGCGAGCTGCACTTCGACGGGGTGCGGTTCGAGTACGTCCAGGGCCGCCCGGTGCTGCCGGGTCTCGACCTGCGCGTGCCCGCCGGCCAGACGGTCGCGCTGGTGGGCACGACCGGGGCGGGCAAGACCACGCTGGCCAAGCTGGCCACCCGGTTCTACGACCCGACCGGGGGCCGGGTGCTGCTCGACGGCATCGACGTGCGCGACCTGGCCAGCGACACCCTGCGCGACCACGTGGTGATGGTGACCCAGGAGAACTACCTGTTCTCCGGCACGATCGCCGACAACATCCGCTTCGGGCGCCCCGACGCGTCGATGGACGACGTCGTGGCCGCGACCACCGCACTGGGCGCGCACGACTTCATCGCGGCGATGCCCGACGGCTACGAGACCGAGGTGGCCAACCAGGGTGGACGCCTCTCGGCCGGGCAGCGCCAGCTGGTCGCCTTCGCCCGGGCGTTCCTGGCCGACCCGGCCGTGCTGATCCTCGACGAGGCGACCTCCTCGCTCGACGTGCCGTCCGAGCGGCTGGTCCAGCAGGCGCTGCGCACCGTGCTCGCGGGCCGGACCGCCGTGATCATCGCGCACCGCCTCTCCACGGTGCAGATCGCCGACCGGGTGCTCGTGATGGAGCACGGTCGGGTCGTCGAGGACGGCAGCCCCGCCGCGCTGGTCGCGGCCGGCGACGGCCGGTTCTCGGCGCTGCACGAGGCGTGGCAGGCTTCGCTGGCATGAGGCGCCTGCTGAGCACCCCGGCGGCCCGGATCGGTCGGGTCACGCGGCTATGGACCGGCCGGCCGAGCCCGCTGGCGGGCAGCACGGTGCTCATCACCGGCGCGTCGTCGGGCATCGGCGAGGCCACGGCGTACGCCGCCGCTGCCGCCGGCGCCCACGTGCTGCTGGTGGCGCGGCGCGCCGACGAGCTCGACCGGGTGGCGGCGCGGGTGACGGAGCAGGGCGGGCGGGCCACCGCCCATCCCTGCGACCTGACCGACGCGAGCGCGGTCGACGCACTGGTCGCGGGGCTGCTCGCCGAGCACGGGCACGTCGACCACCTGGTCAACAACGCCGGTCGGTCGATCCGTCGCTCGCTGGCACTGAGCGCGGACCGCTTCCACGACGTGGAGCGCACGATGGCGATCAACTTCTTCGCCCCGGTGCGCCTGACGATGGCGCTGCTGCCCTCCATGCGGGAGCGCGGGTCGGGCCACGTCGTCAACATCGTCACCTGGGGCGTGCAGCTGAAGGCGCCGAAGTTCTCCGCCTACATCGCCTCCAAGACCGCCCTGGACGCGTGGAGCCGGGTCGCGGGCCGCGAGACCTGGGCCGACGGCGTCACCTTCACCTCCATGCGCTTCGGTCTCGTCGCCACCGCGATGAGCGCACCCACCGAGGCCTACGCCGGACGCGGCGCGACCCCCGAGCGGGCCGCGGCACGCGTCGTACGCGCCCTGGAGGAGCGCCCGGTGCTGGTCAGCACCCTGGCCGGCAACGTCGGAGAGGTGCTCAACCTGGTCGCACCGCGCCTGAGCGACGTGCTCTTCGCCCGCGCCGATGCCCGATTCCCCGACTCCACCGCCGCCCGCTCGCCCGATCTTGCGGCGCCGGGTGGGGCCGGCGCCGGAGGAGTTTCATCGGCCGGCCGATGAAACTCCTGGGTGGACGACAAAACTTCATCGGCCACCCGTCAGGTTCAGCGGCCGGCCGATGAAACTCCCCGGTCAGCTGGCCTTCTTGGCCGCCGTCTTCTTCGCGGTGCTCTTCTTGGCAGTCGACTTCTTGGCCGCGGCCTTCTTGGCGGCAGACTTCTTCGCGGGCGCCTTCTTGGTGGCCTTCGCAGCCGAGGTCTTCTTCGACTCCGTGCCGGACGACTCGTCCTTGGACTCCTCGGACTCCTCGTTCCCGCGCCGACCCGACTTGGCGGCGTCGACGGAGCGCTGCAGCGCGGCGAGCAGGTCGACCACCTCGCCGGAGGACTTGGTGGAGGTGGGGGTGCGCTTCATCTCGCCCCCCTCGATCTTCGTCTTGACCATCGTCTCCACGGCGGCGGCGTAGTCGTCCTCGAACTCGGAGGGGTCGAAGTCGCCGGCCAGGGTCTCGACGAGCATCGTGGCCATCTTCACCTCGGTGTCCTTCACCTCGCCCGGCTCGATGCTGAAGTCGGGGGTGCGGATCTCGTCGGGCCACATCATCGTCTGCAGCACGATGACGTCGTCGCGCACCCGCAGCACCGCGATCGTGGTGCGCTGGCGCAGCGCGACGGTGACCACGGCCATCCGGTCGGCGTCGAGCAGCGCCTGGCGCAGCAGCGCGTAGGGCTTGGCGCCGGACTTCTCGGGCTCGAGGTAGTAGCTCTTCTCGAAGAGCATCGGGTCGATCTGGTCCGAGGGCACGAACTTCTCGACGGCGATCTCTCGCGAGGACGTCGAGGGCAGCTGGGCCATGTCGTCGTCGGTGAGGATGACCATCTCGCCGTCCTCGGTCTCGTAGCCCTTGGCGATGTCGGCGTAGGGCACCTCCTCGCCGTCGATCGCGCAGACCCGCTGGTAGCGGATCCGACCGCCGTCCTCGGCGTGGACCTGGCGGAAGGAGACGTCGTGCGACTCGGTCGCCGAGTAGAGCTTGACCGGCACGTTGACCAGCCCGAAGGACACCGCGCCCTTCCAGATCGCACGCATGGCTCGCCTCTCGCTCGGCACGCGTCCCGGCGGACGCCCCACCAGTGTGACGGGTGGGACGCCCGGAAGTCATCGCCCGGGTGGGGGCGTGGCGATCACCGGGTCGGGCAGGATGGCGGCGTGCCCCCGCCGCGCCCGATGCTCGCCACCAAGACCGACACCGTGCCCGTGGGTGCGGACTGGTCGCACGAGGTGAAGTGGGACGGCGTGCGGATCCTGGCCGACCGGGCTGATCGGGGCGCCGGCGGCGCGACGAGGCTGTGGAGCCGCAACGCCAACGAGGTCGGGGTCGCCTGGCCCGACGTCGTCGACAGCGCCGTGGGCTCCCGCGACCTGCTCGTCGACGGCGAGGTGATCGTGCTCAACGAGGCCGGTGTCCCCGACTTCCGGGTCCTCCAGGAGCGCCTGCACGTACGCCGCGCCCGCACCGCCGAGCACCTGGCCGGCACCCTGCCGGCGACGTTCATGGTCTTCGACCTGCTGCGCCTCGACGGCACCGACCTGACCGCCCTGCCGCTCCACGAGCGGCGCGCCCGCCTCGCCGACCTCGACCTCGGGCGCTGGCAGGTGCCGCCGGCGTACGACGACGGGGCGATGCTGCACGCCGCCACGCACCAGCAGGGGCTCGAGGGCGTGGTCAGCAAGCGGCTCGACTCCCGCTACACCTTCGAGCGGCGCAGCCCGCACTGGCTCAAGCTGGCCCACCGGCACCGCCGCTCCTACGTGGTCGGCGGGTGGCGTCCCCAGGAGGGGACCAGCGACCGGCTGGCCGCCCTGCTGGTGGGGGAGCCGACCCCGCAGGGGCTGGCCTACCGGGGTCGGGTCGGCAGCGGCATCGGCGCGCGGACCTCGCGGCAGCTCGCGGAGCTGGTGGCGGGCCTGGCCCGGGGTTCCAGTCCCTTCGACGACGAGGTGCCCGGGATCGATGCCCGGGGCACGCACTGGGTCGAGCCGGTGCTGGTCGTCGACGTCGACACCCACGGCACCGGTCACGCACGGCTGCGCCAACCGTCCTACCGCGGACTGCGCGAGGACCTCGTCCCTGCCGACCTGCCGGACCAGTCCTGATGGCGGGGGAGGAGGTGCACGTCGACGTCGAGGGCCGCACCCTGCGCCTGACCAACCTCGACAAGGTGCTCTACCCGGCCACCGGCACCACGAAGGGCGAGGTGCTGCACTACTACGCCCAGATCGCCCCGACGCTGCTGCCGCACCTCGCCGACCGGGCCGTGACCCGCATCCGCTGGCCGCACGGGGTCGGCGGGAGCAGCTTCTTCGAGAAGAACGCCCCGTCTGGCACCCCGTCGTGGGTGCGCACCGTCTCGGTGCCGACCACCGGCAGCCGGGGGGAGTCCCGGCACGGCGACCGGCTGGTCTTCCCGGTCGTCGACGACCTCGCGACCCTGACCTGGTTGGCCAACCTCGCGGCCCTCGAGCTGCACGTGCACCAGTGGCGGGTCGGGCGCAACGGGCGGCCCCGCAACCCCGACCGGATCGTCATCGACCTCGACCCCGGCGACCCCGCCGGGCTGCACGAGTGCTGCCAGGTGGCGCTGCTGGTGCGCGACCGGCTGGCCGGGCGCGGCCTGGTCGCCCGCCCGGTCACCAGCGGCAGCAAGGGGCTGCACCTCTACGCCACCCTGCCCCAGCGCCTCGCGGCCGACGCCGCGACCGAGCTGGCCAAGGAGGTCGCCGACGAGCTCTCGGCCGCCCGTCCCCGCCACGTCACCGCCACCATGACCAAGGCGCGCCGCGGCGGCAAGGTGTTCCTCGACTGGTCGCAGAACGCCGCGTCGAAGACCACCATCACGCCCTACTCGCTGCGCGGGCGCGAGCGGCCGTACGTCGCCGCGCCGGTGTCGTGGGCCGAGGTCGAGGCCGGCGCGGAGGACCCCCTGGGGCTGGAGCAGCTGCGCTTCGAGGAGGTCCTCGAGCGGGTCGCGGACCTCGGCGACCTGTTCGCCAAGCCCACCTGACGTTACCCAACCGTGGACGGGTCGTGGGGTCGACGTGGTCACGACGTGGCAGCGGTGTGCGGACCGCACTCCTACGGTCAGGGGACCGGTCTCCCGACCGGGGACGACCAGGGAGGACCCGTCATGACGTCGATCCAGCTCTCGAGGCCCGCACAGGCGCACCTGCCGAGCCTCAGCGGCTCCCAGTGGCGCGGCGCGACGGTCCTCCTGGCGGTGCTCCTGGTGCTCGCCGGCACCGTGTGGCTCAGCGGCATCCCGCTGCGGGCCGCCGACGTCGACTCCGGGGCGGGCCTGTCCCTGAGCGCCAGCGAGCGCGGCACCAGCCTGAGCGTGACCAGCCTCGACGCCGGCGCGAGCGCGAGCCGCACCGTGACGATCCGCAACCCGGAGAGCACCGACGTCCGGCTGGCCCTGGTCGAGAACGCCGCCCCGACCACCGCGGCCGGCGGCGCCCTGGTGCTGCGCATCGAGCACGACGACCGCACCGTGTACGAGGGCCCCTTCGGGGGCATGGCCGACGTGAGCCAGGACATGGGGTGGGTGCCCGCGCGCGGCGAGAGCACCTTCACCTTCACGGTCTCGCTCCCCGAGACGGCCGACCCGCTCTCCGCGGGCGGTCAACCCGCGATGGCGGCGTACGCCTGGGAGAGCACGCCCTGACCGCCGGGTCAAACTGTGGTGTTGGCCCCGCGCCGGGGGCCGGCGGGCCCTATGATCCGGTCATGGGCCAACGGGTCCTCGTTGTCGAGGACGAGGAAGACATCGCGTTCCCCCTCGTGCGCACCCTCGAGCGAGAGGGCTACGAGGTGAGCTGGGTCGACACCGGCCAGCGGGCCCTCGACGACCTCGCCGGCATCCCGGCCGACGTGGTGATCCTCGACCTGGGGCTGCCCGACATCGACGGGCTCGAGGTCTGCCGCCGTGCCCGTGAGGCCGGGTTCGAGGGCGCGATCATGATCGTCACCGCCCGGGCCGGCGAGCTGGACCGGGTGGTCGGCCTCGACTACGGCGCCGACGACTACCTCTCCAAGCCGTTCGGCCTCGCCGAGCTCCAGGCCCGGGTGCGCGCGCTGCTGCGCCGCACCAGCCACGGCTTCGCGGCCCCGGCCGACACCGACCCGCACGGGCTGCGCATCGACGTGGCGGCCCGGCGCGTGCACTCCGGTGACCAGGAGGTCCCGCTGACCGGGAAGGAGTTCGAGGTGCTCAACATCCTCGCCTCCCAGCGCGACAAGGTCGTGGCCCGCAGCCGGTTGATGGCCGACGTGTGGGACGAGAACTGGTACGGCTCCACCAAGACCCTCGACGTCACGATCGGGCGGCTGCGACAGAAGCTCGAGAGCGTCGGCGTCACGGAGAAGATCGTCGCGGTGCGTGGCGTCGGGTTCCGGCTCGAGGGCGCCGCCGCGGCCCCGGACTCCTCCGTCCAGGGCTGAGCCGCCGGGTGGGTCATGATGGCGTCATGAGCGACGTCCCCGCCGTCCCGGAACCCCGCGAGGTCAGCACCTGGCTGACCGACATGGACGGGGTGCTGGTCCACGAGGACGTGCCGATCCCGGGCGCGCAGGAGTTCATCGCGCGGCTCCAGGAGTCGGGCCTGGGCTTCATGGTGCTGACCAACAACTCGATCTACACCCCGCGTGACCTGCGGGCCCGGCTGCTGCGCAGCGGCATCGACGTGCCGGAGAGCGCGATCTGGACCTCGGCCCTGGCCACCGCCCAGTTCCTGCGCGACCAGCGCCCCGGCGGGTCGGCGTACGTCGTCGGCGAGGCGGGGCTGACCACCGCCCTGCACGACGTGGGCTACGTGATGACCGACCACGACCCCGACTACGTGGTGCTCGGCGAGACCCGCACCTACTCCTTCGAGGCGATCACCCGGGCGATCCGGCTGATCGACGCCGGTGCCCGGTTCATCGCCACCAACCCCGACCCGAGCGGACCCAGCCAGGACGGCAAGCTGCCGGCCACCGGTGCGGTCGCCGCCCTCATCACGACCGCCACGGGGCGCCAGCCGTACTACGTCGGCAAGCCGAACTCGTTGATGATGCGCAGCGCCCTGAACCGCATCGACGCCCACTCCGAGACGACCGTGATGGTGGGCGACCGGATGGACACCGACATCATCGCCGGGCTCGAGGCGGGGCTGCGCACCATCCTGGTCACCACCGGGTCCACGACGCAGGACCAGGTGGGGACGTTCCCCTACCGCCCGACCTTCGTGCACGAGTCGGTCGCCGACCTCGTGGACCTGGTCGACGAGTGGGCCCAGCGCGGATAGGCGCAGACTCCGGCAGTAGGCTCCGAGCATGCCCTCCGGCCCCCCCGCCGCCAGGCGCCAGCTCGTCTCGCTCGTCGTCGCCGCCGTGGTCGCGGCCGGGCTCTTCCTGGTCCTCTGGGCCCTGCTGTCCTCGTCGTTGGCACTCTCCGTGCGGGGGAGCATCAGCGTCCTGGGCCTGGTCGTGGCCGGCGCCCTGGCCACGGCCAGCACCGCGATCCGGGCCCGGTGGTCGACGGGCGGGCGGCGCCGTGCGTGGCGGCTGCTCTCGCTGGCCGGGCTGACCGCCCTCGTCGGGAACGTCCTCGCCGCGCTCCTGGGCGATCCGGAGTCCGTGGGGTCGTCTCCGGTCGGTGACGCCGCCATCGCGGTGGCGCTCCTGCTCTCCATCGCCAGCCTGACCTGGTTCACCCAGGTGAACCGGAGCCGGGTCGACCTGGCGGTGATGGCCCTGGACGGGGTGATCCTCGGGACGGCGGTGCTGATGATCGCCGCCAGCCTGGTCTACGACCAGCTCCTGGCCTCGGGAGGCAGCGTCTCCCTGCTGGCGGGCACTGTGATCCCGATCCTCGACGTCGTCCTCGCGACCGTGGCGCTGATCCTGCTGCGCCGCACCCGGGGCCCGGACCGAGTGGCACTGGGCCTGGTCGCCGCCGGCTTCATCGTCTACACGATGACCGACCTCGGGTACGCCGTGCGCATCGCCGCCGGGACGTTCGACTTCGGCTCCGTGCTCGACCTCGGGTGGATCGGTGGCTACCTCCTCCTCGCGCTCGCCGCCTGGTGGCCGACCCGGGTCACCGACGTGTCCCGGGAGGACGGGGTGGCGGGCGCCGAGGACTGGGACACCGCCGTGGTCTTCGGCGTGCTGCTGGTCGCGACCATGGTCGAGGTGATCGGTGACGGCCCCGGGCGGCTCCTCAGCATCGAGGCCCTCCTGTGGCTCGTCCTGATCGGCGGCGCCGGGGTCCGGCAGGGCCTGATCGCGCGCGACAACCGCCACCTGCGGCAGAGCCTGGAGGACCAGGTGCGCGAGCGCACGGCCGACCTGCGCCAGATGGGACGCGAGACGGAGGTGCTGCTGTCCTCGGTCGCGGACGGCATCTACGGCGTCGACCTCGAGGGCCGGGTCACCTTCGTCAACCCCTCCGGCGCCGAGATGCTGGGCTACGCCACCGGGGGCCTGGCCGGCATGGTCGCCCACGACGTCTTCCACGCCCCTGACGCCGAGGGCAGGCCCTTCCCCTTCGACGCCTGCTACATCGAGGAGGCGGTGCGCTCGCGCGTGGTCACCAACGGCGAGGAGGACCTCTACGTCCGGGCGGACGGGGACGTCTTCCCGGTGGAGATCACGGCCAGCCCGCTGGTCGACGACGACACCGGCGAGGTCCGCGGCGGCGTGGTGGTCTTCCGCGACGTCACGTCGCGCCGCGAGGTCGAGCGGGTGAAGAACGAGTTCCTCTCCGTGGTCAGCCACGAGCTGCGCACCCCGCTGACCTCGATCCGGGGCTCCCTCGGCCTGCTCTCCGGCGGGGTGCTCGGCGCCCTGCCCGAGCAGGCCGCCTCGATGGTCGACCGGGCCCTCGTGAGCTCGGAGCGGCTGACCCGCATGATCAACGACATCCTCGACCTCGAGCGGATCGAGTCCGGGAACCTGGCCCTGGAGGTCCAGCCCCACGACGTCGACGAGCTGCTCGCCATCGCGGACCGGGAGATGAGCGGGCTCGCCGCGAGCCGCGACGTGCGGCTGGTGCGCAGCACCGGGTGTCCCGGACTGGTCCTGGCCGACCACGACCGGATCGTGCAGTCGCTGACCAACCTGATCGGCAACGCGATCAAGTTCTCCGCGCCGGGCTCGGTCGTCGAGCTCGACGCCCGGCTCGTGGGCGACGACGTCGAGATGCGCGTGCGTGACCGGGGTCGTGGCATCCCGGCCGATCGCCTCGAGACGATCTTCGAGCGCTTCGTCCAGGTCGACTCCTCCGACATGCGCCAGGAGGGCGGCTCCGGACTGGGGCTGGCGATCTGCCGCGGCATCGTGGAGCGGCACGGGGGCCGGGTGTGGCTCGAGAGCGAGGTCGACGTCGGCACCACGGCCCACCTGAGCCTCAGGGCCGCACCGACCCCGGGCGTGGACGCCGTCCCGGCCGCCGGCGGCGCGACGGCCGGAGGACCCTCCGCTCCCTCCGCCTGAGTGGCAGGGAACAATCGGGCCGCGCCCACCCGGTGGGACCGTCCTGCTCCGCCGTCCCCGCCAACCCCTGCCTCGGAGGCCCCGTTGGATTCCGCCCCGCTCCTCGACCTAGGCGACGACGCGGCGAGCGCCGCACCGCCCGTGGGCCCGCGCATCACGGTGCGCACCGGGAGCGGCACCGGCCGCACCCGGCTCTCGGCCTTCGACGCGGCCCTGCGCGCGGCCGGCGTCGCCGACCTGAACCTGGTCACCCTGTCCTCGGTCGTCCCGCCGGGCAGCACCGTGGTGGAGTCGCACGAGCCGCTCGCCCACACCCACGGCGACCGCCTGTGGTGCGTGCTGGCCTCGGCGGGCGCCGAGCAGCACGGCGAGGTGGTCTGGGCGGGCCTGGGCTGGGCCCGCGAGACCCGGGGCGGCGCCGGGGTGTTCGTGGAGCACCACAGCGGCAGCGAGGAGGCACTGCGCACCCAGATCGCGCTGAGCCTCGAGGACCTGTGTGCCTCGCGTGGCTGGACTGCGGTCGAGAGCCACACGGTCGTGGCCAGCGCCGAGTGCGTCAGCGACCCGGTCTGCGCCCTGGCCGTGGCCGCCTACGAGGTCCAGGGGTGGGGGACCGGTGGCTGAGCGGACCCTGGACGGGCTGTCCATCACCGTCGATGTGGAGGGGGCGCTGGACGCCGACGTCATCGAGCGCTTCCACGACCTCTACACCGTGACCTTCGCCCCGATGGCCGAGCTGGCCGTGGCGCGCCAGGTGCTGCACCGCGAGGAGTTCGTGGAGGAGATGAGCGACCCGCGGGTGATGAAGTACGTCGCCCGCGACCCGGCCGGCGAGGTGGTCGGCCTCACGACGCTGACCCGCGACCTCCGGACGGTGCCGTGGATCAGCCCCGAGTACTTCGCGGCGCGCTACCCCGAGCACACGGCGCGCAACGCGGTGTTCTACCTCGGCTTCACGCTGGTCGCGCCGCAGCACCGCCGCTCGCACGTCTTCCAGTTCATGATCGAGGAGGTCATCGACCGGGTCCTGGCCGCGCAGGGCGTGTGCGGGTGGGACGTGTGCGCCTACAACGAGCGGGTGCTCGGCTTCTCCGACATGGTCGGTGCCCTGCTGCACGCGCACGCCGACTGCACCGTGACGGAGATCGACACCCAGTCCTACTCGGTCGTGGAGATGCACGGTCCCGCCGGGGGGTGATACCCGCGGCGGTATCGTGTCCCCTTCGCAGCTGTCCGCGGGACCGAGACGTCAAGAGGAGCACGATGCCGACCGTGCTGATCGTGGACGACGACGACGACGTCCGGATGGTCACGTCGCTCTCCCTCAGCAGGGTGGGCGGGTGGGACGTGCTCGAGGCGTCGCGGGGACGCGAGGCCATCGATCTCGCGCGGGCCGCGCAGCCGGACGCCATCCTGCTCGACCTGATGATGCCGGAGATGGACGGCATCACGGCCTTCGGGCTGCTGCAGGAGGACGCCGCGACGCGGCACATCCCGGTCATCCTGCTCACGGCCAAGAGCCGGGTGGGCGCCACCCAGCCCTGGGACGGCCTCGCCGTGGCCGGGGTGCTCGCGAAGCCCTTCAGCCCGATGCAGCTGCCCGGTGACGTCGCAGCGCTGCTGGGCTGGGAGACCACCTAGCGGCGGCGTACGACGCCCACGACGGCCCGGCCGACGGCCCGGGCCATCGCGTCCGGGGCGACCCCGGCGGGGGAGACCCGGGGGTCGTCGAAGAGAGCGCTCGCGGCGCCGAGCGCGAAGAGCATCCGCCACGCGGCCTCCGCGTCGGCCTCGTCGGCCCCCAGCCGCTCGCGCAGCCAACCGGTGACGGTGTCGGCGAGCAGGTGGCTGCCGCGGGCGGTGCGCTCCGCGAACGCCCCGTCGGGGTCGGGGTCGACGAGGAAGGGGCGCACCGCGCCCCGGTGCCGCTCGAAGATCGCGAGCGCCACGCCGGCGAGCAGGGTCGTCGCGCGATCGTCGTCCGGCTCGTCGTGGGCCTCGGCGAACGCCACCGCGGCCTCGGCCTCGACCCGCGTCAGCGCCCGGTCCTGGGCGGCCAGCAGCAGGCCGCGACGGTCGCCGAAGCGGTGGTAGAGCGATCCGTTGGACGCGCCGGCGGCACGGGCGACCGCGGCCACGGTGACCGCTGCGGTCCCACCCTGCGCCAGCAGGTCGAGGGTGGCGTCGAGCATCGCCTCGGAGGAGGCCTCGCTGCGGGACTGGACCGGTGTGCGCACCGGACCACCCTAGCGCGACTGGAGTGGATGCTCTAGTTTGTGGGCATGCGGACTCCACGACTCACCTGGCGGGGCAAGACCTTCGGCGGCGTGCCGCGCGACCACTGGCGCCGCGTCAACGACCGGCTGGACCCCGAGACCGACTACGTCGAGATCTACCGCAACGCGGTGGTCCACGAGTTCCCCTGGGACATGAACCAGGCGCTCTCCTTCGCGCTCTTCCGCACCTACGCCGTGCCCGGCATCGGCGCCCTGCTCGCCGAGACCGGCGCCTTCACCGAGGCGGTGCAGCGGCGCTACGACGACACCGCGCTGCTGCTCGAGGTGCCCTCCCTGAAGGGCTTCGAGCACCCCGATGCCCGGGCGGCGATCCGTCGGGTCAACCAGATGCACCGCGCCTACGACATCCCCGACCACGAGTTCCGCTACGTGCTCTCGACCTTCGTGGTGGTGCCGCAGCGCTGGCTGGCCGACTACGGCAAGCGCCCGTTCACGGCAGGGGAGCTGCGGGCCTCGGTGAACTACTACCGCACCCTCGGGCGGCACCTGGCCATCCCCGACATCCCCGAGACGTTCGACGAGTTCGCGCGGTTGATGGACGACTACGAGGTCGAGCACTTCGGTCCCGACGCCGGTGGTCGCGCGGTCGCCGACGCGACCCTGGGCCTGATGCGGACCTTCCACCCGTCCGTCGCCGGGCCGGCCGTCGAGGTGTTCTCCCGGGCGCTGATGGACGCCCCGCTGCGCGACGCGCTGGGGTACGCCGCCCCGCCGGCGCCCGTCGAGCGCGCCTCCCGGGCCGCGCTGCGTGCCCGGGGCCGGCTGCTGCGCCTCTTCCCGGCCCGGATCAGCAGTCAGACGGTCGCGGACCTGCCCTGGGTGCGCTCCTACCCGCAGGGCTACGACATCGAGCAGCTCGGCACCTTCCCGGTGCCCGGCGCGGCCGGCTGCCCGGTCCGCCGCACCTCCTAGTCGCCCGCGGTCCTTCCACGAACCTGTTGACACCGGGGGTGGCTGTGGCTACGGTCACATCTGAAACCTGAATCACCTGTCAGGTTCGCGACTTGGAGGAGACCTCATGGGTATCGGCACCGCACCGCACCAGGCCCGCCGTCGACGCAGCACCACGATCGCGGTCGCCGCGGTCGTCGGCGTGCTCGGCCTCGGCAGCGCCTGCGCCCCCGACAGCGGCAGCGCCTCGTCGGGAGACGAGAGCAGCGGGGTGCCGGTCGCGATCGTCTACTCGCAGAGCGGCCCCCTGGCGGCGTACGGCGAGGCCTACCGCAACGGCCTCGAGGCCGGGCTGGACTACGCGACCGAGGGCACCGGCGAGGTGGACGGGCGCGAGATCGAGCTCGACTTCACCGACGACGCCGGCGACGCCGCCAAGGCCGTCGGCCTGGTCAAGGACGCCATCGGCTCCGGCACCCAGATCATCGCGGGCACCGTCTCCTCCGGGGTGGCCCTGCCGCTGGCCGAGCAGGCCGAGCAGAACGAGGTCCTCTACATCTCCGGGCCGGCCGCGGCCGACGCCATCACGGGCATCAACCGCTACACCTTCCGCTCCGGTCGCCAGACCTACCAGGACGTCGCCACCGCCGGCAGCTTCCTCGGTGACCCGGAGGGGCAGCGGATCGCGGTCTTCGCGCAGGACAACGCGTTCGGGCAGGGCAACGTCGCCGGCGTGGAGGCCGTGCTGGGCGCCGAGGGCGCCGAGGTCGAGCCGGTGCTGGTCCCCGAGGACGCCACCGAGTTCACCCCCTTCGCCCGCCGGGTGCTCGACGCCGACCCCGACCTGGTGTTCGTCGCCTGGGCCGGCGACACCACCAGCGCCATGTGGCAGGCCCTGAGCCAGCAGCAGGTCTTCGACGAGGTGCCGGTCACCACCGGCCTCGGCGACGTGTCGACGTACGGCGCCTACGGCCCGGCGACCGAGGACATCACCTTCCTGTCGCACTACTTCGGCGACGCGGCCGACAACGACGTCAACCAGGCGATGGTCGACTGGCTCGAGGAGAACGACGCCGAGGCCGACCTCTTCTCGCCCGACGGCTTCGTGGCCGGTCAGATGATCGTGCACGCGATCGCCGAGGGTGGCGGCGACGACGTCGACGCCATGATCGAGGCGCTCGAGGGCTGGGAGTTCGAGGGCCCCAAGGGCACCACCATGATCCGCGCCGAGGACCACGCGCTGATCCAGCCGATGTTCGAGGCGCGGCTCGTCGGCTCGGGCGGCGACGCGCTGCCCGAGCTCGTCGAGACCGTCGACGCCGACTCGGTCGCACCCCCGGTCGCCGGCCAGTGACCGCTCCCGGCCCGGTCCTCGCCGTCCGTGACCTGCGCCTGAGCATCGGTGGGGCCGTCATCATCGACGGCGTCAGCCTCGAGGTGGCGCAGGGGGAGGTGCTCGGGGTCATCGGCCCCAACGGCGCCGGCAAGACCACCCTGTTCAACCTGCTCTCGGGCGTCAGCCGGCCGACCGCCGGCACCGTGCACCTCGCCGGTGTCGACGTCACCGGCCGCTCGGTGGACGCGCGGGCCCGGGCCGGGCTGGGACGCACCTTCCAGACCTCGAACCTCTTCGACGGGCTCAGCGCCGTCGAGAACGTCAGGCTGGCAGCCCAGGTGGCGCTGGGCGGCTCCTTGAGTCCGTGGCGCTTCCCCGGCCGCGAGGACGCCGCCACCCGGCGCGCCCTCGAGCAGCTCGACCGGGTGGGGCTGGCGCACCACGTCGACACCCTGGCCGGGGGACTGGCCCACGGCGACAAGCGCAAGCTCGAGATCGCGATGCTGCTCGCCGTCGAGCCCCAGGTGATCCTCCTCGACGAGCCGATGGCCGGCGTCGGCAGCGCCGACGTGGCCGGGCTGGTCGACCTGATCCGCCGGGTGCACCGCGAGGAGGGCACCACCGTGCTGATGGTCGAGCACCACATGGACGTCGTCCTCGGCCTGGCCGACCGGGTCGCGGTGATGCACCACGGCCAGCTGCTGGCCTGCGACGTCCCCGACGTCGTGATGGCCGACCCCACCGTCCAGAGCGCCTACCTGGGAGCGAGTGCATGACCGACCGGACCGCCGCCGAGCAGAGCGGTCGCAGCGTGCTGCGGGTCCGCCACCTCTCGGCGCACATCGGCAGCCAGCAGGTCGTCGAGGACGTCTCCCTGGAGGTCCCCGAGCGTGGCGTGACCGCGCTGCTGGGCCGCAACGGGGTGGGCAAGACCTCCACCATCAAGGCGGTCCTCGGGCTGATCGGGCGCGCGGGGGAGGTCGAGCTCGACGGTGAGCGGATCGAGACCCTGCCCACGCACCGCATCGTGCGGCGCGGTGTCGGCTACGTCCCCGAGGACCGGGAGGTCTTCGGCTCCCTGACCGTGGAGCAGAACCTGCGCCTGGCCGAGCGCGACGCGCACCCGCGCCGCGACCTGGTCGCCGACCTCTTCCCCGACATCATGGCCCGCTCGGGCCAGGCCGCCGGCACCCTCTCCGGGGGGCAGCAGCAGATGGTGGCCCTGGCCCGCGCGCTGCTCAACGACAACCGGCTGCTGCTCGTCGACGAGCCCACCAAGGGCCTCTCGCCCAAGCTGGTCGAGGAGGTCGCCGACGCCCTCGAGCGGGCCGCCCAGGTGGTGCCGATCCTGCTGGTCGAGCAGAACCTCGCCGTCGCGCGCCGACTGGCCACCGACGCCGTGGTGATGGCCGGCGGCCGGGTCGTGCACACCGGCGACGCCCGGGCGCTGCTCGACGACGAGGAGCGGGTGGTCAACCTGCTCGGTGTGGGCGCCGAGCCCGCCCCGTCGCACGGCCGCCCCCCGTCCACCCACCAGTCCCACCAGGAGGTCCCGTCGTGAGCACCGTCGTCCTGCTGCTCGCCACCGGCCTCGGCCTCGGCGCGCTCTACTTCCTGGTCGCCTCCGGGCTCTCGTTGATCTACGGGCTGATGGGGGTGCTCAACTTCGCGCACGGCTCGTTCCTGACCCTGGGCGCCTTCGCCGGCTGGGAGACCGCCCGCCGCCTCGGCGGGGACTCCTGGGCCTCGCTGCTGCTCTCGCTCCTGGTGGGCGCCGCGGTCGGCGCCCTGGCCGCGGTGCTCACCGAGCTGCTGCTGATCCGGCGGCTCTACGAGCGCCACATCGAGCAGGTGCTGGTCACCGTCGGGCTCGCGCTGGCCACCGTCGCGCTCTTCGACGGCATCTGGGGCACCGACGCGATCTTCGTGACCGGGCCCCCGTGGTTCAACGAGACCACCACCCTCCTGGGCGCCCGGATCCCCAACGACCGGTTCGTGCTGATCGGTGTCGCGGTCCTGGTGCTGCTGGGCATCGTCGCCTTCCTGCGCTTCACCCGCTTCGGCCTCGTCATCCGCGCCGGGGTGGAGAACCGCTCGATGGTCACCGCCCTGGGCATCGACGTACGCCGCGCCTTCACCGTCGTGTTCGCCATCGGCGGCGCGGCGGCCGGGCTCGGCGGGGTGCTCGCCTCGCACTACTTCGGCTACGTCTCGCCCCAGCTGGGCGGCTCGCTGCTCATCTTCGCCTTCATCGTCACCGTCATCGGTGGGCTGGGCTCCCTGCTCGGTGCCGCCATCGCCTCGGTGGTGGTGGCCGTGCTGCAGCAGCTGGCCAACTTCTACCTCTCCGGCACCGGCGACCTCGTCGTCGTGCTGCTGCTCGCCGCCGTGCTGCTCGTGCGCCCGGCCGGTCTGATGGGAGCACGCGCATGACCACCAGCTCTGAGACCACGCCCGCCGAGCAGGTGGCGCCCACGGGTGCGCCCGAGGCACGCGACGCGCGGGTGGCCACCCCGGCCCCGGACCGCGGGACGTCACGGCTGCTGCGCCGGCTCGCCCCGCTGCTGCTGCTGGTGCTGCTCGCGGTGCTGCCGCTGGTCGACGTCACGGTGCCCGGCGTGCTGCCGGGGTCGACGTACACCGCCGGCACCCTGCAGCTGCTGGCGCTGTGCCTGCTCTTCGCGGCACTGGCCCTGACCTACCACGTGATCTTCGGCGTCGCGGGGCTGCTCTCCTTCGGGCACGCCCTCTACCTCGCGATCGGCGCCTACGGGTTGGGCATCGTGCTCGAGCGCACCGACCTGGCCCTGGTGCCGGCGATGCTGGTCACGCTCGTGGGCGGCACCCTGGTCGCGGTGGTGCTCGGCGTCATCGGGCTGCGGGTCAGCGGGATCTCCTTCGCGATGGTCACCCTGGCCTTCGCCCAGGCCGGCTCGGTGCTGATCCGGCGCAACGCCGACGTCACCGGCGGCGAGGAGAGCCTGCGCCTGGACACCACCCACGTGCCCGACGCGCTGGTCGGCGTCGCCGACACCCGCAACCTCTACTGGCTCACCCTGGCCCTGGTCGTGGTGGTCCTCGCGCTGGTCACCTGGTTCGAGCGCTCGCGGGCCGGGCACGTGGCGGCCGCCACCCGTGAGAACGAGCTGCGGGTCCGGGTGCTGGGGCTGCGCCCCTTCGTGGTCAAGCTGATCGCCTTCGTCATCGGCTCGTCGCTCGCCGTCGTGGTCGGCATGGTCTACCTGCTGCTGCAGAGCGGGGTGACGCCCCGCGTGGCCTCGGCCGACTTCACGCTCACGATCCTGGTGGTCGTGGTGCTCGGTGGCCTGGGTTCACGGTGGGGGGCCATCCTCGGTGGGGTGGTCTACACCCTGCTCGACCAGCGCCTCACCACGCTGGCGGCCTCCGACACCGTGGCCGGCCTGCCCGCGGTGCTCCAGGTGCCGCTCAGCGAGCCGCTGTTCCTCCTCGGCACCCTGTTCATCCTCGTGGTGCTCTTCGTGCCCGGCGGCCTCGTCGGGGTCGGCCAGCGCCTCGCCTCCGCCCGCCCCCGTGCCGCGCGGCGGCGTACGGCGGACGGGGCGGGCGCGTGAGGACGACCGACGCCGACGGGCTGCACACGCTGGGTCGGTGGACCACCGACCGGGCGGCCTCCACCCCGCAGCGCGTGGCGATCGACGACCGGGGCGTGGAGCTGACCTACGCCCAGCTCGACCGGCGCGCCACCGCGCTGGCCGACCGGCTGCTGCGCAGCGGCTACGCACCCGGCGACCGGCTGGCCACCCTGACCGGCAACAGCGCCGACCACGTCGTGGTCCTCTTCGCCTGCGCCAAGGCCGGGCTGGTGCTGGTGCCGCTGTCGTGGCGGCTCTCGCCGCGCGAGCTGGCCGAGCAGGTTGCCGACAGCGACCCGGCCGTGCTGCTGGTCGAGGAGGAGTTCGGCGCCCTGGCCCGCGCCACCCTCGACCTGGTCACCGCGCCCGTGCCGGTGACCCGGATGGGGGAGCAGGGCGTCGAGCAGGCCCCGCCCCCGCCGGGCGGCTCCCGCCCCGCCGACCTGGCCCGGCGCCCGGTGCGCGACGACGACCCGCTGCTGATCATCTTCACCTCGGGCACCTCCGGGCGGGCGCGCGGAGCGGTGCTGACCCACGCCAACTGCTTCTGGACCAACCTCTCGCTGTCGCGCACCGCCGAGATCACCAGCCGCGACGTCGTGCTGGCGCTGATGCCGCAGTTCCACGTCGGCGGCTGGAACGTGCAGCCGCTGCTGGCCTGGTGGATGGGTGCGACCGTGGTGCTCGAGCGGACCTTCGACGCCGGTCGGGTGCTGCACCTGATCGGGGACCGCGCCATCACCACCACGATGGGCGTGCCGGCGACCTACCTGATGCTGGCCGAGCACCCCGACTTCGACTCCGCCGACCTGTCCAGCCTGCGCCACGCGATCGTCGGCGGCGCCCCGATGCCCGAGCCGCTGCTGCGCACCTGGCACCGCCGCGGGGTCGCGCTGACCCAGGGCTACGGCCTGACCGAGGCCGCACCCAACGTGCTGTGCCTGCCGCCCGAGGAGGCGACCCGGCGCGTCGGCATGGCCGGGACGCCGTACCCGCACGTCGACGTCGAGCTGGTCGACCCCGTCACCGGCGAGGTCGTCGAGGGGGCCGGCACCGGTGAGCTGGTGGTGCGCGGACCCAACGTCTTCGCCGGCTACTTCCGCGAGCCCGACCACGAGCGGGCCGAGCAGCGGCGCCGCCGCGGGCTGCACACCGGCGACCTCGCCACCCGCGACGCCGACGGCTACTACCGCATCGTCGACCGGCTCAAGGACATCTTCATCAGCGGCGGCGAGAGCGTCGCCCCGGCCGAGATCGAGCACGTGCTGCTGACCCATCCCGGGGTCGCCGACGCGGCGGCCGTCGGGGTGCCCGACGAGCAGTGGGGCGAGGTGTGCGCCGCGTTCGTGGTGCTGCGCCCCGGCGTGCCCACCGACGAGCAGGACCTGCGCGAGCACTGCGCCACCCGGCTGGCGTCCTTCAAGGTGCCTCGCCACCTGCAGGTCGTCACCGAGATCCCGCGCTCCTCCAGCAGCAAGATCCTGCGCCGGGTGCTGGCCTCGGCGTGGGCCGCGCCGCAGCGCACCGCCGTCCCCGACCGAGAGGTGCACCCGTGACCGAGAGCGTGCGCAAGCCCCCGACCACCAAGCGCGGCACCGCGACCCGCAAGGCGATCATCGACGCCGCGGAGCACGTGTTCGCCGAGCACGGCTACGCCGACGCCTCGATCGTGCGGATCACCGAGCGCGCCGGCGTCGCCCAGGGCACCTTCTACCTCTACTTCGACTCCAAGCTCACCGTCTTCGAGGAGCTGGTCGAGGACCTCAACCGCCGGGTGCGGCACGCCATGACCGAGGGCTCCAGCGGCGCCACGACCCGGCTCGAGGGCGAGCGCGCCGGCTTCCGGGCCTTCTTCGCCTTCACCGCCGAGCACCCTGCGCTCTACCGCGTGGTGCGGGAGGCGGAGTTCGTCTCGCCCCGCGCGCTCAAGCTGCACTACACCCGCATCGTCGAGGGGTACGTCGCGAACCTCGAGCGGGCCCGCGCGGCCGGCGACGTCGGCGACATCGACCCCGAGGTGGTCGCGTGGGTGCTGATGGGGATCGGCGAGATGGTCGGGATGCGCTGGGTGCTGTGGGGCGACGAGCCCGGGCATGCACCCGGGCCCGGCTCGACCGCCACCGTGCCCGACCACGTCTTCGAGCAGGTGATGGCCTTCATCGAACGCGCCCTCGCCGCGCCCCGCCCCGACACCTCCTCCGACCACCCGAGCCCTGGAGCAGACCAGCGATGACCCTCGACCTCACCGACACCGACACCGGTACGGACACCGGCCGGTCGGCCGCGGACTCGCCGGACGAGCCGCGGACCCTGCGCGTGCCCTGCGAGGGCGGCGACCTGGTCTGCGGGGTCTGGGGACCCGAGGACCCCGACGCCCCGGTCGTGCTCGCGGTGCACGGCATCACCGCCCACCACCGCTGCTGGCCGCTGGTGGCCGCGGCGCTGCCCGGCACCCGGGTCGTGGCTCCCGACCTGCGCGGGCGCGGGCGCAGCGCCGCGCTGCCGGCGCCGTACGGCCTGGAGCGGCACGCCCGCGACCTCGAGCAGGTCCTCGACCACCTCGACCTGCGCGAGGTCACGCTGGTGGGGCACTCGATGGGCGCGTTCGTCGCCCTGACCCTCGCGGCGCGGATCGGACCCCGGGCCACCGGCCTGCTGCTGGTCGACGGCGGGCTGCCGCTGGTGCCGCCTGCGGCCGGCGTGCCCGGCCCCGACGCCACGCCGGAGGACGTGCTCGGCCCGGCCGCCCAGCGGCTGACGATGACCTTCGAGAGCCACGCGGCCTACCGCGACTTCTGGCGCCAGCACCCCGCCTTCGCCCACGACTGGAGCCCGGTGGTCGAGGGGTACGTCGACTACGACCTCGAGGGCGAGGCGCCGCGGTTGAAGCCCTCGGCGGTGGTGGCCGCGGTGGCCACCGACGCCTCGCAGCTCTTCGGGGGAGCGGACTACGAGACGGCGATGCGCGGGCTCGAGGTCCCCACCACCTTCCTGCGCGCGCCCCGTGGGCTGATGGACGAGCCCCAGGCCCTCTACGGGAGCGATGCCGCCGCGCGGGCGCGGGGGCTGCTGCCGCAGCTGCGCGACCTCGAGGTCGACGACGTCAACCACTACACGATCGTGCTCGGCCCTCGCGGGGCCGAGGCGGTCGCCGCCGCCACGCGAGATCTGCTCGCCTGACCCACCGCTGCACCGTCCCACCAGTCCGTCATGCCAGGCCCTACTCGGAGGAGCACCATGAACGACGTACGCATCCCGTCCACCGCCACAGCCACACCTGTCCGCCGCGGGATACCCGCCGTGCTGGCCGGGGTGATCGCGGTGGTGCTCACCGCCGTCACCCTGGTCCTGGCGCCCGGCGCCGGCACCAGCGCCCAGGCAGCGGGCAGCTGGACCAGCGAGACGATCGCCGGGATGAACGTGCGGCTCTACGTCCCGACCACCGCCCCCGCCATCGCCGACGGCCGGGCCCTGATGGTCAACCTGCACGGCTGCGTGCAGACCAACGCCGACCTGCAGGGCGCCGGCAACTGGCAGGCCACCGCCGACGACTACGGCATGGTCGTGGCCGTCCCCGCCGCGCCGGGCGGCGGCGTGATCGCCGGGTGCTGGGACTACTACGACGCCAACCACAGCCGCAGCAACCCCGCCCGGCACGACGACAACCTGCTCGCCCTGGTCGACGCCCTGCTGGCCCGGAGCGCGCTGGGCCTCGACGCCGACCAGGTCTACCTCTCCGGGCTCTCCTCGGGCGGCGGCGAGACGATGGTGATGGGCTGCCTGGCGCCCGACGTCTTCGCCGGCATCGGCATCAACGCCGGTCCCACGGTCGGCACCACCTCCTCGCAGATCTCGACCGTCTCGACCACGAAGGCGGCCGCGACCTCGACGTGCACCGGCTTCGCCGGCAGCCACACCGCCGGCTTCGACACCCAGCTGACCTCGGTGGTCCACGGCAACGACGACTACACCGTCAACACCGGCTACAACCGGCTCAACGCCGAGGTGATGGCCGGGCTGTACGGCGCCACCGCGACCTCGCCGGTGACGATGTCGACGCTGCCCGGCACCAGCACCAACGGCAGCGGCACCGTGTGGTCCGACGCCGAGGGCCCGCGGGTCTCGCTGCTCACCAACACCGGGCTGGGCCACAACTGGCCGGCCGGCGGTGGCCCGGGCGGGCGCTACATCAAGGCGAGCAGCATCGACTACCCGCGCTACGTCACCTCGTTCTTCTTCGCCCACAACCGCCGGGTGAGCGGCACGACCACCGGCACGCCGACGCCCACCCCCACGCCGACTCCCACCCCCACGCCGACTCCCACGCCCACGCCGACCACGGCGCCGGGCCCGGTGGACTGCTGGACCACCACCAACGCCACCCACGAGAGCGCCGGGCGGGCAGTCAGCTACGGCAGCCACCCCTACAACCCGTTCTACGCGCTCGGGAGCCAGGACTACCTGGGCCAGGGGAACACCACCGTGACCTCGGTGCGCGAGACCAGCGCCGGCGTCTACCGCAAGGTGAGCGTCTGCTGAGCCGGCGCCGGCACTAGCCTGAGCGCGTGAAACCGCTGCTCACCGTCGTCATCGGCCTGCTGCTCACGGTGGGCGACCTGCGCATCGGCGACGGGGAGCTGGCGCCCGACCTCCTGCCCGACCCCGTCGGCTGGGTCCTCGTCGCGGTGGCGCTGGGCCGGCTCGCCCACCTGCACCAGGGGTTCCGGCTCGGCGCCGTCGCCGCCTGGGTCGGTGCGGCGATCTCGGTGCCGCTGTGGCCCGGCCTCGCGGGGCTCGGCGAGGTCGAGCCGCTGCTCGGGCTCGCCACCGGGATCGTCGACCTGGTCGTGGTGGCGGGCGTGCTGAGCGGGGTGGTGGCGGTGGTGCCGACCCGCAGCGACGGCGCCCGCTCGCTGCGCACGGCGTACGTCGTCGTCGCGGTGGTCTTCACCCTCCTCGCCGTCGGCGCCGAGGTCAGCGTGGCGTTCGCTGTGCTGGCGCTGACGGCGGGACTGGTCAACCTGGTGGTGCTGGTCATCGTGCTGGTCTTCCTGGGCAGGGTGGCGCGCGACCCCGAGGCGGTGCCCTCAGGCGGATGAGGGCGCCACGCTGAGGGGCACGACGCGGTGCGCGACGATGGCCGGATGGACGACCTCGTGTTCTACCTCGGCCTGCCCCCGCTCGGTGCCCTCGCGGTCGTGGTCTCCACGATCGTGCTGTACCTGGCGATCACGACCCTGCTCACCCACGCCGGCCAGCGGCTCTACGCCTCGCCCTCCAGCCTCGACCTGGCGGTCGTCACCGTGCTGGGGGCGATCGTTGGCCGCGCGATCCTGGGGCAGGTGCCGACCCTGAGCGGTGGTCTGCTCGCCCTGGGCACGCTCTTCGTGGTCGAGAGCGTCGCCGGGCGGGTACGCCGCAGCGACCGGATGCTCGCGCGCCGCCGGCACCGGGCGGTCGCGGTGATGGTCGCGGGCCGGGTGGAGCGCCACGAGCTGCACCGCCTCGGCCTGGACGAGTCGGTGCTGTGGAGCGAGCTGCGCGGCGCCGGCGTGCGCACGCCGCAGGAGGTGGCCGTGGTCGTCGTGGAGCCGGACGGGCGCTTCAGCGTGCTGCGCCGCGATGAGGAGGTGCACCCCGCCGCGCTGACCGGGGTGAAGCACTCGGTGGAGCTGCTCGAGCGGCTGGCTGCGGTCGCCGACTGACCGCAGGCCGCGCACGCGACCGCTGTGGCGGATGGGGCTCGAGTGCCGCTACGCCCCGCCCGACGGTCATCCACAGGTTAAGAAGTAGGGCTTCCCGGGTAGGTGGATGGCTGCGTAACGTCGCCGGCGACGCGCTCCTCGATCTCGGATTCCCTACTCGGAGGGAGGCCCCATGGCGATGACCCACGCTGGCGCCCGGCGTTTGCCGGGGCATGCCGAGACCCTGGAGTCGCTCGACCACGCGCTGCGCGAGGTCGTGCGGCGCGAGGGCGTCGATCCGCAGCGCGATCCCGACGTCGTACGCCGTCTGGCCGAGGGGTTGGTGCGCGCGCACGACGAGCGCAGCCTGACCGGCGCGGTGGTCCCGGTCGGCGACGTCGAGGGCATGGTGGGCGAGCTGATGGCCCGGGTCTCCGGCTTCGGGGCGCTGCAGCCGCTGCTCGACGACCCGAGCGTGGAGGAGGTCTGGATCAACGACCCCAGCCGCGTGTTCGTGGCCCGCAACGGCCGCCACGAGCTGACCAACCTGATGCTCACCCAGGCCCAGGTCTCCGAGCTGGTCGAACGGATGCTGAAGTCGAGCGGTCGCCGGATCGACATGAGCCGGCCGTTCGTCGACGCGATGCTGCCCGAGGGGCACCGGCTGCACGTGGTGCTCGAGGGCATCAGCCGGGGCTTCTCCGCGGTGAACATCCGCAAGTTTGGAGCCAGGGCTCAATCGACCGCCTGACCTGCGAATATGTGATCATCGGTGGGTCTGCAGTCCGCAAGGGGTCCGCACGTGGGCGAGGGGCCTGGTCCTGTTCCTGCCTTTCGGTGCCCGTTTCGGGCGTCACGACGCGGCAAGCGAGGGCGCGTGGATAGGGTCCCCGTGTGACGCCGTTTCCAGGGTTCGACGTAACGGACTGGCTCGTCACGGATGTGGAACCGGTCGGAGACGACATCAAGTACTGGCTCCGTGGGGCAGCGGGTGAACCTGACGAAGCGTCTTGGCTCTTCAAGCAGGCGACTGTGAAAGAGATAGCAGTTGCTAGGTCCGCCGGTGGCGGCTACCGCCTCTACCGGCAGGGAGAGGACTGGGCAGAAAAGGTATGCAGTGAGCTCGCCTCCCTGATCGCCCTACCCGCAGCGCGAGTCGAGCTCGCCGAGCGTGACGGTGTCCCGGGCCTGATCTCCCGAGACACCAAGCCGAGAGGGTGGTCCCTTAACGGAGGAGGGGTTCTGTTGTCGGCCGTGGACCCGCGCTACAAGCCGAAGTCGGACAGTGATGCAAGGGCTAACCGAGTTGGGCACAATCTGGACAACATCGAGCGAGTCCTCCTTGGGGCTGACGCTCCGCCCTGGTGGCCCATCCGGGGCTTCTCCGCGTTCGACCTGTTCGCAGGTTTCTTGCTGTTCGACGCTTGGGTCGCGAATCGAGACCGACACGAGTTCAATTGGGCTGTGCTGCAGGAGCCTGAAGGGGGCCTGTTCCTTAGCCCCAGCTTCGACCACGGCGCTGCGTTGGCGTCAGGACTGGAGGACGAACGGCGAGAAGCCGTGCTCGCGAGAGCGACGGTGTCAGACTGGTGCGCCAAGGGGACGGCTCACCGCTTCGAGGACTGTGGGCGTCGCTCACTGCTGGACGTTGCCACCGATGCGCTACTCCGTGCGACCCCGACGGCTCGAGAGTTTTGGATCGACAGCATCGTGAGTGTCGAGCAGCATCAGTGGGAGGATGTGCTCAACCGAGTCCCATCACTGTCGGCGGTCACCAGTACGTTCACTGCAGAGCTGTTGAGGGTCAACCAAGAGAGGATTCGCGATGAGTTCAAGCGCCGCGCTTGACGCGTCCGGAGTTCGTCCGCACGCGGATGTTCCCTCGCGCTTGCTTGTCACCGTGAGGACCGGCGATCCGGATCTGCCGGGGCACAGGCTGTACCGGCATGTGGGCTTCCTGGCCTGTCGGGCAGACGGCTATGAATTCGTGTACGCGTCACGTGATGCGTTCCGACCACTACTTGGCTTCCCCGACCTGCAAGCGCGATACACGTCGGACGAGATCTTCCCTCTGTTCGCGCAACGGATTATGAATGCGAAACGCCCAGATAGAGCGAGGTACCTCGAGGCGCTGGACCTGGACGAACAGAGCGAGCCTTGGGAAGTGCTAGTCCGATCTGGTGGGAGGCGAGCTGGGGACACGATCGAGGTCTTGCCGGAGCCCGTCATAGGGCCTGATGGGGCAACCTCCTGTGTCTTCCTCGTTCACGGGGTTCGGCACTGCGGTCCGCAAGCAAGTGCCGAAATTTGCGGACTTTCGGCTGGAGATTCGCTGGCGTTGCGGTGGGAAGAGGACAACCCAGTCAATCCTCGAGCCGTGCTGGTGCTGAACAACTCCGGCACAGAGCTCGGCTACGTTCCCGATCCTCTCGTGGAATATGTCCAGACCGTGATGACGGCCAGCGAGGCTAGGCTTAGCGTGGTCCGCGCCAACGGCCCCGAGGTCGGCTCCCACCTCAGACTGCTCGTGCGTCTTGACGGGTTTGTGCCAGTCGGGTACCAGCCGTTCCCTGCCCCGGTTAACCCTGGGCCCTAGACCATCAGGCTTCATCGACTAGGGACTTCGACTTTGATCGTCTAGCGCCGAGCATGAAGTCCACCGCGGAGCGTGTGAGGTTCTAGGAGACCGGCCACAGGTGCGAGTAGGTATCCAGCGTCTCCTTCGCCGACGCGTGCCACAGTCACGGCTGCACCACCTCCACGCTTTCGCCATGCCGCGACAGGAGCGAGGGGTAATAGTGCCGCAGGTCCTGCAGACGCGTGGTGGGGGCGGCACCGACCTAGAGGACGGCGGGCTTGAACGAAGTTGCCATGTCGTCGCGCTTCGATACTCCACCGCTGCGACTAGTGAAGATCAGGCGGTGCTCGCCGACCGGGTGCTCGGCCAGATGTGCCGAGAATCGATCGAATACGACTCGGGGGAGCGGAGCCGTCCGGCGCGAGGTGGCTTTGAACTGCCGGATTCGGGAGTTCACTCTCGATGAAGCCGCGACGGCCGGAGGGGCGGACCGCTACGGTGTCGCGGTGTCCAGCGCTCCCACTGACTATGCCTGGCTGACCTCCAACAGCGGCTACCCGCCGATCGGGCGTCGGCGATTGTCGCTGGATGCGGCAGAACAATTGCTGGTCGGGGAGTCTGCTTTCCATGGTTCCCCGACGCGAGCAGGCCTGTGGCGGGGCCTCGAAGAGTATCTAGGCCGATTCATCTATCTCGAAGATCTGTACGCCTCGGAGCTGAATGGGCGCAGCCTCATCGAGTTTCTGTGGCTGGGCGGTAGCTTCGTGAGCCAGAAGTTCGACCCCAACAACATCGATGTCTCTGTGGCGGTCAACTTGGAGGCCAGGAACCTTTTGAAGGGGCGGAGACTCGCCGGCTGGTTGGTAGATGCCTTCAGCCGAGACCGGATGCTGGCTGCCTACGGTGTGAGCCCCTTGGAGATCTCTTACGTTCCTGTTGCCTCGGTCTTCGACCGTCGCGCCATGGAGCCCGCTGAGCGCGAGTACCTCGAGGCTCGTGGGAGCTGGGATGACTGGTGGCAGCGACTGCGCGACCCTAGTGCGCAGACAGGCCAACCAACGACGGCTACCGTTGAGGCGAGGCGGGGATACTTGGAGGTGACGTTGTGACGGGTTCTGAGTCACGTCGGCGCCTGCTTTCGGTCCATCAGCAAGCGCTAGACACGTGGGCAGCATCTGATGATGCAAACGTCCTCCTCGGCGACGACGAGTTTGAGTCAATGGCAAGGCGGAATCGGTTGCTTGCGTTGCGCAGCCATGACCCGACGGCCAGTTTGGGCGAGAGCCTCGAGGTTCGGCTGTCGTCCCCTCAGTTGCGGACGGGGGCGCTATCGTTTGCGGCTGGCGACACGCTTCTGCGGCCGCTGGAAGATACGGTCTCGGCCTTGGGGCCGCGAGTAGTGGAACTTGAGGTCACCGGTATCTCCCGTGGCAGCACGATCCTGCACGTCCGCCCGGTGTCGGCACCCGAGCCTCCGTTAATGGATGGACCACCCGTCGACACCTCGAGCGCAGACACAGCCATGAGGGCGCTCGTCCGCATGCTCATGGCGCTTGAAGAGCGTCAGGACGTGAAGTCCTACGTGGACGGGTTAGTCCAGTTGAGCAGACTCTCCAATGCGCTCGACAAACTCGATGCCCGACTGGACGTCGCGTGGTCAGCGAGCAACGGTGACAGATCATCGGCCTCGTTCACAGACGTGGGTCAGACGTATCTTCGAAGCTTGATGGAGACGCGGCCCCGCGAGGAGGTCCGCGAGATCTCAGGGCGGGTTACCGAACTTCGAGAGAGTGGTCTGGTCAAGGTTAAGAGCGGAGTGGCCCGCAACTCACCTGCGTTCGACGTTCGTTTCGAGCCTATGGATCTGCTGAATCTGCGCCTGTCTCTAGGTGAGAACGTGCACTTTTTAGTGCGTGAGCGGCGCGAAGTTGACCGACTGGGCACGGTTCACCACGTGGAGTGGAACTTTGAGCGGGTGCTGTCTTCGCAGGGTCAGATCGAGACCCAGTAGTTCTTAAGCCGACCCTTCCCGTAGTGGCGTCGCGGGCTGCCGCAGCGTCGGCAGCCGTGGTCGGGAGATGGCGAACGACCCCGCAAATCGATGGGTCGGTGGGTGCACCCGGCGTTCACGTGCCTGCAGAGACGCTGGTGCACGCAAGGTGCCGCATCGGGACCACCGTTCGTGACCAGCCAGGATCGAGGAAGGACCCCATGCCCACTCCTACCTGCGAGTGTCAGCCCGATAGTCATGCACTAGTCAAGGCCGCGCCTGGATCACCGCTGGCGTCTAGCCCAGGGCTCAGTCGCAAGTACCTCGTGGCTTTGCGAGATGGACTTCCGGTGCCTGACGAGGGGTGGATGGTCGAGTTCGGGGCAGGCCGTTTCGCAAGTTTCGTTCCTATCCACGTGCCCGATCGCGCTGAGGTTGGTATCCAACAGGCGCTCCGGCTTGTCGGCGACTCGTTGGTTGATAGACCCGGCGTGCCCGAAAGTGTCAAGGCTGGCCCAGCGAATCAGGTGCTCGCGTTGGCTGGTGTGCCGACCGCTGACCCATTCGACGCAGGGGAGCATCTATCCGCTTGCCTTGATCTGATTGAACAGGCTTCGAGGGCGCTCTTGCGCAACGTTGATTCTTCGGGTCGACCGGCAACGACCAGACGGCTTCATCCCTGGGTGGTAGTGCTGGACCGGGACGCGGATGGGTCCTTCGTGCCTGCACAAGGCATCACGCTGCCTACCTTTTTCAAGCCGACGCCTGTCGCCGATCTCGCCCGAGCGACGGCGCACCTAGACCTCGATCTGTCAGGCGACACGATGACTCGTTACGAGGACCTGTGGTTGGCGGCGCGACGGGCAAGCGACCTCGATGGTGACTTCACACAGTCGGTGCTGGCCGCAGCCACCGCCAGTGAATTCCTGGTCAAGCAGACGGCATGGTCCCTCGAATGGGAGGCTGCGGAACGAGGTGACGCGCCTATCTCCGTATCAGGGGGCCTTTTTGAGGCGGGGCCAGGCGAGCTGATCGGGTCGGTTTTCGCGCACCGGTTGCGGGGCAACTGGAGTACGCAGTCGTGCCGTCACCCCGCAGGGGCTTGGCGCCACCACGTCGCCCGAGTGCGCAACGCGATCATGCATCGTGGGCACTCTGCCTCCGAGTGGGAGGCTCTGCTCGCGATAATCTCAGAGGAGCGACTCTGTGGCGCCATCACGGCCCAGTTGATGAAACGTCGGTCCTTATGGCCGCGCACGGCGCACGTGCTGGCGCTCAAGGGCGGCCCCGAGCCCGACAGGCCCCGCTATGAAGAGCTCGAGTCGTTTCGAACCTGGCTCAGCGATTGTGGATTGGACTGAGCCGCACAGGATCAGGCATCGAGCCTGCGGAGGACGTCGCCATTGCAGGTCGGCGGCTGTACCAGCCCCAGTGCTACCAGAGGCCCCTTGCCACATGCTGAGCCCTCTGGCTGACCTAATTCGACTAGTTCGCGACCGTGCCGGCGCGTTGGGCGCCCAAGACCGTGTCGATTGCCTGTCGAGTCATGTCTTCAGAGTCGGGCCATAGATGCGAGTAGGTGTCGAGCGTCTCGCTGGCCGATGAATGTCCGAGGCGTGATTGGACGACTTTGACGCTCTCGCCGTGACGGATTAGGAGGGAGGCGTAGTAGTGCCTCAGATCGTGGAGTCTGGTTTGGGCCGGAGCGCCTGATGCCGTCACTGCGCGTCGGAACGCCGCAGATACGTGATCTCGCTTGAGTAGCGAACCATCCGTGTTTGTGAAGATCGCTTCATTCTCGCCGACAGGGAATTGCGCCACGTGGGCCGCCAACGCGTTGACGACTACCTGAGGCAACGGGATGGTACGGATGGAGCTTCGCGTCTTCGGGGGCCCATGGGTCGGCGGCCAGGTAAGCAACAGTTGGCGGTCGATGCGAACCGTACGGCGGAGGAAGTCGACGCGGTCGAGCGATAGCCCGGCGGCTTCTCCGGGACGTATGCCAGTGCCGGCCATCAAGGGAATCATCGCAGCCCAGCGGTGAGGCATCGCGCCTTCCAATGCGATCACAACTTCGCTGGGAAGTGGTTGCAGCACCCGGCGTTCCACCCTTGGGAGGCTTATCCGCTGACAGGGACTTCTTGCAATCAAGCGGTCCGCCTCAGCTGCTCGAAATACGGCTCGCACATGCTGATAGGTCACTCGTACAGTTGAGGGGGCGAGGCGCTGGGTCAGGGTGTGCACGAAATTCTGGATGTCAGACGGTTTGATCGAAGCGATCTGCCGGCCGCCGAATGCGGGGAAGGCGTGGACCCGAAGGGCGGAGTCAACGGCTGCTGCAGTGTTAGGCCGATGAACCTGCGCGAGCTGCCACTGGCGAGCAAAGACCTCGAAAGTAATCTTTCCGGCCTTGGGGTCGACATAGTTGCCTGTCAAGATAGAGGCCGTGACCTCGTCGAGCCAACGTTGGGCGTCCACCTTCCGTTCGAAGTGCCGCGCGTGCTCCTTACCGTCTGCGTCGCGATAGCGGGCACGCCACTTACCGCTATCGCGACGTTTGATCGAACTCACTCGGCTTCAGCGCCTGCACTCGATTGACGCAGTTCCGTCTCGAGGGAAGCTACTCGCTCCTGAGCCTCTTCTAGTTCGATCTGAACCGCGTGGGCGTGTCCCCGCGCCTCGATCAACCGCCTTTCAGCGGCCTTTAGGTCTGACCGTGCGACGAAGAGGCTCTGGGCCAATACGTCCTGTTGAGAGACCGGATCTGACATCAAAGAGGCAGGCCTAACGCCCAGTGCAGTGCCGAGGGCTGCAAGCTCCTCCACTGGAAGTGGCCGCGCTCCTGCCTCGGTCTTCGCAACAGTGGACTGCAGCCAGGCGTGCCCATGCGTCTGCATCACGTCCGCCAGTTGCTGCTGCGACCAACCCCTCTGCTTGCGGCAGTCAGCTACCCGCGATCCCACTTGACGACGAAACTCATCAACCTCCACAGGGATACCGTACATGCGCTCCTGGGGGTTGACAATCATCGATCCAGACTGAAACCTAGTGAGGGTTAACGAAACTATTCGGTAGGGGGATGGCATGACGAAGTTGCTCACGCTCATGGAAGTTGCGGACCGGACGCGCTTGCCCGTCGGGACGTTGCGGTGGTTCCGGCACCAGGGGACTGGCCCGCGATCGGCCAAAGTGGGTCGAAGGATCATGTACCGGGAGGCCGACGTGCTGGCTTGGATCGACGATCAGTTTGGCACTGAGAGCAGGGGCTCGTGACGTGTCGTGGAGTCGCTTTGACGATCGGTGGTGCGATCGACCCGTATGGGAGACCGTCGATTTCGCTAGTCGATGGCACTACTTCGCTCTCATCCAAGTGTGCTCGCGGGAGGAGCGCTTCGAGGGCGTCATGCCTTTGGCCCGTGCTCGTCGAGCCTCAGATGTCCCGGACCCTGATGCTTGCCATCAAGTGCTTGTAGATCACTCGCTACTCGTGCTGGACAATGGTTCAGTCCGGCTCGTAGAGATCGACCAGCACCTTCCGCCGCCCTCCGTGCGTGCCGCCTCCGCGGATGCCAAGGTGCGCATGGCTCGGTCGCGGAAGCACCGAAATGGTGATCATTCGGAGTGCTTGGTTGGTCGATGCGAAAAGGGGACGGTCCCACCTGTTGCGAGGCCGGTTACGCGTAACACCGGGACGGGACAGGACGGGACAGGACAGGACAGGACGGGCCACAACGCAACGGGACGGGGGGTGGCCGTGAGTCCCGCTCGCCCAATGGCTGCGACGGCCAGCAGTCAGGACGAGCACTATCGGACGAGCTCGACTCCGTCTTGTGTGCACGGAGTCCCCAGCGGTGACGAGTCGGACCCTTGGAAGGCCGGTCGGAAGTTGTGTGATTCGTGCCAGGAGCTGGCCGCATCGTAGTTCGCCGGCATCTCGCCGTGAGAGCCATCGAGGCTCGCGTTTTCGCAGGCGGCTTGGGCTCGAGTGTCGCGAGATAGAGAGAACGGTTGCGCCCGGCTTGTAATCGTGTGTCCTGTGGCTCTTGCTTAGACATGGACACCTCTATCGAGACTCGCCGAGTGCGAGACGCCTACCTGCTGCCCTACTCCAACAACACGCTCTTGACGTACACGTACCAGTTGGATCGCTGGCTCGCCTGGTGCGCAGGCGAATCATTGGAACCGCTGCAGGTCACGCGGACGGACGTCGAGACCTACATCAGGCATCTCCACGAGGAACTGAGCCAGAAGATCTCGACAGTCCACACGGCATTGGTGCCCGTCCGGGGGTTCTACCGCTTCGCCTTCAATGAAGACCTCATAGCTCGGGACCCTGCCGCGATGGCACGCCGTCCACGGCTTTCGCGAGGAGTTACGGACACCCTTGGTCTTGACCGCCAGCAGATGCGGGCGTTCCTTCGAGCCGGCTCGGAGAGGTCGGCGCGGGACTGCGCCATCGCCCATCTCCTCGCATGCATGGCCCTGCGGTCGAGTGAGGCCTGTTCGATCAGGATCGAGGACTACCAGCAGACCGTTCGGGGACATCGAATCCTCCAGTTCACCGGCAAGGGATGCGTCCCTGCACGCATGCCCCTTCCGGTGCCAGTCCTCCGGGCTCTCGATTCCGCCGCCGACGGCCGAGCGCAGGGTCAACTGCTTCGAGGACGGGATGGGCAGCCGCTGTGCCGTCGAGGGGTGTACAGAGTTGTTGGGTATCTGGCTCGACAGGCGAGCATCTCGACCCGTGTGACCCCGCACCTCCTGCGTCACAGTTCCATCACCAACGCACTGGAATCCGGGGCGTCACTGCGGAAGGTTCAGGACCTGGCCCGTCACTCAGACCCTCGAACGACCATGCACTACGACCGCAACAGGACGAGTCTCGATGACCACGCCGTGCACTCACTCGTCGCATTCTTGTCCGGCGAAGCCGGGTACAGGGTGGATGCCGCGCTTGATGAGGTTGCTGACATCGACCGACCGGAACTGCCGCGATGAGATCACGCGAATCGCGGCCAATCCGGATGTTCCGAACGGCGATCCCGTACTGGTCACGATCCAATCGAGTCCTGGGAACGGCTACTACTCGAGCACACCACCGCAGTGAGCACGCTCGACCTCTGCACCGCGTACATGGAACAAGCCTGACGGAACGGAGGGACCAACACGCCGACGCGCCACACCGACTAACACAGTCGAACGATGGTCTATCTTTCGCCAGTGAACGATTCGCCAAGCGGGCCGACGCCCAGTAACGAAACCAAGATTCCGTGGTGGGCTCACGAGGCTGCCTTCGCTTTATACGGTGGAGTCTCGGGCGCCTGTGCGGGCGGGTGGGCCTTCTTCTGGGCGGATGACGAGATCACAACCACCGCCGGATTCATCAAGGCGTACCCGTTCATCGGGAGCCTGATTGTGATCGCCGTCTCAGTGGACCGCATCGTTCGCGGCCTTAGCGACGACGGGGAGCAGAAGAGGGCCTACGAGCGGTTGCGCAGTTCCGTGCCACTTGCCATGGCAGGATTTGCCGGGGCGTTCGCATTGGTCGCCCTTCTCGACGCAGCTAGCGGTCTCAAGCTTGAGTGGCTTGTTGTCCTAGGAGTGGTCGCACCGCTGGTGGCGCTCGCGGTCGCCGTCAACAAGTTGTCTTCGCGTTTGCAGGCGCAGGCTCCCACGGCGGATTCACTCGATGCGGAGCCGCACGTTTCGGGATAGACAACTTGAGGGCGCCCGCGGAGGCCGCGGCCAGCGCGAGAAACAGCAGGCACATAGGGTCGCTCGCGGTCCTCAGAGCCGGGTTCGTGTCGTCCCGGTCGCTGACCGCTGCGGGCATCCGCTTCGAGGTCGTCGCTCCAGGCAGACGGCCGCATCCGACGGGTGACCCTCAGTCCGCCAAGTGGTCCATCTCGCCCGGCTGCTGCGGATCGACGGAGTTCACTGCGCTGTCGATTCCGAGCGGTGGACTGGAAAGGGCGCTCGGGATCTGGTCCGGGCCGGGAAGATTACCGTGAGGGTCTGATGCGTGCCCGGTACCGGCTGTACCTCCTGCTCCGGCAAGGAATCCTTAATCGGATGTCGGTGGCTGTTTGTCGAGACGGCGAGGTCGCCCGTCGATTGGCGTCGCATCGCCGCTATAGCGCAAGGCCCGCCGTGACGCACTCATGAAGGCTGTCGCTGCCGGGTGAATCCTGACCCCCTGGTGCCGATCGAATCCTGACCCCCTCGGCACTGTGAGGGAGTGATCATGACTGAGGACTGGGCTGAGATTCGACGGCTGCACAAGTCGGAGCAGATGAGCATCAAGGCCATCGTGCGAAAGACCGGCTTGGCGAGGAACACGGTGCGTGCCGCGTTGGCCTCGGATACGCCGCCGAAGTACGAGCGGGCTGCGGTGGGGTCGATGCTCGACGCCTACGAGCCACGGATCCGGGCTTTGCTGGCGGAGTTCCCCTCGATGCCGGCCACGGTGATCGCCGAGCGGATCGGGTGGGCGAACTCGTCCTCGGTGCTGCGGGCGAAAGTCGCCCAACTGCGTCCGCTGTATGCCCCCAGCGATCCCGCGGACCGTACGAGCTATGTCGCGGGAGAGATCGTGCAGTGCGACCTGTGGTTCCCCGGCAAGGGCATCCCTGTCGATGTCCACGCTGGGTCCAAGACCGCGACCTGGGTCGGCGGGCGGCCCGCGGTGGATCTGCCGGTGTTGACGATGGTCGCGGCGTTCTCGGGTTTCATCATGGCCACGCTGTTGCCGTCCAGGAAGACCGGCGATCTGGTGGCCGGGATGTGGCAGCTCCTGACGGGCCTGGGCGGGGTCCCCAAGATGCTGGTGTGGGACAACGAGGCCGGCATCGGCCAGCACCACCGCCTGACCCTGGGCGCCAGGTCGTTCGCCGGCACGCTGGGCACCCGGATCTATCAGACCGCGGCACGTGACCCCGAAGCCAAGGGGATCGTCGAGCGGGCCAACGGATTCCTGGAGACCTCCTTCATGCCTGGACGCGAGTTCGACTCCCCGCACGACTACAACACCCAGCTCACCAGCTGGCTGCCGCGCGCGAATGCTCGGATGCTGCGCCGCACCGGCCAGCAGCCCGGCGTCCGGGTCACGGCCGATGTCGCCGCGATGGGGGCACTGCCGCCGATCGCGCCGTCGGTGGGCACCACGGTCCGGGTCCGGCTGGGCCGCGACTACTACGTGCGCATCGCCGGGAACGACTACTCGGTCGACCCGGGCGTGATCGGCCGGTTCGTCGATGTCCACGCCGGCCTGGACACCGTCACGATCACCTGCGCCGGCACCAGCGTGGGAGTCCACCAGCGGTGCTGGTCGACCCACCAGACGATCACCGACCCGGTCCACGTGGACACTGCTGCCGGGCTACGCACCGCGTTCCAAGCCCGCACCGCTGGCATGCGTGGCCCCGCCACAAGGCCGGTGTCCGGACTCGGTGCGGTCGTCGGCGTGCGGGCGTTGAGCGACTACGACGCGCTGTTCGACCTGGCCCCGGCAGTCACCGACGAGGTCGCTGTGGCCGCGCGTGCGCGACTGGAGGTCGTGCGATGACCACACCCACCGGCAAGGTAAGGGGCAGCGACCTGTTCAGTGAGGTCGCGTTCCTGGCTCGTGAGCTCAAGACCCCGGTGATCAACGAGACCTTCGCTGTCCTGGGCGACCAGGCCCGCGCCGAGGGCTGGTCGCACGAGGAGTACCTCGCGGCCGTGCTGGGCCGCCAGGTCGCCTCACGCACCGCGAATGGGACCCGGATGCGGATCGCGGCGGCGCACTTCCCCGCGATCAAGACCATGGAGGACTTCACCTTCGACCACGTCCCTGCCGCGACCCGCGACTTGGTCGCGCACCTGGCCACCACCACGTTCATCGCCAAGCGCGACAACGTCGTGCTCCTCGGGCCGCCCGGGACCGGGAAGACGCACCTGGCGATCGCGTTGGCGATCAAGGCCGCCGAGGCCTCCTACCCGGTCGCGTTCGACTCCGCGACCGGGTGGATCACCCGCCTGGCCGCTGCCCACGAGCAAGGCCACCTCGAGCGCGAGCTGCGCAAGCTCAACCGCTACCGGCTGCTGGTGATCGACGAGGTCGGTTACCTGCCCTTCGACACCGCCGCCGCGTCGCTGTTCTTCCAGCTCATCGCCAGCCGCTACGAGACCGGCTCGGTCGTGGTCACCTCGAACCTGGCGTTCTCACGCTGGGGCGAGACCCTCGGCGACGACGTTGTCGCCGCAGCCACCATCGACCGCCTCGTCCACCACGCCCAGGTCATCGCCCTGGACGGCGAGTCATACCGCACCCGCGGACACCGAACCGGGCCACCCCCGGCCACGCGCACCAAGACCATCTAGCACCAACGAACCGCTCGAAGGGGGTCAACTTTCGATCGGCAAAAGAGGGTCAGTTTTCGGCCGGCGTTGACAAAGGCATCTCTTGCCGCTCGAGCACGCTCGGCGGCGTCAACTACGACGTCGAACGCTTGATAACTTTCCAACCCGCCGGCGACGTCCCACAGCGCCTCGTGAAGGCCATGCACGAGAAGTGGGCCTCCAAGCGCCCTTCCGTGGCTTACGGTGCCTGTGTGTCTTCGGGGACTACTGAGCGTCGACTTCTACCGCTCTTGGGTGGGTACCCGGCGAAGCGCTGCCCGCGCAGGGTCCACAACGACTTCGACCGGACCGTCCCCGCCCCGCCGCCGGAATCAGAGTCTGCGACACGACGCATGGAGGACGGGCGGGTCTTTGAGGACCAGACGGTGGTCCCGATGCTGGTCGCTGCGCTGGGAGGCCGGTGCGTAGCCATCGACTCTGGCGACCATGGGGTCGACAAGCCCCGTCGGATCGCCGAGACGTTGGCGGCCATGGAAGCCGGGGTGCCGGTCATCATCGGAGCCCAGTTGCCCGACGACACCGTTGGGGGACGTACAGGGTCTCCAGATGTCTTGATGCGGACCACTCCTGACGGGACCGAAGCAAAGTACCTACCTGCCGACATCAAGCACCACACGTCACTCAAGCCCGCCAAGCGGGTCGTCGCTCGCGTGTCGCGCCTCGGAGCCGGTTTCGCGGTTTCGGACGCGCCCGGCTGGACGCCGATGACCTCGCATCGAGCCGGCGACGGGATGCAACTGGCGCACTACACTCGCATGCTGCAAGCGATGGGTCGCCACCCTGGCACGGACATGCTCCTGGGTGCCGTACTGGGCACCTCCGACTTCGCCCAGGTGACCGGGGAACGCTACGGATTCGTTTGGTACGACCTCTCCGCGCTGACTGAGAAGACCCCATCGAAGTCCTCGGACACCCGGTGGGCGAAGCGGTCCGTGTTGAACGTCTACGACCACCAGTTCGCGTTTCGCCAGAAGGTCGCTGCAGCTGCCCGTGCCGGTGAGACCCTGGTGGTGCCATTCGGGAAAGACGAATGCGCCCATTGCCCGTACCAGGACTGGTGCGAGGACTACGCAGGTGAGCAGGACGTCTCGTTCGCCATCACCGTGGGCCGGTTGAGCGACCGCGAGTGGCGCTACCTGTACGACCAAAAGCTCGGCACTACCGACGCGCTCGCCAGCGCAGACCCGACAGACCCGGCACTCCTCTCGGGCTACCTACGAGTGGCCTCTCACCTGCCAGCACCCGAAAGCAGGCTCGCCACAGCCGTCCGACGAGCCCGCATGCACCGCGACGACATTGCGCTCGAACTCACCGCCCCCGACGGGTTCGAAGTCCCGGGCGCGGACGTCGAAGTCGACTTCGACGTTGAATGGCACCCCGATGACGGGCACGTCTACCAATGGGGTGCACGCGTCCGGTACGACAGCAACGAAGCGACCGCCACCTACGACCACACCGTGATGTCGTTCGACATCCTCGACGATGCAACTGCCTACGACTTGGCACAGGACTTCTTCGCCTGGATGGAAGGCTTCGTCGCCGATCAGGAAGCCCAAGGACGCACCGTCGGCATCTACCACTGGACCACCCCAGAGACCCGGGTGGCGACTAAGGTGCTTGGCGGAGAACGAGCCGAGCGACTCTTCGAGGGCCGCTTTGTAGACCTCAAAGCGCTCATGGCAACCCACTTCTTCGCACGCGATGGGTTCTCCCTCAAGAAGATTGCCCCACTCTTCGACTTCACATGGCGGGCACCGGACGCAGGTGGGGACGTATCCGTCCTCAAGATCGAGCAAGCCCGCAACGCCGCGGACCCAGAGACGGCGCAAGCGGCGCGAGAGTGGCTGTTGGCCTACAACGAGGACGACTGCGCAGCCCAGGCTGCCATCCGTGACGGGCTGAAGATGATGCTCGACCAGCTGCCCTCTGATAGTGAGACGAGCGATAAGTCCAGCGTCGCCGCGCCTTCACCTGACCTGCCCCACACCAGCAATGACGCCGCTACCACCACCCCCAAGACTGCTATCGAGCCTGAGGTGGTGAGGTCTCGACCTTCGACTCAAGGAGAACCGGTGCCCCCGACAGAAGCGCTGACTCCGGCGGAGTCTCAGCCTGCTGGCCCCGCAGTAGGGCGGGCCGCGACGCAACCGGTGGGACGCGACGGGCGACTGCTGTCACTTAACGAGATGCGTCGACGGGTGGCCCAGTTCGTTATCGACTACTCCGGAGTCACCAGCGAACGGCAAAACACAGGCGACTTCTGGAAAGCGTTCATGCGCTGCTACGGCGTCGAGGACTCCTACCTGCACGGCGTGACCTTCGAGTACCCCGCGATGCGCTCCGACACCGGACGTGAAGGCCGCATCGACGTGTTCTTGCCCCGCCGGTACCTGATCGAGCAGAAGACCACCGGAAAGATTCGCACCCCTCGCCTCGGCTCGGAATCGAACGCCGAACAGCAGGCCAAGGCGTACCTGACCGGCGGGTCGATCACCACAGCGCAGATGCCTCGGTATTTGGTCACCTCCGACTTCGCCACTATCCAGGTCACGGACCTTGACCAGCCCCCCCGGTCGGTTCACCGCACCCGCAACATCCGATTCGAGGATCTCAACGACCACGTAGAGATGTTCCTCTTCCTTGCCGTCGACGATCCCGACGCGATGATCGCCGAAGAGCAGGCAGACGCGTCGGTGAAGGCGGCCCGGTTAATGGGCGACCTGTACGCCGCCATGACCGGCGACTCCGACGTAGACGCCACAGAAGTTCATGACGCTCGCGAAGAGGACGCCGCGTCGATGGAGGCTTCGATCCTCCTGACCCGGCTGCTGTTCCTCATGTTCGGCGACGACGCCGGGCTATGGGAGCGGGGCCTGTTCCATCGATTCGTGGAGACCCGCACCTCGGTTGACGGCTCCGATCTTGGGCAACAGTTGAGGACTCTCTTCGAGGTGCTCGATACCCCCGAAGACCGTCGCCCACGCCGGGTTGATGAGGCTATGAAGGTCTTCCCGTACGTCAACGGCGACCTGTACAAGGACGCTGGACGCGACCAGACAGTGTGGTTCGACGCCGACATGCGTGACGCGCTTTTGGCGGCGTGCCGGTTCGACTGGTCACGCATCAGTCCGGCAGTTTTCGGGTCCTTGTTCCAGACGGTCAAGTCGCGGGCTGCCCGCAACCTTGCCGGTGAGCACTACACCAGCGAGGAAAACATCCTTAAGACGTTGCGCCCGCTTTTCCTCGACGAGTACCGCAAGCGATTGGACGCTGCGGACACCAAGCCGAAGTTGGAAGCGCTACACGCCGAACTCAAATTGTTCCGATACATCGACCCTGCCTGTGGATGCGGCAACTTTCTCATCGTCGCGTACCGGGAGATGCGCGCATTGGAACTAGAACTGTTGGTCAAGTTAAAGGCCATGCGCGGCAGGGAAGGCGAACTGGTCCTCGACCCCAGCGAGCTGCTTAACGTGCGGCTCGACCAGTTCTACGGGATCGAGTTGAACTGGTGGCCCGCAAAAATCGCGGAGACCGCCATGTACTTGGTGGATCACCAGGCCAACCAGAAGATGCTGAACACGCTCGGTTTGCCCGTCACCCGTCTCCCCATCAACATCTCCGCCCACATCGAGCACGAGAACGCGCTCTCTATCGACTGGGAGGTCGTCCTACCGACTACACCCGAGCTGCGCGTATACGTGTTCGGTAATCCACCTTTCCTAGGTCGCAAGGTGAGCAGCGCCGCACAGAAGGCAGAGTTGCGGGAGGCGTGGGGCGTCACCAACCCTGGACATCTTGACTTCGTGACCGCATGGCACGCCAAGTCACTCGATTACCTGTCTGGCAAGGACGGCGAATTTGCGTTCGTGACCACGAACTCCATCACCCAAGGCGAGCCGGTCGGGGACCTGTTCCCGAAGATCGAGCAACAGGGCTGGCGGATCAAGTTCGCGCACCGTACGTTTGCGTGGCGAACCGAATCCTCCGCCAAAGAGACTGCAGCGGTGCACTGCGTCATCGTTGGATTCACTCGTGACACGCAGACAAAGCAGAGATTGTTTGAGTACGCCAGTCCCGGCAGCGCCCCAATCGAGCGACGCACCGTATCCACCGGCATCAACGGATACCTCGTCGACGGACCACTCGTGTACGCCACGCGTCGCAGCACCATGTTGTCCCCAGAACTTCCCGAACTTGGCTACGGCTCCATGCCGAACGACGGTGGAGGGTTGATGATCAACCCTGCCGAATACGCCGAGGTGATGGCAGACCCAGTTGCAGCTAAATACGTGCGCAAGTTCGTGGGGGCTTCCGAACTCATCCATAACAAGGACCGCTGGTGTCTGTGGATGGTCGACCTCGACCCGGCTGACGTGCCACGGTCGCCGATTCTGCAAAAGCGGTTGGCGAAAGTGAAGGCGGTTCGACTGGCATCAAAAAACCCCGACACGTGGCCCCACGCCGAGACCCCGGCACGGTTCTGGTTTATCAACCAGCGAGACGTGCCCTATCTGTGCATCCCGGCGCACTTCTCGGAGAACCGGCGCTACGCAACAGTTGCCCGCTTCGAACCGGACGTCATCGCGGGTAACGCGAACTTCACCTGCCCTGACCCCGACGGGTTCGGCTTCGGGATCATCTCTTCCGCAATGTTCATGACCTGGCAGCAGACTGTCGGTGGACGACTTGAATCCCGGCTTCGATTCTCAGCGTCGCTCGTGTGGAACAACTTCCCGCTCCCAACAGTGCCTACGCCGCTGCGACGCCAGATCATCGCAGCCGGGGAGAAGGTGCTAGCAGCCCGCGCCCTACACCCGGACAGGCCGTTGGCTGACCACTACCAGCCCTTGGCGATGACCCCGGAACTCGTGGCCGCACACCGCGCTCTCGACAAAGTGGTGGACAAGGCATTCGGTGTGCACGGTGCACGCCGAATGGCCGAGGGCGACAGGCAGAGAATCCTGTTCGAGAAGTACGCCGAGATGACAACTGCCCCGGTCACGTAGGCACACACCGCCCCCCTTTACGATTGAGGTGTGATAGCCGCACGCCAAGATCGCGGCGTGGTCAGACGCCTCTTGGACCGGTCCGCGGGGTGTGGGAGTGCTGCCACCTCCGTCACCGGGCCAAGGCCCAACCTCGAAGGTGTCGGTGCGAGGGAAAGCGGACATCCATCCGGTCGTGGGCGGTGCTTCGTAAGGACGATGCGCCTCGGCTCAGCAGCGGGACAGCGTCTTCTCGATGGATGCGAAGTTCTTCTTCGACATCGTGGCGTCAGTCTCGTGCGAACGGTCCTTCAAGTCTTGCTTCAGCTTTTTGGCGCTCCGGCTCAGGGTGCGCAGGTCGGTCGTCGGTATGACGAAGTTCTCCTTGAGGGCGGCGCAGGGGTCCGCACCGTAGGAGTTCCAGTTGACGCCGACGGCCGGCCAGTAGCCAGTCCACATCTGCTGGGGGGCGTAGCTGTTTAGCGTGAACTCGCGGCTGAGCACGACCGGCTGCGCGGCGCCGTTTAGGTCGAGGCGGATGAGCGTGTTCAGCGAGACGCTGAGGTAGTCGCCGCTGGGGTCGGTCTCGGCCCTGGCGGTCAACTTCGGGCTGAGATAGGCGACGTCGTCGACCTCGACGCTTTCCGGAAACCTGGAGGCGACCGTCCCTTCCCACTCGAACGGCACGTCCCCTTGGCTCATCGTGTCCTCGAAGTTCGTGCGCAGCTGCTCCACGCTCTCGCCCGGCAGGACCGAGAGCACGCGGTCGAAGGCCGCGGCGGCGGGCAAGTCGCTCAGAGCCGGGTCGGTTGACCGCTGCATCAGGCGGATCAGCAGGTCCGTCATCACCTTGACGTCGGCGACGGTGAAGTCGTCGGGCGCCTCTGGCAACTTCAGCTCGTCCAGCGGCTTGGCGCGTCGGTCCGCCAGTCGGGAGAACTCCTGCCTCGCCTCGTCCAGGGGGGTCGCAGGCGAGGTTTTTTCTATCGTTGCGGTCTTCGGTTGGTCATCGCCTGTGCCACCGCACCCGGCAAGCGCCGCAGTCAGGATGAGCGTCGATGCCAGTGTCTTGTAGGCGCGAAACACCGCTTAGTCCTTCGTCTGTTCTTGTGCCGCCCGGTCGGGCGGGCTCAACCTATGTCAGGACCGCGACGCGCGGGCGCGAATACGCCGATGACGCCGGTTCGGTGCCGCATCGAGCGATCTGCCAATGGGCCGTCCGCTGGTCACCGAGTTCGTTGAGGCCATCGAGACAGCCCTTCGTGCTGTCGGTCGGATGGGGTCGGAGACCCTTCGCGGACGCTGACGAGAACGACCGTTTCTCGGCGGATCCGGACGCCTCTGCGCGGAGGGTCATCACACCTCAATCGCATAGGGGGCACACCGCTGCCACAGTTCGATCTTGTGAGACCGACCGTCTGAGATAACCACGGTCGGAACGCGTCCGATGAGTGACGATGTGACTGACGTGGAAGCAGTGAGAAGCCGGTGGCGGGGACGCCAACGTTTCTGCATCGACGCTCAACGCGTTCTGACTCGTGCGCGGGTGTGTCGCCGCGATGGCATGTTCGTGGAGCTTGGAACAGGCGCCGCGGGCAGCGCAAGCTCCATCCGGCACAAGCCGGGTCACAGCGGGGCGCGAGGTTTGATATCAGGCTGAGCCCCGAAGTGGATGAAGTACATGGTCGTCTGGACTCGCGAGATTGGGAAGCTTGTCAATCCAGCCGGCCATCTCTGCAGCGTTGAGCGGAAGATGAGCCCCGAAGCCGCGAAGTTCTGGGGCGCTCGACAGAGCGGTTCGTGCCTCGGCATCGGTGAGCAGCGCGTCGCAGTAGGCGTACGCGACCGCGAGGGCGTCGATGTCGGCGATGTGATTGGTTTTCCACCGGTGACCCGGGTTGCGGTGGTAGCGAGTCTTCATAGTGGTCGCGACCTGGATATGGGGCATCGCGGCCCAAAGAGCCACCATCTCGGTGTCCTTGGGAAGTTCGTGCGGGAGGCCGTCTTCTTCGCGTTGCTGGAGGTGGTGAATGAAAGCAGTCATTCCTTCGTGCGTGACCTCGCGGGCGAAGATGAGGTCGCGCAAGCGACCGCGTCGCCAGGACGGGTACTTCTCGAGGGTCGCTGAGGTCTCGAGCTCGAACGCCAGGCGGCTCTGGGCGCTGACTTGGAAGGTCTCAGGGGCGTAGCCACAGGCACGGAGGTCCGCAATCTCGGAGTCCTGCGGGCCTTCCAGCAGCTTGCGTTCCATGAAGTAGCGCATCTCGACCAACTGATTCTCGAACGCCTCGTCGCCGAGTTCCTCGCGCAGTTGTGCTTCGGTGTCTTCGCCAGTGATCTCGTTGAAGAACCTGAATCCACCGCTTCTGCCAAACGCCCACAGCGCTGAGTCCCCCAGGAGCGGCATCAAGGCGTAGCGCGGTGGCGTGCCATAGACCTTGTCGAGACCCGCCGCGATCTCCATTTCGACGATGGATGGCCGGCCGAGGAGATAGGTGAAGTCCGAGAGTTCCTCCATGACGTCCGCGACGTGACCGCGTTGGCGCGGGCTCGGGACCGAGTGCGCGACCTCCATAAAGTGGACTGCGGAGAGAGGGAACATCGCGCGACGATCTGCCTTTGCGCGGCGAGCCGCCGCCAGGAGGTCCGTGTACCCGGGGAGGACCGTGATGGGTCTGCCTGAGTCCATGACATGGCCGTCCGCTGCCCGGCTGGCCTTGGCAATTTCGATGTAATGGTTCAGGTCCAAGTAGACGAGCGAAACCGGTGGACGAGTGACACGCGCCCACACCAACTCGTCAGGTACAGGTGCTTTCAGCATGGCGACGAGAACGGTACGCCGAAAGCCTCAACCAGCGCCGCCGAATATGAGCCACGAGTCAGGCGGGTGTCGATCCGAGACTCGTGGCGATCATCCGCCCCCGGTTCGTCTGAGCCGAGCCCGGGTCGTGGACTACCTGCGCGATCCGACGCCGCCGTTCCCGGGCACCAGCACCTTGATTTGGCGTCTTCCGTGGCCGTGCAGACCTGTTCGACGACGGGGGTCAGGCTCGCAGCAAGTCGCTTCTTGATGCGTCCCACCGGGTCTGGAGCTTCCGTCCGGATGCAGTACAGCCGACCTTGCTGAGGACCGGCGTGTGTCGATCAGGGACTGCGCGAGACTGTGACCTGCGAAAACGCCGACGCCGTCTCCGGGTGGCGAGCAAGAAGCACGAGTCGGGTCAACGTTTCCGCATCGACGCTCAACGCGTCGCACGCGCGGCTCTCGGACCATACCGGCCCCACCACAGCAGCCAACTCGTTCGTGCCCCGGCACCCCAGCACCTCGATGGCTTTTGGTGGCCAGACCCGCCTGTCAATACGGCTCGGGCCACCCGGTCACCCACACCATCCCGCCAGCGCCTCCGCCCGCTATCTCATTGACTCAGGACCAGACTTCGACTCCTCAGCGCGGCGGGATCTGTTCGCATCTGAGCGGCCAATAGCGGGGCGAGCCCACCTGCACCGCGAAGAGGGTTCCGCCGGCATCCAGTAATCGTTGGATCGTGGCCGGAGGTCTCATCAATGTCGGGGTCGTCGAGTACCACCCCGTGAATGACGCCAGAATGTCGACACCCCATGGAACTTCGAACGATCGCGTTGCCGTTCGCAGGACACATGGCCTGCTTGCCCACTCCCCGGCACGAAGGGTCCGCACTGAGTCCGCGGACTGTCCGCAAGAAGTCGGTGATTGTCGATCGGTGTCAACACGCTTCGACGAATGTTCTTGCAGGTCAAGCCACATATTGCCTGATTAGCGCGATGGTGTGCGGACTACATCCGCAAGTTCGTGCTGCGGGCCGCGCGGCTCGACGACCTGGTCGAGCTCGGCAGCCTGACCCCGCAGGCGGCGGAGTTCCTGCACGCCTCGGTGCGCGCCGGGCTCAACATCCTGGTTTCCGGAGGGACGCAGGCGGGAAAGACGACGATGCTGAACTGCCTCGCGGCCGCGATCCCGGGCAGCGAGCGGGTGATCTCGGCGGAGGAGGTCTTCGAGCTGCGCTTCCCGCACCCCGACTGGGTGCCGCTGCAGACCCGGCAGGCCGGGCTCGAGGGCACCGGTGAGATCCGGCTGCGTGAGCTGGTCAAGGAGACGCTGCGGATGCGCCCGAGCCGGATCATCGTGGGGGAGGTGCGGGCCGAGGAGTGCCTCGACCTGGTGCTTGCTCTGAACTCGGGGCTCCCCGGCATGTGCACCCTGCACGCCAACTCCGCGCGCGAGGCGCTGGTGAAGATGTGCACCCTGCCGCTGCTGGCCGGCGAGAACATCGGGTCGCGCTTCGTGGTGCCGACGGTCGCCGCGTCGGTCGACCTGGTCGTCCACCTCGGCCTCGACCACCACGGCCGGCGCCACGTGGAGGAGATCGTGGCCGTTCCCGGCCGCACCGAGAACGACATCATCGAGGTCGAGCCGATCTTCCGGCGCAGCGGCGGGGAGCTGCGCCGCGCCAACGGGATGCCGCCGCGCACCGGGCTCTACGAGCGGCACGGCATCGATGTACGACGCCTGCTCGCGGTGGGCGCGGAGCAGGAGGTCTGAGCGTGGGCGCGCTGGTGGGCCTCGGGGTGGGCGTCGGACTGCTCCTGATCTGGTCAGCGTTCGCGATGCCGCGGCGACCGCGACCAGTCGCGACCGGGCCCGGCCGCACCGCACGGCTGCTGGGCTCGGCCGGGCTGGGCGGGGTGTCGGTGACCTCGTTCGTGCTGCTGTGCCTCGGCTGCGGAGCCGGTGTGGCGGTGCTGGTCCAGCTGGTCTCGGGCACGCCGCCGGTCGCCCTCGTCTTCGGCGTGCTCGCCGCCTACCTGCCCGTGACGGTGGTGGCGGCACGGGCGCGGCGTCGGCTGCGCGAGTTCGCCGAGGTGTGGCCCGAGGCGGTCGACAACCTGGCCTCGGCGGTGCGGGCCGGCATGTCGCTGCCCGACGCGCTGGCTGCCCTCGGCGGCCGCGGGCCCGAGCCGCTGCGCGCGGCGTTCGTGGCCTTCGCGCTGGACTACCAGGTGTCGGGGCGCTTCGGGGAGAGCCTCGACCGGCTCAAGGACCGGTTGGCCGACCCGGTCGGCGACCGGGTCGTCGAGGGGCTGCGCGTGGCCCGCGAGGTCGGCGGTGGCGAGCTCGGCCGGCTGCTGCGCAACCTGTCCGGCTACCTGCGCGAGGACTCCCGGACGCGCTCGGAGCTCGAGTCGCGCCAGGCCTGGACCGTCAACGGCGCCCGGCTCGCCGTGGCCGCGCCCTGGGTGGTGCTGCTGCTGATGTCGTTGCAGAGCGACGTGATCCGGCGCTATGCCTCGCCGACCGGCGTCGTGGTGCTCGCCGTGGGGGCCGGCCTGTGTGTCGTGGCCTACCGGTTGATGATGCGCATCGGTCGGCTGCCGACCGAGAGGCGGATCCTCTCGTGAGCCTGACGATGTGGGGCGCCCTGCTGGGCGCGACGACCGGTGCCGGGCTGCTGCTGGTGCTGGCCCGGCTCCGCGTGGTGCGGCGCCCGCAGCTGGCAGCCCGGGTGCTGCCCTACGTGCGCGACCTGCCGCAGGGCGTCGGACCGGGCGCTGCTCGGTCGACGGGGGCCGGGACGGAGCCGGTCGCTGTCGCGGTCTTCGGCCCGGTGCTGCGCTCGCTGGCCCGAAGCATCGAGCGGGTGCTCGGCGGCTCGGCCTCCGTGCGCCGCCGCCTGCACCGCGCGGGTCTGGACAGGACCGTCCACGAGTTCCGCATCGAGCAGGTCCAGTGGGGCCTGGTCGCCTTCGCGGTCGCGGCGGCCTGGGGACTGCTGCGCACGCTCGGCGATCCCGGTGCCGTGGTCAGCTCCGCACTGGTGTGCGCGCTGGCCTTCGTGGCCGGCGTGCTCGGGCGCGACCACCACCTCTCCGAGCAGGTCCACACCCGCGAGCGACGCATCCTGGCCGAGTTCCCCACCGTGGCCGAGCTGCTCGCCCTGGCGGTGGCCGCCGGGGAGAGCCCCGTCGGCGCCCTGGACCGGGTGGTCAGCCGCTCCGGTGGCGAGCTCTCGGCCGACCTCGCGCGGGTGCTGGCCGAGGTGCGCACCGGCGAGCCGGTCGGCGCCGCCTTCGACACCCTCGCCGCCAGCAGCGGGCTGCCGCTGGTGTCGCGCTTCGCGCAGGGCATCGCGACCGCCGTCGAGCGCGGCACCCCGCTGGCCGACGTGCTGCACGCCCAGGCCGCCGACGTCCGGGAGGCCGGTCGTCGCGAGCTCATCGAGTCCGCGGCCCGGCGCGAGGTGCTCATGATGGTGCCCGTCGTGTTCCTGGTGCTGCCCGTGACCATCCTCTTCGCCTTCTGGCCCGGCGTCGTCGGGCTCGACCTGACGACCCCATGACCCTCTCGGGAAAGGACACCCCATGATCACCCTCCTCGCGCACCGGTTGGTGCTGCTGTGGCTCGCCCTGGTCGCTCCGGCGCCGCACAGGTCCGCGCGACGCGACGAACGCGGCGACGTGCCCGGCTGGGTGCTGGTCACGGTGATGTCGGCCGGGATCGTGGTCGCCATCGGGTCGATCGCCCAGGACGAGCTCAGCCAGATGCTGCGCAACGCGCTGAACAAGGTGAAGTAGTGCTGCGGCTGCGCCACGACCGGCGCAGCACGGGCGCCCGGGGCGCAGCGATCGTCGACTTCGTCCTGGTGCTGGTGGTGCTCGTCCCGCTGGTCCTCGGCATCCTGCAGGTCTCGCTGGTGCTGCTGGTGCGCAACACCCTGGCCGCGGCCGCCGCCGACGGGGCCCGGTACGCCGCCACGGCCGGTCGCGGCGAGGCCGACGGGGCCGCCCGGACCCGCGACCAGATCGCCGGCGCGATCTCGGGCCGTTTCGCCCAGGACGTCTCGGCCCGCACGGTGCTGGTCGACGGGGCCCCCACCGTCGTGGTGACGGTGCGGGCCAGCGTGCCCGCGCTCGGCCTGGGCGGACCGGGCGTCGACATCCAGGTCGCCGGCCACGCGGTCGAGGAGGAGCAGTGAGCCGACCTCGCGACGAGGAAGGCAGCGCGCTCGTCGAGCTGGTCTGGCTCGGCATCCTGCTGCTGGTCCCGCTGCTGTGGATCGTGGTCAGCGTCTTCGACGTCCAGCGCGGCGCCTTCGGGACCGAGTCCGCGGCCCGCTCGGCGGCGCGGGCCTACGCCCTGGCGCCCGACGACGCGAGCGGCCGGGAGCGGGCCCACGCGGCGGCGCGGCAGGCCCTCGCCGACCAGGGGCTCGACGGGGCGCCGGTCGACGTCGAGGTGAGCTGCCGTGGGCTGGCCGACTGCCACAGCGGCACCTCCGTCATCACGGTGCGCGTCGGCTCCCGGGTCGACCTGCCCCTGATGCCGGACGTGCTCGGCGGGGGAGCGCCCAGCTTCGCGCTGTCCTCCAGCCACACCGTGCCCATCGGGCAGTACCAGGAGATCACCCGGTGAGGCGGCGCCGGCGCGGGCATCACAGCCGGGGTCGCGACGAGCGCGGCCAGGTGACGGTGCTGATCATCGGCTTTGCGTTCGTGCTCGCGCTGGGGGTGGCCGTCGTCGTCGACGCCAGCGCCGCCTACCTGCAGCGCTCGGGGCTCAGCACGCTCGCCGACGGCGCCGCGCTGTACGGCGCCGACGCGGGCGCCACCGGGGCGTCGACGTACACCGAGGGCGTCCCGGAGGGGCAGCTCGCGCTGGACGCCGACGTCGCGCGGGCCGGGGTGGCCGACTACCTGCGCAGCGTCGGCGCCTACGAGGAGTACCCCGGGCTCCGGGTGCTGATCCAGGTCGACCCGGCGCGGTCCGCCGTCGAGGTCCGCGTCTCCGCCCCGCTCGACCTGCCGCTGGGTTTGCCCGGTGCCCCGGAGTCCCCGACCGTCTCCGCCGAGGGATCGGCCGTCTCCGACGTGGAGCGGTAGTCACCACATGTTCACGCGCTGACTGTGTGCGGCAGGCACATATCGACACCGAGTCGCAGTGCGTAACGTGCCTCACATGATAGAGACCCTCATCACACCTGCCCCCGGACAGCGCCCATGATCGGGCTCGCCGGCATCATCCTGTCGCTGGTCCTGCTGATCGTCTTCGCCTACCGCGGCGTCAACGTGATCATCCTGGCCCCGCTGATGGCGCTGCTCGCCACCGCGTTCGCAGGCGGACTGCCCATGCTGGCCACCTACACCCAGGTGTTCATGCCAGCGCTGGGCAACTACCTGATCACCTACTTCCCGCTGTTCCTCCTCGGCGCCCTCTTCGGCAAGCTCATGGACGACAGCGGAGCGGCCCGGGCGATCGCGTACTTCATCGTCGAGAAGCTCGGCGACACCAAGGCGATCCTGGCGATCGTCCTGGCCTGCGGCATCCTCACGTACGGCGGCGTCTCGCTGTTCGTGGTCGCCTTCGCGGTCTTCCCGATCGCCGCGGCGCTCTTCCGTGAGGCCGGGGTGCCCAAGCGGCTGATCCCCGCGACGATCGCGCTGGGCTCGTTCACCTTCACGATGACCGCGCTCCCGGGCACGCCGCAGATCCAGAACGCGATCCCGGCGCCCTTCTTCGGCACCAACGCCTTCGCGGCGCCCGGGCTGGGCATCATCGCCGCGCTCATCATGTTCGGCGGCGGCACCGCGTGGCTGATGTACCGCGCCAAGCGGCTGACCGCCGCGGGCGAGGTCTACCTGCCCGAGGAGGCCCCCAAGGGCGGTGGTCTGCTCAGCCGCTTCAGGGGCAAGAAGACCGATCGCGACGCGCCGTCCGGTGCCGTCGACCAGGCCGGCCCGATCCCGGGTGGCTCCGGCACCGCCACCGCCACGGCCACCACCACGGAGCCGGTGGCGGTCGACCAGTCGACGCTGCCCCGGCCCAGCGTGCTCATCGCCTTCCTGCCGATCTTCGTCGTCATCGCCCTCAACTACGTGCTGGTCACCTGGGTCTTCCCGGCGATGGACACCGACTACCTGTCCGGCGACGCCTACGGCAACACCGACATCGACACCGTCGGTGGCATCTGGGCGATCGTGGTCGCCCTGGTGGTCTCCTGCCTGTTGGTCGTCGCGACCAACGTGAGCCGCTTCGGTGACGTCAAGGAGTCGGTCAACTCCGGCACGATGGGGTCGTTCCTGCCGATCTTCAACACCGCCAGCGAGGTCGGCTACGGCGCCGTCATCGCCTCGCTGCCGGCCTTCCGCACGGTGCGCGACTCCGTGCTGGGCATCTCCAACAACCCGGTCATCTCCCTGGCCGTCGCCGTCAACGTGCTGGCCGGCATCACCGGCTCCGCGTCGGGCGGCATGAGCATCGCGCTGCAGACGCTGGGCGAGCAGTTCCGCGGCCTGGCCGACGCCCAGGGCATCAGCCTCGAGCTGATGCACCGGGTCACCGTGCTCGCTGCCGGTGGCTTCGACGCCCTGCCGCACAACGGCGCGGTCGTCACCGTCCTCGCGATCTGCGGGCTCACCCACCGCCAGTCCTACAAGGACATCTTCGTGGTGGCCGTCGCCATCCCGCTGGTGGCGCTGGTCGTCGTCATCACGCTGGGCACCGCCTTCGGCGGCTTCTGACCCACAGGTCGTGCCCCTCACCGTGGCCTCGGGGCCACGCTGGGGGGCACGACTGCGTCCCGGTAGTTTCACGACGTGACCGCCGACCTCGTCTACCTCGTGGCCGGCGCCAGCCTGCTGCTGGCCATCGTGCTCCCCAGCAGCCTGAGCAGGCTGCCGCTCACCTCTCCGATGGTGCTGGTCGCCGTCGGGATGCTGCTGGGCGCGACCTCGTTGCCCGACGACCTGCCCCTGAGTCCGCAGGACAACCGGGCCGCGATCGAGCACATCACCGAGATCACCGTCCTGGTCGCCCTGATGGGCGTCGGCCTCGCGCTGGACCGGCCGTTCGACCCGCGCCAGCGGGCCTCGCGCCGCGCCTGGTCGCCGACCTGGCGGCTGCTGGCCATCGCGATGCCCCTCTCGATCGCCGGCGTGGCCCTGCTCGGCTGGTGGGCCGGTCTGGCCCCTGCCGTGGCGATCCTGCTCGGCGCGGTCCTGGCGCCGACCGACCCGGTGCTGGCCTCCGACGTCCAGGTCGGCGGCCCGGCGACGCACGCCCTCGACGAGGTCGATGACTGCGCCCCGATCGACGAGGACGACGAGGTCCGCTTCGCGCTGACCGCCGAGGCCGGGCTCAACGACGGCCTGGCGTTCCCCTTCGTCTACCTCGCGGTCCTGGTGGCCGGCGGCGGCGCCCTCGGCGCCACGACCCTGGAGTGGCTGGGCTGGTATCTGCTGGGCAAGACCGTCATCGGCGTCGTGGTCGGCGTGGCGGTCGGCTGGGTGCTGGCGCGGCTCGCCTTCCGGGCGTCCAGCCCCGCGCTCCGGGTCGCCGACCGCGGGGAGCCGCTGCTGGCGGTGGCGGCGCTGGCGACGTCGTACGGCGCCGCCGAGGCGCTGGGCGGCTACGGGTTCCTGGCCGTCTTCGCGTGCGCGATGACCTTCCGCGCCTCCGAGCGCCGCCACGACTACCACCGCGCCATGCACGAGGTCGTCGAGCGGCTCGAGCGGCTGCTCACGCTCTTCGTGCTGCTGGTCCTCGGCATCGCCCTCACCCGCGGCCTCCTCGAGGCGCTGGACTGGCGCGGCGTGACGATCGGCCTCGGGCTGGTCCTGGTGATCCGACCGCTCGCGGCCTACCTCGCCCTCAGCGTTCTCCCAGTGCCGGCGGGGGAGCGCGGCGGGCTGACCCGGGCCGAGCGCAGCGCGACCGCCTTCTTCGGGGTCCGCGGCGTCGGGTCGCTGTTCTACCTCGCCTACGCCGCCGGCCAGGTCGACGCGTTCGGCCAGCCCTGGCTGTGGTCCACGGTCGGCTTCACCATCGTCGCCTCGGTGCTCGTGCACGGCGCCGCCTCCGGCTGGGTGATGAAGCGGCTCGAGGGCCAGCCCCGCGTGACGTCTCGCTAGACCGCGCTGGCTCGCGTCGTCGAGGAGCCCGCCTCCGATACGGCCGGAGCTGTTCACGGGATCGCCGGACGCGGCCTCTCGGCGGGTGCATCATCTTCGCGTGAACCGTGATCGTCGCCTCGCTCTCGCTGCCCTCGCGCTGACCGCGGGACTTGTCGCACTCGTACCGGTGGCCTCCAACGCCGGGCACCCGGCCGGTGCGGCGCAGGAGACCGCCCAGCAGCGCGTCCCTGCGACCGCCTCCCGTGCGGAGGTGCGGCGCGACTACCTGGACGTCTGGCTCCCGCTGCAGAAGATACCGACGACCTGGACCGGTGGGGACGTGGCCACCTGCCAGGAGGGGCGCACGGGGGGACAGACCCAGCAGGGCATCCTCGACGCCGTCAACTACGCCCGTGACCTGGCCGGTCTCGGCCCCGTCGTCATGAACGCCGCCTGGTCGGCGAAGGCGCAGAAGGCCGCGCTGATGATGCATGCCGCCAACCGGCTCAGCCACTCTCCCGACCCGGGGTGGCCGTGCTGGAGCGAGGAGGGGTCCGAGGCCGCGGGACGGTCGAACCTCTACCTCGGCCGCACCGGGGTCCCCTCCATCGGCGGCTACCTCGATGACCCGGGGAGCAACAACGCGGCGGTGGGGCACCGGTCGTGGATCCTCGATCCGGACATCGTCCGGGTGGGCGCTGGCAGCACGAGCGGCGCGAACGCGCTGTGGGTGGTGGACACGCAGTGGCCCTCCAGCGGCCACACCGAGCCCGTCACCTGGCCCACCGCAGGCTGGTTCCCCCGTCCGCTGCTTCCGATCTCGGGCCGGTGGTCGCTGTCCACCGTGCCGGCGGACCCCCGCAGCCTCGAGTCGGCCGTGGTGCACGTGAGCGTCGACGGCGGGCCACGCGTCCTCGCCGACGTCGAGTACAGGTCGCGGAGCCGGGTGGTCTACGCCGTCCCCGGCCTCGGCTCGAACGTGGGCGACCGACGGGTGGTGGTCAGCATCTCGGGCGTGGAGCTCGACGAGGCGCCCACTGCGGACATCGGCTACGAGGTGAGGCTGCTCGACCCGGACCAGGCAGCGCCGACTCCGACGCCCACCACGAGCCCCAGCCCCTCTCCGACGGTGACACCCACAGCCACCACCCCGACCGCGGCCGGGCGGGTCGGCATCCGGGGCCGGGCGCGGCCCCGGTCCACGCTCCGGGCGAAGGTGCCGACCTTCGACCCGTCGAGCAGCGTGGTGTCCCTGCAGTGGTTGAGCGACGGCAAGGAGCTGCGCGGTCGCACCGGTCCTCGGCTGGTGCTGCGGGGGCGCGACGTCGGCCACCGGATCTCGCTCCAGGTGACCGCGGTCCACGAGGTCGACGGCTCGACCGAGGAGACGGTCGTGGTCAGCACCGCGAAGGTGGTCCGTCGCTGATCCAGCTGCAGACTGCGAGCAGGCACCCCTACGAACCCCTGACGTACGGGATCGAGAACCGCACTTTCTCCCCACAAGTGAATGCGTGAAAACAACCTTGGGGGGTGGTTTTCACCCCTGGTCGGGGGGCAGGAAGGGCCAGTCAACATCGGCGCGCTCGGGGTGCCGGACCTCATGGCTGATCGGCCCGACCACAGGAGAACCATCATGCGCACGACCACTGCCGTCCCCGCTCCCTGGCGCCGCCGTGCGCCGGGTGCCGTTGCTGTGCTGGCCGCGCTCGCGCTCGGTCCGGCCGCCGTGGCTGCTCCGGCGGCTGCTGATCCCGGCGGTGGCAACGGGAAGGGGAGTGCCTCGGCCCAGCCGGGGCAGGGCGACAAGGGCAAGACCCAGGGGCAGGGTGACAAGAACAAGAACAAGAACAACAGCAAGAGCAACGGCAAGAGCAACGGCAACGGGCCGGGCGCCAACAGTGCCGGCGGCAACAGCAACGGCAACGGCAACGGCAACGCCACCGGCCCCGGCGCGAACAGCAACGGCAACGGGCCGGGCGCGAACAGTGCCGGCGGCAACGGCAACAGCAACAGCAACAGCAACAGCAACGACGGCGCCACCGGCCCCGGCGCGAACAGCAACGGCAACGCCGGCGGCAACGGCAAGGGCAAGGGCAAGGGCAAGGGCAAGGACGGGGACCCGGCCGGCAACAACGGCACGGTGAAGATCTCCTACACCGGCGACCGGGCGACCCCCGACAACAACCCGCACCCCGGGTGCACGTTCCTCGTCGAGTGGTACGGCTTCGGCCCCGACGCGACGTCGGACGTCACCTTCGCCATGCAGGCGCCGACCAGCGACGCCACCCTCTCCGTCGTGCAGGGCAAGCTGGACAACGTGCAGCTCGACGGCGACGACGCCAGCGGCGCCGGCACCGAGACCGGGCTCGACCACTCCGAGGCATACACCCTGCAGTTCGAGGGCGAGCCGCACCCGAAGCAGGGCTACCACGTGAAGCTGACGGCTGCCACTGAGTGGTCGCAGGGCAACGACACCAAGAGCAAGGTCTTCTGGGTGGCCCCCTGCACGGCGGACCGCGACGGCTCGGGCGCCAGCGAGGGCGACGAGAGCACGACCGCCGGGTCGGACGAGACCGGCGCGGAGGCGGACAGCGGGGTGCTGGGCACCCAGGCCAGCGCCGGTACGGCCGTGGGCGGCTCGAGCGAGGGCTCGCAGGACACGGCCGCGGTCGACGCCGGCTCCGACACCGGTGCTGGCAGCGACGTGCCCTCCGCCGTCGACGCCGGTGCCTCCGGCAGCTCGGTGTCGGACTTCGTGCGCTCCCCGCTGCCGCTGCTCCTCGTGGGGCTCGGGGCACTGCTGGCGCTGGGCGCGGTGATCGCCCGACGTCGCACACATGGCTGAGACGTCGCCCGCACGCCGTACGACGTCGTGGGTGCTCACCGCCGCCGCGGTCGTGCTGGTCGGCGCGGGCATCGTGACCTGGCGTGAGCAGGAGCCCACCCCCGCCGGTGCGTCCGAGGAGGGCGCGTCGGCGGTGGGGGAGCGTGCCCTGGTGTCCGAGGCCGAGCTCCCGCGACCCCGTCGGCTGGCCCGTGTGCCCGGGAGCCCTCGGCGCCTCCGGGTGCCCGCCCTCGAAGTGGATGTGCCCGTCGTCGCCGTCGGCACGCGCCGAGACACGCTCATCCCGCCGACCGACCCCCAGCAGGTCGGCTGGTGGGGCGAGGGAGCCAAGCCGGGCGCCGCCACCGGCCGGGCGCTCCTGGCCGGGCACACCGTCAGCTCGGGTGGCGGGGCGCTCGACGACCTCGAGACCTTGGTCGAGGGTTCCGAGGTCGTCGTGACCGGGGACCGGGGCCAGGTCGACTACGAGGTGCTCTCGGTGCGCACCTTCGGCAAGGGGCGCCTCGCCCAGCAGTCCGAGCGGCTCTTCCGGCAGCGTGGCCCCGGGCGGCTGGTCCTGCTGACCTGCGAGGACTGGGACGGGGAGCGGTACCTGAGCAACGTCGTGGTCGTGGCCCGGCCGACCGGTCGGTCGTCGGCTGGATCGTGACCAGGGGGTGCAAGGGCTCGCCGGTGCCCCACGGTCTGGCCTACCCTGCTGGTCATGTCCAGCCGCCCCCTCCCCTCCGCCACCTGGCGGGCGACGGTGGTCGTGGCGGTCGTGGCGGCGGTGCTGCTCACCCTGGTCCCGCCCGTCTCGGCCAAGACGGCCGCCGGGTTCCAGGGTGGTGTCCGCTCGAGGACCAACGCGGTCCGGGTGGAGCGTGACCTTCCCCAGCTCCGCAAGGAGTCGTGCGTGCAGAAGTACGCGGCGCGACAGGCGCGGCGGATGGCGAAGCAGGGGAAGATGTTCCACCAGGACCTCAAGCCCGTCCTGCGGAACTGCTCCCTGACGTCGGTCGGCGAGAACGTCGCCTACGGCTACTCGTCCGCGACCGACGTGCTGAAGGCGTGGATGGACTCAGCACCCCACCGGGCCAACATCGTGAAGAAGCGCTACCGCCTGCTGGGGGTGGGGGCCCGCAAGAGCGCGTCGGGCACGTGGTACCTGGCCCAGGTCTTCGGCCGCAAGTAGGAACCCCTCGGCGGGGTGCGTAGTCTTATCGACTGTGGCAGGCACTGATTACGACCTCGAGATCAAGCAGCTCCAGGCGACCATGCGCACGATCGAGCAGGTGCTCGACATCGACGCCATGCGCCAGGAGATCGTGGACCTCGGCGAGCAGGTGGGCGCCGCGGACCTCTGGGACGACCAGGAGAACGCCACCCGCGTGACCGGGCGCCTCTCCCTGCTGCAGGGCCAGGTCGACCGCTTCGCCGAGCTCTCGAGCCGCATCGAGGACCTCGAGGCCCTCGTCGAGCTCGGGGTCGAGGAGGGTGACGCCGACTCGATGGCCGAGGCCGAGCGCGACCTGGTGAAGATCAAGAAGTCGGTCGAGCAGCTCGAGGTACGCACCCTGCTCTCGGGCGAGTACGACGTCCGCGAGGCGCTGATCACGATCCGCGCCGGCGCCGGTGGCGTCGACGCCGCCGACTTCGCCGAGACGCTGATGCGGATGTACACGCGCTGGGCCGAGCAGCACAAGTACCCCGTCGACGTCTTCGACACCTCCTACGCCGAGGAGGCCGGCTTGAAGTCGGCCACCTTCGCCGTGCGCGCGCCGTACGCCTACGGCACCCTCTCGGTCGAGGCCGGCACCCACCGCCTGGTGCGGATCAGCCCCTTCGACAACCAGGGCCGCCGCCAGACCTCCTTCGCCGCGGTCGAGGTCGTGCCCGTCTTCGAGCAGACCGACGCCATCGAGGTCCCCGACGAGGAGATCCGCACCGACGTCTACCGCTCGGGCGGTCCCGGTGGGCAGTCGGTCAACACCACCGACTCGGCGGTGCGCCTGACGCACATCCCGACCGGCATCGTCGTGTCCTGCCAGAACGAAAAGTCGCAGCTGCAGAACAAGGCCAGCGCCATGGTGGTGCTCAAGGCCAAGCTGCTGGCGCGCAAGAAGGCCGAGGAGAAGGCCCACCTCGACGAGATGCGCGGTGACGTGCAGGCCTCGTGGGGCGACCAGATGCGCAACTACGTGCTGAACCCCTACCAGGTCGTCAAGGACCTGCGGACCTCCTACGAGGTCGGCAACCCGCAGGCGGTCTTCGACGGCGACATCGACGGCTTCCTCGAGGCCGGCATCCGCTGGCGGATGGGGGCCGAGAAGGCCGGCGCGAGCTGACGCGTCGGCCCCCTCGGGGCCCGGTCAGCGGGCGCGCACGGACCGCGACATCGCCGAGGCCGCACCCTGGCCGGCGCTGTTGACCGCCACCACCGTGAAGGCCCACCGGCCACGCGGCATCAGGTACTGCACCTTGCGCGTCGTCGACGGCTCCTCCGCGGTGCGGGTCTGCCTCACCTGACCGCGCTTGTCGACCTTGTGCGCCGACACCTCGTACGCCGTCACCGCGGCACCGCCGTCGTCGGCCGGTGCGCTCCAGCTGATCTTGATGGTGAGCGGCTTGCCGCGCCGACCCGGCCTGGCCTTGCCGATCGTGGGCGCATCCGGCGCGGTCACCTCCGGCTCGGGCTCCGGCTCGGGCTCCGGCTCGGGGTCCGGCCCGTAGCCGCACCCGGTGACGGCGAGGTCGTAGAAGCCCAGGCTGCCGTAGTCGCTGTACCCGGTGGAGGGCGTGCCGTGACCCACCCCGTCGACGGCGGCGAAGAGCTCCTGCCCGGACGCCGAGTGGGTCAGCGCGGCGCCCATCCCCGAGGCCGTCTCGCCGTCGCCCGTGCCGGCCGGCGGGTTCGACGTGGCGAGCGCGGGACCCGAGGCCGGCAGCAGCCGGAGCTCGATGTCGAGGTCGGGGCTCGTCGAGGTCGGCGTCGCGGTGACGCTGACCGAGCCGGAGCAGGTGCCCAGCCGGTACACGTCGACGTCGGTGCGCGTCGAGATGACCCCGCGCGTCGCGGTCAGCGCTGCAGCCGTGGCCGGGGTGCCGCCCGCGTCGTCGGCGCGCATCGGTGCGCCGTTGGCGGCGATGTCGACGAGGTCGTCGCCCTTGTTGTCGGCGCCGGGGTAGTCGCCGTTGCTCCACTGGGTGATGGGTGCGTAGCCCGAGCCCATGATGGGTGCCCAGAGGCCGTTGCCGGCGTCGTACTCCTCGGAGGCGTTCCCGTCGTGGTCCAGGCCGAGGTTGTGACCCACCTCGTGGGAGATGGTCTCGGTGATGTTGAAGACGTCCGAGGACTCGGCGGTGAACGTCAACGCGGGCTGGTAGTAGGCGTGCCCGCTGGTCTCGTCGAAGACGTCCAGGAACCCGACGCCGGAGCAGGTGCTGCCGGGGCAGATGGTGTCGAGCGCCTCGCGGTCGCCGGTGACGAGCGCCGTCGTGCCGTAGACCTGGTCGCCCGGTCCGGCCCGGTCGATGGCTCCGGGGGCAGGGGGCTGCGTGGTCACGTCGACGGCGAACGGTGCGTAGTCCTCGGCCACGCGCTGCCACACCGTCTGGATCAGCGCGTGCTCCTCGGCGTTGAAGGTCGAGTAGCTGCCGTCCAGCGAGAATCCGAGCAGCGGTGAGGTCTTCAGGCCCTGGTCGTTCCACCCGGTGCCGGTGACCGTGGCGCCGTCGAAGTCGAGGTAGATGGTGCGCTGGGCGCCGGGGAAGCTGTGCAGCAGGAACGTCTGGCTCTGCGGCAGCGACGCCTTCGGCGGTGTCGCGCCGGAGTCGGGTCGGGCGACTCGACGGTCGCGGAAGAAGACCCGGCCGCTCGAGCTCAGCGCGGCGGTGTCGTCCTCGGCGAGGAGGCGACGCAGCGCCGCGGGAGTCATGTCGTTGACCCGGGCGGCGTCCTCGAGCAACCGGTCGCCGTCCGGCGCGGGAGCGGCCGAGCCCGCGGCGCCGGCCGCGGGGAGCGCCAGTGCCGCGGCGAGGGCGGCGGCGAGGGCGGCGAGCAGTGGACGGGAACGACCTGGGGGGCGGCGCATCGATCGACGCTAGGTCGATCCTGGGGGCGGCGCGGGTGGTTCGGCCCAGGCGGTCCCACTGGTCTGGTCAGGCGCGGTGCCCGGGTTCAGAGGCCCTGGCGTAATCTCGGTCGGGTGATTCGCTTCGAGAAGGTCACCAAGACCTACCCCGGTGCCGGAGGGCATGCCCTCGACGAGGTGTCGGTCGACGTCGAGAAGGGCGAGTTCGTCTTCCTCGTCGGCAGCTCGGGGTCGGGCAAGTCCACCGCGCTGCGACTGATCCTGCGCGAGAGCCGGCCCACGTCGGGCCGGGTCTACGTGGCGGGCAAGGAGATCAACCGGCTGGCGGGCTGGAAGGTGCCACGGCTGCGCCGCCAGATCGGCACCGTCTTCCAGGACTTCCGGCTGCTGCCGTCCAAGACCGTGGCGGAGAACGTCGCCTTCGCGATGCAGGTCACCGGCCACTCGCCGAAGGAGGTCCGGGCCCTGGTGCCCGAGACGCTCGAGCTCGTGGGTCTCGACACCAAGGCCGACCGGATGCCTGACGAGCTGTCCGGCGGTGAGCAGCAGCGGGTCGCGATCGCGCGTGCGTTCGTCAACCGGCCGATGATCCTGATCGCCGACGAGCCGACCGGCAACCTGGACCCCACCACGTCGGTGGGCATCATGAAGCTGCTGGACCGCATCAACCGCACCGGCACCACGGTGGTGATGGCCACCCACGACCACGGCATCGTCGACCAGATGCGCAAGCGGGTCATCGAGCTCGACCACGGCAAGGTCATCCGGGACCAGGCGCAGGGCGCCTACGGCTTCCAGCACTGATCCCGGCCGGACCGCGCGAGCCTCCGACCCCTCCTCCCGAATCTTCGACAGGCAAGAGAGCCCCTCCTCCATGCGCTACGTCTTCTCCAACCTCGGCCAGGGGCTGCGTCGCAACCTCTCGATGCACCTGGCGGTGATCCTGACCCTCTTCGTCTCGCTCACGCTGGTCGGCGCGGGCGCGCTGCTGAACCGGCAGGCGGAGAAGACCAGCGACCAGCTCGGCAGCGAGCTCGAGATCACGGCGTACCTGTGCCGCGACAGCGACCCCAACCAGAGCTGTCAGGGCGAGGTCACGGGCGCGGAGAAGAAGCGCATCATCCAGGCGGTCGAGGACAACCCCGAGGTCGCGTCCTACCGCCTGGAGTCCCAGGAGACCGCCTTCGAGAAGGTCAAGGAGCTGTACGGGCCCGAGGAGGCCGACCGCTTCGAGGGCCCCAACGCGATCCTGACCGCCGAGGACCTGCCCGAGTCGATCTGGATCACGCTGGAGAACCCAGCGGAGTTCGAGGGGATCACCTCGGCGATCGTCGGTCTCGACGGCGTCGCCAAGCTGGTCGACCAGCGCGAGACGGCCGGCAAGATCATCAACACGATGGAGGCGATGCAGCGCGCGGCGCTCGGCATCGCCCTGCTGCTGGTGATCTCGGCGCTGCTCCTGGTGGCCAACACGATCCGGCTCGCCGCGTTCGCGCGGCGCCGCGAGATCGGGATCATGCGCCTGGTGGGCGCCTCCACGCTCTACATCGCGCTGCCGTTCCTGCTGGAGGCGCTGGTCACCGCGGCCATCAGCGTGGTGCTCGCCGGCGGTGCGCTGGCCGGGTTCCAGTACTTCGGGATCGAGCAGCGCTTCAGCGGCTACCTGGAGTTCATCCCGTGGGTCGGCTGGGACGACTACCTGGTCGCCCTGGGCGTGGTGGCGGTCCTCGGCCCCATCCTGACGCTGCTGCCGACACTCGCGCTGACCCGCAAATACATCAAAGTCTGACCGCGGCGCCGTACCGTCGTCTCGACTCTCTTCCCCGACGTCGAAGGCAAACCGGTGCGCTCCTTCCCCAGCGCCTCGCGCCACCGCCTCGCCACGGCCGCCACGGCCGGTGCGCTGGTCCTTGGTGCTCTGGCCGTCCCACTCGCCCACGCAGACGACGACCTCAAGGACCAGCAGCGACAGGTCCAGAAGCAGATCAACGGCGCCGCCGAGGACCTCGAGGAGTCCAGCAAGCGCACCCGCCAGGCGTACGCCGCGATGACCGCCGCCCGCGAGAAGCTGGACTCCGCCAAGGCGGAGCTCGGGGCGGTGCGCACCAAGCTCGGTGACGCCCGGCTCGAGGACGCCCGGATGGCCGAGCGCCTCGCCACGGCCCGGCTGCGCCTCGAGTCCGCCCGGGACGAGCTGGTCGAGGGCCAGGCGGCCCTGGAGCGCCAGCGGGGCGTGGTCAAGGACCGCATCGCCGACACCTACATGCAGGGCAGCCCCGACCTCCTGGTCCTGGGCAGCCTGCTCAACTCCAGCTCGACCAGCGACCTGACCCGCCAGCAGTCGGCCAGCAGCGTGATCGTGGGCCGCGAGACCTCCATGTACGACGACCTGGACGCCGCCGAGGTGCTGCTCCAGGTCCGGGAGGACGACGTCGAGGAGGCCAAGGACCAGGTCGCCGACGAGCGGGCCGCCGCGGCCGCGCACCTGTCGAAGGTGAAGTCGCTGACGGCCCAGGCCGTGCAGGTGCGCGACGAGGTCCGTGGCCTGGTCGGCAAGCGGCTGGCGGCCCGCCGGGAGGCGACCCGGGCCCAGCAGGCCGACCGCGCCGCCCTCGCCTCGCTGCGCAAGCAGGAGGCCCGGATCAAGGCCCGCATCGCCGCAGCCGCGCGTCGGGCGCGCGGCACCTCGGTGTCGGCCAAGCCGTCGGGCTACCTGCAGCGCCCGGTCGGCGGCACGGTGACCTCACCCTTCGGCTACCGCACCCACCCGATCTACGGCTACCGCGGCCTGCACGACGGCACCGACTTCGGCGTCAGCTGCGGCCAGCCGATGGCCGCCGCGGGCACCGGCACCGTGATCGCGAAGTACTACTCCTCGGTCTACGGCAACCGGCTCTTCCTCAACCTCGGCCAGGTCAACGGCCGGTCGCTGACGGTGGTCTACAACCACGCCCGCAGCTACCGCTACAACGTGGGGGCGCGGGTCTCCCGCGGCCAGACGATCGGGTACGTCGGCGACACCGGCTGGTCGACGGGGTGCCACCTGCACCTGAGCGTGCTGGTGAACGGCACCGCGGTGGACCCGCTCAACTGGATGTGACGGCGCCCGGCGCAACCACGTTGACCTGACCTGGGACAATGATCAGATGGCCAGGGAGCAGGGACAGAAGATGGTCGCGCAGAACAAGAAGGCGCGACACGACTACGCCATCGAGGACACCTTCGAGGCGGGCCTGGTGCTGCAGGGCACCGAGGTGAAGTCGCTGCGGATGGGGCGCGCCAGCCTCGTCGACGGGTTCGTCGACATCGACCGCAACGAGGCGTGGCTGCTCAACGTGCACATCCCCGAGTACACCCAGGGGACCTGGACCAACCACGCGGCCCGGCGCAAGCGCAAGCTCCTGCTCAACCGGGCCGAGATCGACAAGATCGAGCGCCGCGTCAACGAGAAGGGCCTCACCGTCATCCCGCTGTCGCTGTACTTCGTCGACGGCCGGGCCAAGGTCGAGATCGGCCTCGCCAAGGGCAAGAAGTCGTGGGACAAGCGGCACACGATCGCCGAGCGCACCGCCAAGCGCGAGGTCGAGCAGGCCGTGGGTCGTCGCCTCAAGGGCATGAGTGACTGACGGCTCCGGCCCGTCGCCCGAGGCGTGGTCCGCCGAGGTCGAGCAGGTGACCGCGTTCTGGCGCGGGCTCGGGCTCCCGGGCCTGCTCGACGTGCACACCCACTTCCTGCCCGCGAACATCCAGCGACGGGTCTGGGCCCAGTTCGACGACGCGGGGCCGAAGATCGGCCGGGCGTGGCCGATCCGCTACCGCGGCAGCACCGAGGAGCGCGTCGAGCAGCTGCGCGAGCTCGGCGTACGCCGCTTCTCCTCGCTGCCCTACGCGCACCGGCCGGGCATCGCCGGCTACCTCAACGACTGGGCCACGACGTTCAAGCAGCAGGTGCCAGAGTCGCTCTGGTCGGCGACGTTCTACCCCGAGCCGGAGGCCGCGAGGTACGTCGCGGCGGGCCTCGCAGTCGGGGTCGAGATCTTCAAGGTGCACGTGCAGGTCGGGGAGTTCGACCTCGACGACCCGCTGCTCGACCCCGTGTGGGGGCTGCTCGCGGAGGCCGGGACACCCGTCGTGGTGCACGCCGGGCACGCGCCCGTGGGCAACGACTTCACCGGTCCGGCGCCGATGGCCCGCGTGCTGGCCGCCCACCCGCGGCTGTGCCTGGTGGTGGCGCACCTCGGTGCTCCGGACTACCTCGACTTCATGTCCTTCGCCGACACCTACGACCGGGTGCACCTCGACACGACCATGACCTTCACCGACTTCTGGGAGACCACCTACCCCGACGGGATGCTGGCGCGGCTCGCCGACCTCGGTGACCGGATCCTGCTCGGCACGGACTTCCCGACCATCCCGTACCCGTACGGCCACCAGCTCGAGGGCCTGGCCCGCCTCGACCTCGGCGACGACTGGCTGCGCGCGGTCTGCTGGCACAACGCCGAGGCGCTCGTGGGTCGCTGACCCGATGCCCTTGCTTTACCTTGTGCGGGTGACCGTCTCGCGAGCGCTGCTCGGACCCCTCGCCCTCGTCCTGGCCGTGGCCCTGTCAGGCGCCGCCGGGCCGGTGGCGGCCGGCCTTCCTGACGGAGGCGCCGGCCCCGGCTCGCCGGGGATCGGGGACCCCTACTGGCCCCGCGACGGCAACGGTGGGTACGACGTCGACCACTACGACCTCGACCTGCGCTACCGGCCAGGGTCGAAGCAGCTGTCGGGCGTTTCGACGATCTCGGCGCGCAGCACCCGAGCGCTCTCACGCTTTCATCTCGACCTCGTCGGTATGCAGGTCACTCACGTGAACGTCGACGGACGACCGGCCCGGTGGGACCGCCGCGGCCAGGAGCTGCGGATCACGCCGCGGCGCGCCATCTCGCGTGACACCGACTTCGCCGTCGCGGTCACCTACGCGGGGCGTCCGGGGCGGGCCGGGCAGGGCCGCTTCGACGAGGGCTGGATCTCGCTGCCTGACGGGGCGATCGTGGCGGGGGAGCCGCACTCGGCGACCAGCTGGTTCCCGTCGAACGACCACCCGACCGACCGGGCGCGATACACGTTCCGCATCGAGGTCCCGGCGGCGCTGAGCGTCGTGGCCAACGGTCGGTTGGAGGGCACCGAGGAGCACGGGCGCACGACCACGTGGACCTGGCGCGCCGACGAGCCGATGGCCAGCTACCTCACCACGGTGGGCATCGGCGACTACGACGTCACGACCTACGAGGAGGACGGGCTTCGCTTCCACGACGCGATCGACGCCGGTCTGCCCGGAAGGCTCTCCTCTCCCAGCACCGGAACGCGTCTTGCGGTCGCTCGAGGCTCCAACAACGCCTACCAGCGTCTGGCGCGCCGCATCGAGGTCCCGCCGGACGGCGCCACGATGGCCTTCGACCTGGCCCGGGACACCGAGCCCGGCTTCGACTTCGTCTTCGTCGAGGCGCACACGGTAGGCCGGGACGACTGGACCACGCTGCGCGACCTCGGCGGGCACACGTCCTCGAGGACCGGCCGCCAGTGCGCCACCTGGAGCGAGGAGCGCCCGTTCATCGTCGAGCACTACCAGTCGCAGCGTCGTCGCAGCTGCCGGCCGGTGGGTCCCACCGGTGAGTGGTGGGCCGCCTCCGGGGCCGGTGACGGGATCGAGCGGTGGGAGGTGGACCTCGGGCCGTACGCCGGCTCCGAGGTCGAGGTGTCCATCACCTACCTCACCGATGGGTCCTTCCGTGGGGCGGGCGTGACGGTCGACGACGTGGAGGTCAGCGCCGGGGTCGGTAGCACCTCCTTCGAGGGCGGCCTCGAGGGCTGGACCGTGCCGGGGCCGCCCGAGGGTGACGCAGCGAACCGGACCGACTGGCGCGTGGGCAGCACCGACGACGTACCCGCGGGCGTCGGCGAGAAGGCCCGCCGGGCCCTGGCGCGTCAGCCGGAGATCGTGCGCTACCTCTCCGGGCTGTTCGGTGAATACCCGTGGCGCGACGTCGGAGGCATCGTCGAGGACAGCGGCGTGGGGTTCGCGCTGGAGACCCAGACGCGCCCGGTCTACGAGAGCGGTTTCTTCGCCAGCGTGTCCGGCGGTTCCAGTCTCATCGTCCACGAACTGGCTCACCAGTGGTTCGGGGACAGCCTCACCGTCAAGCGGTGGAAGCACATCTGGCTGAACGAGGGGTTCGCCAGCTACACCCAGTGGCTGTGGTCCGAGGCGGAGGGCAGGGCGAGCGCGGCCGAGCTCGCGTGGCGGTCCTGGCGCTCCATGCCGCAGGGCAGCGATTACTGGGACCTGCGGATCGGGGCGCCGGGGCGCGACAATCTCTTCGACGGGGCGGTCTACAACCGTGGCGCTCTGACCCTGCACGCGCTGCGCGTCCGGGTGGGCGACGAAACCTTCTTCCGCATCTTGCAGGGATGGCCCACGGCGCGGGCTGGCCAGGACGTCACCACCCGCCAGTTCGTGCGGTACGCCGAGCGTGTGGCCGGTCGCGACCTCGATGGACTCTTCCGGCGTTGGCTCTTCACCCCGAAGCGCCCTGACTTCCCGGGCGCGCGGCCCTCCGCTGACCGGCGTACGGTGCGCGACGTGCCGGTGGTGGCGCACCGCTGACCCGGTCCGGCCGGAGGGCTATCTCCGGCGCCGGCTCAGCTCCCAGCCGCGGTCGGGGTGGTGTCGTAGCTGCCAGGTGGGGTCGTGGGTGCGGTGGTGGTGCCAGGAGCAGAGGGGGATGGCGAGGTCGAGGTCGGTGTCGCCGTGGTGGGACCAGGGGATGAGGTGGTGGATCTCGGTCCAGGCGAAGGGTCTCTGGCAGGTGTCGATGGCGCAGGTGTCGTGGGTCAGGGCGAGTGCTTTTCGTTGGTGGTGGGTGTGCAGTCGTCGGGTGCGGCCGAGGTCGAGTGGCGCTGACTCCGAGTTGAGGATGGCGGGGACGAGTCCTGCTTCGCAGGCGAGGCGGCGCAGGTCGCCGGCGGCGGTGCGGGTGCCGGTGTCGAGCTTCGCGGTGCCGGTCTCGGCCGGGCCTTTCCAGTCGGGCCAGGTGGTGGGGTCGTGGTCGCCGGTGGCGGCGAGGTCGCGGGTGAGGTCTTCGGCGGTCATGGTGACCAGGAGGGTGAGTGCGTTGGCGCCGGTCCAGCCGTCGGTGGGCAGGTGTTCGATGAGCTCGCAGAGGGCGTGGCCGTGGAGTTCCCAGCCGGAGAGGCCGTGGCCTTCTCCGGTGGGGGCGGAGGGGTCGTGGCCGGAGATGTGTTTCCCGTCGGGGCCGGTGCGGGCCTTGTTGAGTCGTCGTGGTGCGGAGAGGGTCTCGATGGCGGTGCGCAGTAGGGAGCCGTGGAGCTCGGGGAGGGTGAACCTGCCGGAGTAGGTGCCGTCGCCGTTGTCGTGCAGGGCGAGGTAGGTCTCGTGCTTGGCACGCCTGGATTCGCGTCCGAGCATGATGGCTTCGTGGCGGTCGGCGAGGTCGCGGTCGACGACCTCGAGCATCCGTCGGGCTGCTTGGCGCAGTCGTTTGGCGTTCATGGGGCGCCCCGAACGGGTGCCGACACCGGTGGCTTTGCCCACGAGGATCTCCTCGGCGACGGCGAGCTGCTCAGGAGTGGTCTCGACCGGCGCCTGTTCGGCGGCGCGCACGATGACGCGGACCTGGTCGGCGCGCAGCTGCCCGGCGGCGTAGGCCTCGCGCGTGTGGTGGTACTTGGCCTTGAGCAGCTCGGCCAGGTGCAGACCGCCGGCGTTGACCTCGCGCGTGGTGCCGGTCAGCGCCGCGGCCCACGCATCGGTGCCGGTCGCGGCCTCGTCGGCCGCGACCTGGCGGCGCTCGGCCTCGGCCAGCACCTTCAGCCGCAAGGCCTCGGCCTGGGACTCGACCACCGCCAGCGTCTCGAGCAGGTGGCCGAGCTCCGCACGCGCCACCCGGTCGAGCGCGACCCCGTGCGCCTCGGTCAGGAGAGCGCTCGCCCCATTCACCGCGGGGGCCGCGGTGGGGGTCGGGAGCGCCTGGACCGTCATGCCTCCATTCTCTCAAGGCAAAGACCCGATGGGAACACCAGTTCGACAATCTGTGGAGAACTTCTGGGAGGGGCCACCGGCCCTCTCGACGGGACCTTCGGCGCTGCCGCTGGACGTCTCCGTGCGCTGCACTGGGGGCATGAGGCCGGGAGCTGCTGATCTCCTGCCGAGGCGGACATCGCGCTCGGCGAGCCCGCCCCGCCTGCTGATCTGGGCAGCCGCGCTTGCGCTCGCGGAGGCCGTCGGTCTCGCCGCGGCAGCGGGCGCCTCTCAGGCGGTCACCGCGTGGTCGACCGAGCCGGGAGCCAAGGGGAGCACCGGTCTCGCGTTGGCCCTGGTGGTGGGCGCCGGTCTGGTCGAGGGCCTGGCGCTGGGCTCGGCGCAGGGGTGGCTGCTGGGCCGCTGGCTGCCGCGGCTGCGGCGTACCCGCTTCGTCGTGGCGACCCTGCTCGTCGCCGGTCTCGGCTGGGCTGCCGGCGCCGCCCCGGCGGTGCTGGGCCAGGAACAGGCGGGCGAGGCGCCGAGCACCCCACCCCTGGCGTTCATGCTGCTGGGGGCGATCGGGGTCGGACTGGTGATGGGGCCGGTGCTCGGTCTCGCCCAGGCGTGGGCGCTGCGCCCCGCCGTGCGGCACGCCCGCGCGTGGGTTGTCGCCAACGCGCTGGCCTGGCCGGTCGTGATGGTGGTGATCTTCCTCGGCGCCTCGCTGCCGGGGCACGGATGGCCGGTGGCGGCCATCGTCGCCACCGGCGGTGCGACGGGCGCGGTGGCGGGTGGCGTCCTGGGACTGACCACGTACTGGGCGTTCGGGTCGATGACCGCGGTGCCGGCGTGGGACCGCGCGCTGCTGCGGCTGCTGACCACGTCGTGGGGGTGGCTCGACGGCGACCTGGTGGGGCTCGAGGTGCGCGGGCTGCGGACCGGCCGGACCTACCGGATGCCCGTGCGGTACGCCGTCGACCTCGAGGGTCGCCTCGTCGTCGCTCCGGGCGAGCACACGGGGTGGTGCGGCAACGTGCACCGCCCCACGACGGCGGTGGAGGTGCTGTGGCAGGGGTCGTGGCTGCCCGCGCGCGCCGAGCCGGTGGTGCCCGGGCACCCGGACTACGCCGACGCGCGCGCGGCGTACGAGCTGCGCTGGCCGCGAGCAGGGCTCCCCGCGGACCAGGTCCTGGTGTGGGTCCGCACCCCGGGCGCGGATGAGGGCGAGGGCGCGTAGGCGTCGCTGCGAGCCGTTTGGGCAACCGGATGCCGGGTAGAGGGACCGCGACCCGAGGAGGCCCCATGAGTCCCCAGCCGAGCCTCGCCCCTCCGCCTGAGCACGAACCGGGCGCGAGTGGGCGTCCCCCTGCCACCCGGCGTGCCCGTCACCTGGTCGTGGGCCTTGCCCTGGTGGCGCTGCTGGCCGGCGGTGGCGTCACCGCGGCTGCCGTGCTCGCCGGCGGGGACAGCCCGGACGAGGCCGCGGGATCGACGGGGGAGGGGGGCCCCGCCGAGCAGCCGGCGGAAGAGACAGCTCCGGTGGAGGAGGACCCGGGACCCATCCTGGTCGGGGACCGGCCCTACCTGAGCCCGTGCCGGCTGGTCACGCTCGCCGACGTCGAGCGGGTCCTTCGACCGCTCGGGGACCGGGGGCGGGTCGAGCAGACGTACGTCGCCGAGCCGATGACGCGCGGCGAGCTGCGGGCGGAGACCAGGTACGGCGGCGGCGTCGAGGTGGAGTGCCGGTACGACTTCGCCGACAGCGACGGCAGCTCGTTCTCGGTGGAGGTCGAGCAGTTCCCGTCGACCAAGGCGGCGCGGGAGCGCTGGGAGGCGGTGGAGTACCTCGGGACCGGGCAGCAGAGTGACGAGATCGCACGCGAGGACCTCGACGGTGCCTTCGACTGGGTCGCCGAGGCGGCCGCGGAGAACGAGCGGGACCTCGGCGGACAGCCCGTGGAGGGAGCCGACGATCTCCTCTACGTGCCGGGCCAGCAGCGCTACCTGCTGACCGCCGGCCACGCGCTGGTCTGGCTGCAGCTCAGTGACGTGATCTCCGTCTTCGCCGACGAACCGCTGTCGCCCGCGGAGTACGCCGCGCAGACCCCGCGCATGCGTCGGCTCGCGGCACTGGTGCGCGACCGCGTGCGGGCAGGGCTCGACGACCAGGCCCCGGTCCCGGTGACGATCAGCGGACAACGCACCCTCGGCGGTGCCGACGTCGACCTCATCGATGCCTGTGCGCTCCTCGGCGACGACGTGTTCGAGGCGCTGCTGCGGGTCGAGCCCGAGCCCTACTTCGAGAGCACGAGCCTGGCGCGCGAGACGCGCAAGAAGTACCGGCAGAACGTCGGGGACCCGTACGCCGCCTCGCCGAGCAGCACCTGCCGACGCAAGCGCTACGTCGACAAGGGGGACTCGGGGAGCACCCGCAGCGCCGAGCTGACCGTCCGGTACGCGGCCAACGGCCTGGAGGCCTTCGACCTGCTCGAGGACGACCTGGCGGAGCGGTTCGCCCAGGGCGAGCGCGGGCTCCGGGCGTCCCAGCTGGAGGGCGTCGGGCTGCTGCGCAAGCTCGACTCCGACGCGGACGCGGCGTACGTCTTCGACGCGCTGGCGGAGGTGGGCAAGGACGACCGCTACACCGAGGCCTTCGTGACGGTGGGACCGTACGAGATCACCATCGACGCCGACCGGGGACTGGTCGCGGGGACCCTGCGTGAGCGTGTCGTCGCGGACGAGCAGTACCTCGCCGCGGTCGATCTCATCGCCGAGCACGTGCACGAGCTCACGGGGTCGCAGGACGGGTGAGGCCGGCTCGTGGGAATGCCGCGTGACCTCGCCTGGTTGAGCGAGGTAGCCTGTGCATGCAGGTGAAAACTCAAGAGGGGCTGATCGGTTTCGACTTGGGACGTTAGTTCCAGGAGAAGCGGGTCGAGAAGCCAGCGTTATCTCGTTAACGATCGCTGGAAACCTATAACTGCCAACACCAATCGCAGTTCCTTCGCTCTCGCTGCCTGAGCAGTGACCGAAGCGTCAGACCGGGCACCCGTCTCCGTCCCGGAACCTGGCGTCGACTAGGAGACTTGCTGTTCAACTGCCGTCAGAGTGGTTGATCGGGACTTAAATCTGACTGAGCCCGTCGGTGACGTGTCTGTGGGAGCACCGGGGCTGAGAAAGGCGACATCACAGACTGCACCCGGAGAAGACCTGGTTCGACGCTCGAGGACGCGGGTTCGATTCCCGCCAGCTCCACGCGCAGAACTGCCGGTCACGGTGGGTCACCCCACCGAGATCCAGCCCTCTTGAACGAGAGCCTCCCTGACACCCGTCGGGGAGGCTCTCGTGCTGCGCTCTATCGTCCTCTGCGACGGTTTGCGCCCCTCTCGGTGGAGCCGTCTTCAAGACCACGTCAGCGATCCCGGTTGTAGTCCAGGCGTGATCACCGGGGAGCTCAAGAGCAAGATCGACACCATCTGGAGCGCCTTCTGGTCTGGGGGTATCGCAACCCCCTCGCGGTCATAGAGCAGATCACCTACCTGCCCTTCATTCGCCGTCTCGCCGACCTCCAGACCCTGACGGAGCAGAACCAACCGCGCCGGCCAGGCGATCGAGGAGCCGCTTTTCCAGCCAGGGCAGGCCAGAGTTGCGATGGTCGAAGTTCGAGGACCTCGAGCCTGGCGTGATGCACCAGGTGGTCGGCGAGGGCGTCATCCCATTCCTGCGCAAGCTCGGGGGTGACGGCTCGACCTCCTCGTCGCACATGAAGGATGCCCGGTACACCATCCCGGCGCCGGCTCTACTGTCGAAGGTCGTCGACCTGGTCGACGACATCCCGCTGAACGACCGCGACACCACCGGTGTCCTGTACGAGTACATGGTCGACAAGAACGCCATAGAGGGCCCTCCCACCCGCGAGGACCACGCCGACGAGGCCGGGCATCCCTTGTTGCGCCCCGAGCCGACGGGTGTGACAACGGAATCGCCGGGCGTTGCCGCCGAGCACGCTGCCCCGGTCGACGGTGCTTTCCGCCAAAGCATCCACTCTGCTTCGCCGGTCATTAGTGTCGTCTGTGGGATCGCTCTAGGGGGCCGGGGATGGTGGGTCGCGACTGGCCTGGTCGGTCACTTGACCCATGGGACCCCGTACGTCTCGGACGCTTCGACATCCGGGGCCGCTTGAGCGCTGGTGGCATGGGGGTGGTGTACGCCGCTGAAACCCTGTCGGGGGACCGGGTTGTGATCAAGACGGTCCTCAGTGAGCACGCCGACAACGCGGACTTCCGACGCAGATTCAGACGTGAGGTCGTCGCGGCATCCGCGGTCGAGAGTCCCTTCCTGGCCAAAATCCTGGCTTCGGACGTTGATGATCGGCGTCAGTGGTTGGCCATGGAACACGTGCCGGGACCCACGCTCGACGAACTCGTGCGACAGCACGGTCCGATGACCCCTGCCCAGCAGGTCGACCTCGCAATCGGCCTGGCCGCGGGGCTCAATGAGTTGCACGCTGCGGGCCTGATCCACCGCGATCTCAAGCCGTCAAACGTGATCTGCACGGATGGCGGTCCGCGAATTGTTGACTTCGGCATAGCCGTCCTCTCGGGGCTGCCGACCTTCACGGCCACCGGAGTCCTCAGTCCAGGCACCCCAGGGTGGATGGCCCCAGAACAGTCTGACCCCTCGGTCCGCCCATCCCAGGCCGTCGACTTGTACGCATGGGGATGCCTCTGCTTCTTCGCAGCTGTCGGCACATCGCCAAGGCAACTCGAGGCTGAGCCCTCGACCGAGCGGGCTACGTGGAGTCGCGAAATGACTACACCGGCGATGCCTGACTCGATGCCGGTCGTCCTTCGTGGCGCAGTTCAGCGCGCTCTGTGCGCCGAACCGTCCGCCCGGGGTTCTGCCGCGCAGTACCTGGCGATGATGCGGCCACTCGTAACAGCGTTGAACGAGGAAGAAACGCAGGCGATGCCGGTCGCTGCAGCGGTGGGCGCAAGCTCAACGATGCTCAGTACCAAGGTCGACCCAGCCCCAGATCCGCCGCGAGAGCAGCGCCGCCAACGAGGAACCTTCCTCGTCTACGTCACTGCGGCCATCGCAGTGCTGGCGCTCGCGGGCGCCCTGATAGCCACTGTCTCGATCAGGAAAGACGAGGTCGGGAGCGCAAGCGTGAGTCGCGACTTCGGCAGTGGCAGCACCGCGTCGCCCACCAATGAGCCTCTCTCGAGGACCAAGGCGCCGCAGAGGCCGGCAACCTCGGGAACTGCCGAATCGCCCAAGCCCCCCGCGGCGAGGGCCGGCTATCTCCCGATCGGGAGGACAGTCCGACTTGAGTACTTCGACGTTGCAGTCCGCGCGCAGAGAACGACCCGCACGACCTGGAGTGTGGACGTCAAGGTCTGCTACGCGAGACCCCACGACTCCGCGAACCCCGACGGCACAACCCGTGTGAGTACAGATCCCTGGGCGATGGACTATCTCAGCACCCGGAGGCAAACCGAGCGCACCTCTATCAGCGAGCTCACAGTCCTTCGCGGTCCTGCGCCGCTGTACACCGAGGCTCGCCTCAGTCTTGGGGACTGCCGGTCTGGATGGATAACGGTGGGCCGGCCGCGCGGCTCTCGAGGCCTCCTGGGTATGCACTACGCCCCCGCTGACTTTCCGAGCAGTGCGGCAACCTGGAGATGGGCGATGTAGCGGACCACGGGATCGAGACGTACCCCCCTCTGCTGGGGGTATGTCCGATGCCAAGGGCCGCGCGCCCATACCGGTGTGCGTCTGCGGCTTTGGCTTCCAGGCGATGTGCGGCCCTCAAGGCAGGGACTGCTGCACGATCAGATGTCACCTACTCGTGCAGCAGCCCCTTCTATTGCTCTAGGGTCTCGATTCGGAGTCGTCAGAGACCGGCGGTGATGAGGTCTCGGAGGATCTCAGCTCCGACCTGCACGCGGTCGACGGTATCGACGAGCTCACCAGCATGGCTCCTCTGTGGAGTGCGAAGGAGCCAGCCGTCTTCACAGGGTTCCGCACCTGCGGCTTCGCATAGCGCTTTGAGGGTGCCCTCGTCGCTAGCCGAGTCGCCGTTGCGGAGAGCGAGACCCCCTGAGACGCTTCGGATGCCGACGCGAGAGCGAGCAAGTTCCATCCAGCGTGCGGTCGTGGAGTAGCCGTAGAACCATGGGTCGCTGACCTCGCTGGGGCGGCCAGCCTCGCTCCAAATCGCGTACAGGTAGGCGTCGCGGTAGTAGCTGCGCTGCACCTTCTTGCGCAGCATTGTCATCTCGTAGCCGAGTTCGCCGTCCGCTCCGTAGTAGATGCCGGTGTTGCCCTCGCGCATTTCCGGGTATCGGACCAGGTGGTATCGCCAATCGAAGCGCTCCTGGTCGGCTCGCGACTTCGTGAAATCGCGAGCGATCTCGCCGAGTGCGATTTCTACGTCTTGCGTATCTGCATCGGCAATGAGGTCGAGCATCGCGGCGAGCGCTTCACGGGCCGGGGCCAAGACATCCCGATCACCGCGATCGACAAGCACCAAACGCCACACGCTGTCTGTGTTGGGTGAGCCGAACTGGAACCGGTCCGAGTTCTGGTAGCCGCGTTGGTATGCCCCGCACGCGAGCAGGGTGCCAGTCACGAGGGGCCACCGGGTCGGCTCGAATGCGGCCTCGAAGGCACTTGCGCGGTGGGAGATGGAGGAGGAGAGGTCGAAGCAGGCCAGCGTGCCGCGCAAGACGGCATGGTCCTCGAGGCGGGCGATGCTCGGAATCAGTTCGGGATTCAGAGTACGAAGGTCCTGTTTCGCCTTCTCCTCGTTGACTTGGTTGGTGTTGAACGTGGCGAGCGCATCGAAGTCGCCGGTCTGGATGAACGTCGTGACCTCGTTCACGAACTTCGGCATGTTCGTGACGCGCATCTCGAACTGCGATGCCTCATTGACGTTCCGCAGGCTTCGCAACCGGGCAGCCACATCCGGGGTCTGGTGCTGTCTGTGCACGAGGACCGCGAGTAGAAGCAACGTGTCGGTCAGAGAGAAGAGCCTGGTTGATCCTCTGAGGTCGCCATAGCGATCACAGCAAGCGTGGAAGAGGTCGCTAGTGGCGTTAGCGCCAAAGACCCGCACTCCGTCGCCATCGAGCGTCGTCTTGAAGAGACTCTCGAAGTAGTCCCTGAGATTGGGCTCTGCGACCCACGTCTCGAATGCTCCGTGCATGAATGAGAGGTGCTCGCGGTGGCGTGGGTTGCCGAGGCCGTAGAGGGCCTTGGCACGCTTCTCAGGGGTCACGAGGTCGTCGACCCTGGACCAACCTTCACGCCACTCGCAGACCTCCATCAGGAAGTCGAAGTAGCGCATGAACTCGTCGTCGACGATGTTGTTCTCGCCCCGGTACGGCCACAGGACGTCGGTCCAGTCTCCGTCGATCTTGTGCCCGAAGTCCTCGAACCCGCCGGCCTCGTCCACAAGTTGTCCCAGGAACGCCTTGAATGCCTCGAACTCGGTGAGAGGCTTCCCGCGGGAGTTCATCTTGATGTAGAGGTCTTCGGCGGCGCCCATGTCGTCGATCGGTAGCAGCTGGAACCAGATGGCTGGGTTCTCGGCGTCGGACAGCCGTTGCCAGAGCTCATCAGGGCTCTCATCGGCGAAGCGACTCGCGATGGCGTCAATGGTCACGAGCATCGCGCGGATCGTCGGGTCGAACTGCCACAGATGCAGGTACCAGCTCTGATCGGTGATCCACGCCGACGGCGGTGTGGAGAGGTCACTTGGCGGGGGGTGCTTGACCAAGCGTTCGCAGAAGAGTCTGGCGCTTGGCCGCGTGGCGTAGCTGAAGTTCGTCCAGGGTTGCGCTGCGCTGACTTCGCCGCGACGGAATGCGAGGTACCAATGCAGCAGGAACAGCGTCGTGAGGCGTTGTTGGCCGTCCAACGGCTCGAAGGTGCCGTCGTTATGGACCTCTCCGTAGATGAAGTCCAGGCCGACGGAGGTCTCGCCGGTGAGCGCGGCGTGCAGGGCATCCAGGAAAGTGGCTCGAATTGTGGATGTCCGTGTATCCAGGCGCCCCTGGGCGTAGTCACGCTGGATCAGGGGAATCGCGACTCGCTCCACGGACGGCATGCCATCGATCTGCTCGCCGAACATGGCCTGGAAGGTGGTGCGGTAGCCAGTCATGTTTTCCTCGTCGGACTCACGGATACTCATGCCACGTCCTCCACGTCGACTTCGGCCGCAATGCTGTCGTTCTCCGGCGTGTCCTCGAGCAAATACGGCTGAAGTTTCGCGCGTATCGCTGTCAGGTAAGCCTCCCGGTCGCGTCGCCCCCAGAAGTGGATCTGCTGGGCTGCGGTGCTGGTGTCGTAGTACTTCAGGAACACGTTCCGAGTGCAGACTGGGATGTAGGACCCTCGCTGATCGAGTTCGATCACGTGGCGGCGTTTGACCTCGAACACCGAGTTGTTCAACACGCTGTTGTCGTCGCGCGAGAGCAGCGCGAGATTGGCGATCGAGTCGATCTCATCATGGTCGGCTGAGGTCGGCCCTTCGGCTTCGTCCGGGTCGGTGCTGTCGCTGAAGAGCTCAACGAGCTCGAGGTGCAGGGCGTCGAACGAGTCGCTGTTGATCGACGGCAGTGCGTTGTTGATCTTGGCTTGGAGGTCCGCGCGCTGTTCGGAAGACAGGTTCAGCACTTCCAAGGCGTCGAGGTGCTCCTTCAGCCAGGACGTCCACTGGTCGACTGTGTTCAGACCTTCGGAGCGCTGCGCGTGAATGTGCTCGAGGGACCAGAGCCGTTGCACATGTTGACTGAACGAGTACCGCTCAGAGGAGAACTCATTAGTCCGAACGGTCTCGACGTTCATGAGGAGGAGGACTTGCCTGGTCTTCCTGCTGCCGTAGGTCAGCGCAGCAACTCCTGTCCAGGCGAGACCCAGGCTGCGCCTGATGCGCTCGTTTAGTGCACCGTCGAAGGCGGACTTTGCTCTGCCGTCGGCCATCTTGACGAGGTCGAAGAACGTTGCCACCTCGGACGCGACGAGGTAGCCGACTTTGTGAAACGAACTCAGATCTTCGTACCAGCCGAGGATTAGGGAGTGCAGATCAACGACCTTGTCCCACACCGCCTGGGGATCCGACAGGATCAACGGTCGCAAGATCTCGAAGGTGTGGAATCGCGGACGGTTCTTGATGTGCGTTCCCGACTCGAGATCAGCAACGGTGTCGAGCAGCAATTCGATCCGGGTTGCCGCTTGGTCGTAGGACGAGCCAGCCGCGAAGGCCCACACCTCCGGCGACCATAGCTGGCGCTCGATGGTGTCCCACTGCGCCGCGGTCTCGTGCTCGCGCTCGATGCGGGACAGTAGCGATGCCTTGACTAGCTCGGCGTCTGTGAGCGGAATTCGGCCGACGTTGAGTCGCGTGAAGAGAGCGCGCGAGTCGAACTCAGGTTCCTGCGGCGCCTCGTACCAGATCACGAAGACCGTGCTACTCAGAGCCTCTGACAGCTTGTAGGCAGCGAGGTTCGGCTTGGCCTGCTTTGCGAACCAGGACTCGATGGCTGTGAACGCCTCGAACATGTGGAAGTAGTCGATGTTCTCGTGGCGAAGGTCCTCACGGGGGTCGTCGAGGTACTCCGCGCTGCCCGGCCGGGTCTCGTAGCTGAGGTCATAGTGAACCTCCGCTTGCGGCATGTAGGCCTTGAGTGCGCGCATCACCAGGTACAGGGTGGTGAGTCGCTGCTGCCCATCGACGAGCTCCCAGCGACCGTCGTCCATCGGCTTCACCACCACGGGCTGGAGGTAGTAGTTGGCGCCCCCAGCCTCCTGGATGTCGTCCAGAAGCCTCTCCACCTCGTGAGCACCCCAGCGATAGCCGCGCTGGTAGTCCGGGACGAAGAACGATCCCTTGAGATCGTCGACGAGGCGTGGCTCCAAAAGCGCCGGGGTTCCGAGGTTCATGCGGCACATCTTGACTCACTCCCATGGGACACGCCCGGAAGCCGGGCAACTCCGGCGGGGCCACCTCGCACAGCGGACTGAGGGCCGGGGCCGGGGCCTGCGGCCAGTTGGCAGCGGTCGCGCTCAGAAGCGAGTGACCTCGCGGGCGACCGCCATCGGCGCCGCACGCCGCATCGACGATGCCAAGGTCCAGGAGTTCAAAGGGGCGTACAGGGCCTGGGCTTCCGGGAACACGCCAAGCACGCGCGCGCAGAACTGCCGGTCCCGGTGGGTCGTCCCACCGAGATCCAGCCCTCTTGAACGCCAGCCGTTCCGGATATCACGTCAAGGCGGCTATCGTGTCCCGCTGCCCGGGCCGCGCGCTTGCCCCGTGCTCGGCTGGCCCGCAGCGCTGCCGGTGCCGTCGCACCGGAGTCAGTCAGTGAGAGCTCCTGAGCCGTCGAGTTGGCTCTCGCCATCAAGTGTCCCAGTACGGCAAGTGCCCCTCAGGCTGGATGACATCCCCGATAGCGACGATGCGGGCGTCCGGGATGTTGGTACTGGTGTTGGCACCTGCGGGGTCGAATGAGCTGAAGCGTCGCGACGGCCCAGCTCTGGAAAGCCGGCTAAGCGCGACGCGACTACTGGAAACTAGGTCGATGTTCTACCGCGTGCAAGGGGCCCACGAGCCCGTTTGATTACAGCCTGCTTCGGCCAGCTGTCTCCACGGCCCCGCTCTCGGCGTCTGAGCGCCGACTAATCCCTGCCGAGGTCAGTGGAGAAGAAGTGGCGGCTCGGTCCGCGAGGGTTGAGCTAGAGCATGCGTTCCAAGCGGTTCTTGTATACGGGCGACGCCCGAATCACGTTCTCCACCTACTCCTGACAGTGTTTCTCCTAGGCCTGTGGTTGATCGTGTGGGTCCTCGTAGCGATGTCGGGCGGCGAGCGACGCCGAGTCCTCTCAATCGATGACTTCGGGGCTGTCCGGATTTTTTCGCGGCGCCGAACTAGCGCACACACGTCCGGATTTCGCGTCAGGCTGACAGTCTGACACCGGTCCGCTTCCGCCGCTGCGCAGCTGAGATCAGCGGTACCGGCACGTCCGGGCGGCGACGCCGAGAGTCTCGGAGTCTCGACGGGCGAATGCCCAGCTAGCGTCGGGGCTGGTGGAGTAATGAGTGGTCGTGGGGCCCGCTGCCCTCGTGTCAACTGCACAGCTGCTCTCCCTTGCTATTCGCACAGCAGCGCTCGGCGATCTGCCGAGCGTGGTTGCTGACGCCACGTTGGCGACGCTCATCGGCCTTCTTGACCCCATGGTGCCGACGCTAGGCTGCCTCGGTGACTGAAGACGCCACGCCGACGAGCGACATCAGCGGTGCAGTACCGACGGGAAGCCAGGGCGGCGGGGACAACGTTCAGTACACGTTCATGACCGCCAAGACGATCCGCGGACGAGAAGGTGCCACGCGAACCAAGTGGCAGAATCAGGGCTGGGAGTTCGTCGACCAGACGCAAGGACCGCTGCGCTCGGAGCTGAATTTCCGGAAGGTGAAACGCAAGGGTGCCGGGGCCTACCTGGCCCAGGGCTACACAGCCTTCCGAGGGCTCAAGCCCACCACCCAGAAGACCATTCTGAGCGTTGTGGGTGCGCTGGTCGTGCTGAGCGTTTTGGTCGGCTCCATAGCCGCCGCGCTCGGCGGAGACGATGACGCTCCCGAGACGACCCCGCCGGCAGCCCAGACCGAGCCGCTCCCGGCCAGCCCGGAGCCCACCGAGGGGCCCTCTGAAGAAGCGAGTGCTGAACCACTGGCGTCCGAAATTCCTGAGGTTGATCCCTATTCGTACGACGGTCCTACTTACGAGGTCGTTACGACCGACGAGAACCAGGGTCCGGCCAAACTGACCCAGTACTGGGTGGTCACCACGCCCGATCTCGCCTTCTCGGGCGATGCCTACAAGGACGCGATCAAGCTGATCATCGACGACATCGCCCACGCGCAAGGCACAAGCAAGTTCATCGCTGAGGTGGTCACCGACAAGCAGATTGCCGAGGCTGAGTCACCCTCGACCTTCGAGGCTTTCATCGATGAATACGGCGCCGACTACGCCATCAAGACGATCCCGAAGCTCGAGAAGAAGGGTTGGGTCGCCAACTACACGGGTGGTTTCGACCAAAACACCGGGAAACCCAGTGACGACGCCTCGGCGTTCACGATCCTCTGGCGTCCGTACGCGACTCAAGAGTTCGAGCAGTGGGAGCCCGAGGTGCCGGTTTCCTAGGCACTCCTTTGCCGCGCCGATATAGCCGAGCCGGGCTGGAGCGCCTACGGGCTGACAGCGGGGTCGCACCTGCACCCCCACCCGCAGTGGTGTCCGCCGATGGGCCGCGGGCATCTCATGGCGGGCTGTAGTCGTACCCCTGAGCCAACACAGAGTCAGCCGGATCTTGAGGTCGAACTGTGGCGTGTGGGCTCTACGGGCACGGTTTCCTGAGCGAGCAGGCCGGCGCGGTGGGGATGGGTGCTGATTTCGGGTCGCAGGGGTGCAAGCGTTCACAGCGAATCGCAGATTCGGGTGCTTGACCTGCACGTTTGCGATTCTGCGAACACCCCACGCGCAGAACTGCCGGTCACGGTGGGTCACCCCACCGAGATCCAGCCCTCTTGAACATCAGCCGCCCTGACACCAGTCAGGGCGGCTGATGTGCGCTGCTCACGCCCCAGGCTCAGCCGAGGGGGCGCTGCATGACGCCGAGCACGTTCCCGAACGGGTCGACGACGCTGGCGCCGACGTACCCCGCGCCGAAGTCCCGCGGTGGCCACTGGCTCGTGGCGCCCATCCCCAGGAGCCGCTCGTACGCCGCCACTGCGTCGTCGACCTGCCAGTAGGCGATCACCGACCCGGTGCCGTCGGCCCGGTGCTCCGGCGCGAACGCGGCGTCGAGCAGCCCCAGCTCGCGGTCGTGGGGGCCGACCCGCCACTCGACGTACGGCCCCTGGTCGAAGTAGGGCTCGGAGTGCAGGAGTTCGGTGTACCAGGCCCGGGCCGCTGCGGGGTCGGCGGCGAAGTAGACGACTGTGCTGACCCCGGTGGTGAAACCGGGCTCCGAGGGTGTCCATGGTTGCAGGAAGCCCAGGTCGCCCATCCCCTCGGCGGCGGCGATCAGGGGATACATCGTGGCGCCGTCGAGGGTCTCCCGGATGATGTCGCCGTGGCCGGCGTGCCGGGCCAGCTCCTGGACGAGGTGGCCCCAGACCCACCGCACCGACCAGTGCTCGACGTCCTTCGGGAACCAGGGCGCGTCGGGCACCGGTACGGCGGTGTCGAGGGCGACCCGCCGGGCCGCGGCGAGCGCGCGTTCGGCGACGTCGTCGTACTCCTTCATCGCGGCGGCCAGGGAGTCACCGGCGACGAAGCCGCGCTCGAACTCGGCGACACGCTTCTCGATCTCGGCAACCGGGGCGTGCTCCGGCGCGTGGGTCACGCCGTCGACCCAGTTGGCCGTCACCACGGTGACGTGGCGGACCAGGCCGCCGATGGAGAAGGTGCTCGCACTCGGGGTCGCGGCCGCCTGTGCGTCGGACAGGCCGTGGGCGAGAACACGGAAGGCGTCGAGCTGCATGGACAGGTAGCCGGCCAGGTTCTCCTGCTCGGTGGCGGCGGGTGGGGCCAGGAAAGGCATCGGTTCTCCTCGGTGGTGGATGGTCCTGCTTCCACCCTGGACCCGAACTAGGACAGTTCCTGTCCGCGGCCTGTGGCAGGTTGTCGTGATGACCGAACCCTCCTCAGGTCCCACCGAACGCATCCTGCGCCTGCTGGCCCTGCTGCAACAGCGTCACACCTGGAGCGGCAGCGAGCTGGCCGAGCGCCTGGGAGCGACGACCCGCACCATCCGACGCGACGTCGATCGCCTGCGTGAGCTGGGGTATCCGGTCAACGCCACGCAGGGTGTCGCCGGCGGCTACCGCCTCGGCGCCGGACGAGCGCTGCCGCCGCTGCTGCTCGACGATGCCGAGGCGGTGGCGGTCGCGGTGTCCCTCCGACTGGCGGCAGGGGGGACGGTCGCGGGGGCCAGCGAGGCGGCGCTGCGCGCACTGACCAAGCTCGACCAGGTCCTCCCGTCACGTCTGCGGCAGCGGGTCCACGGGATCCACGACTCGATCTCGACGCTCCCCGGCGGACCGGCCGCCGAGACCGTCGACGCCGATGCCCTGGTCGAGATCGCCGGTGCCTGCCGCGACCTGGTCCGCCTGGAGTTCGCCTACGCCGACCGCTCGGGGGCGACCACCCAGCGACGGGTCGAGCCGTACGGACTGGTGGCGACCGGGCGACGCTGGTACCTGATGGCCTACGACCTCGACCGCGAGGACTGGCGCACCTTCCGTCTCGATCGACTTCGCGAGGTGCGGGTCAGCACCTGGCGCTTCACCGCGCGCGAACACGAGGACCCGGTGACCTACGTGCACCGAGCGGTCACCTCGGCGCCGTACCCCCACCAGGTCCTGGTGCGCTTCCACGCCTCGGCCGAGGAGGTGCGCGCGGTCTACCCGGTGGCGGCGGTCACCGTGGAGCACGAGACCGACGTGACATCCCTGCTGCGCACCGGCGGTGAGGATCTCGCCATGGTCGCCGTCTACCTCGGCCTGGCCGGGTACGACTTCGAGGTGCTCGAGCCGCCTGGGCTCGTCGAGCACTGCGCGGTCATCGGACGGCGCTTCGAGCGCGCGGGGCGCTGAGGGTCAGCGGGCGCCGGCTCCTCCGGGCCGGGCCGACGGTGGCGCCACCCGCGCGTCGCGTCGCCCCGAGCGCTCCAGGGCGTCGGCGACGAACCCGTCCGCCTTCAGCTCCTCGACGACGTCGTGGAGGAATGCGAGCGTCCCGGCGCTGCGGGAGCGAGTGGTGCCCACCGCCTGCTGGATCCCCATGAACGCCGGTTCGAGGACTCGGTGCCCGGGATGCTCGGCGACGAAGTCGAGCACCGGCTGCCGGATGCCGGCGCCCACCTCGAGCCCCTGCTCGGCGAACACGGTGGTGCCCTCGACGCCTCGCACCGGCTCTGCCTGCTCCAGGGTCCGGGACAGGAACAGGTCGTAGGCCGAGCCCTCCTTCACGCCCACCCGGACGCCCGCGCGATCGACCTCGGCCGCCGAGCCGATGGGTGAGGCGTCCGCGACCACGTAGACTCCCTCGATCACGGCGTACGGCGCCGTGAAGGCGACCGCCGCCTCTCGTGCCGGGTCGACGGCCAGGAAGCAGAGGTCGGCCCGGCCCTCGGCCATGGACTCGAAGGACTGGCGGGCGGCTGCGAAGCAGCTGAGCTCGACGGGGACGCCGAGTCGGGACCCGAGCTCGCGGGCTATGTCGACGGTGACCCCGCTCGGTCGCTCCGCTGTCCCTTGGGCGAGCACCGGGTTGCCCAGGTTGATCGAGACGCGCAGGGCGCCGGTAGGGGCGAGGTCGCTCGCGATGTCCACGGGGTGCACTGTGCCACCCCGGGCTCCCCGGCCGGACGCAACTTCGGGCCGGGTCAGCGGGAGATATGGGCCGGGTCGGCGGAGATGGTCAGCCCTCGGGGGTGTCCGGCACGGTCGCGTGCAGCTCGGCCACGATCCTGTCCAGCTGGTCGAGGCTGCTGCGCTGCCCGTGCAGGACGGCGTCCCACACCGGGACCAGGTCGTCCTCGTAGACGTGCCCGTGCCCGGCCGGCGGGTCGTTGGCCACGGCCATGTCGAGCGTGACCTGCCAGAAGGTGACCAGCGGCCACCAGCGCAGCCCGATGTTGACGTCGCCGCCGGCGCCCTCACGGATCCAGTCCGGCTCCTGGAGGACGAGGCCGGGGGACCACCACACGATCGGGTCCGAGGCGTGCTGCAGGAACGCCACGCGCGGCTCCTGCCAGGCGCCGTACTCGCGGCCGTAGGCGTCGCGGTCCAGTCCTGCCGGCCCGGTGACGAAGCGGATGTGGCGGCCCTGCTCGAAGACGGGGGAGACCTGGGGGCTGCCCCGCAGCCGCTCGGCGGTGATGGAGCTCCACAACGGGGTGAAGCTCGGGGTGCCGACCCAGACCGCCCCGTCGACCTTCGCCACCAGGTCGTCCGCGTCCTCGAACGCGGCTGTACCGCCGAACGCGCCCAGCGACTCGCCGCTGACGTAGAGGCGCGGCCGCTCGTCGGCAGGTCGCGACCGCACCTCGGCGTACACCTTCTCGAAGAGCAGCCGGCCCGCCTCCGCGGGCGCCTGTCGACTGGTGAGGAAGGCGACCGGACTGGGCAGGTAGGAGTACTGCATCGCCGCGGTCGCGGAGTCGCCACCGGTGAGGTACTCGATCGAGGCGACGTTGTACTCGTCGACCCAACCCCGGCCGGTGGTGCCGATCAGGGTCAGCGTCGACCGGTCGAAGGCGCCGGTGCGCACCAGCTCGCGCACGACGTTGTCGGAGACCTCGTCCAGGCTCAGCTCGTCCCCCAGGGAGCCGTAGACCCGGATCGGCTCCTGCGCCGGCTCGCCGGTCACCGCCTCGATCTCGGTGCGCGTGGGACCGCTGGCGGTGAAGACCTGGCCGTGGAACCCCAGCTCGTCCCACGGCTGGGTCGAGCCCGGACCACCCGAGCGCAACCGTGAGGTGGGCTCCGCGAGGTCGGGGGTGGAGTCGTTGAGCCTGAGCGCGGCCGCCGACACCGACTCCAGGGTGCGGCGCAGCAGGTACTCGTTGCTCGTATAGCCGACCAGCGCCACGACCAGCAGCACCGCGGCGATCCTCGCCAACCAGGGTGGCAGTGCGATCCGCAGCACCCGGCGCCACCCGGCCAGGGAGATGCGCACCAGCACGACCAGCGCGACGATGCTCAGCGCCAGGGCGATCCCCCCGAGCAGGGCGCGCACGTCGTCCAGGAGGCTCGGAGGCGGCAGCCCGACCAGCTCGGCGGTCAGTGCGCGGGCCTGGCGCTGCAGGTGGACCACCCAGCCGACGGCAGCCAGGACCACGAGGGCCGTCAGGGCGCCGACGAGCCGGCGCCGTCGGGGCTCGACCACCAAACGGATGCCCAGGAAGTCGATCAGCGGGCGCAGCAGGAAGACCAGGAGCACCCCGAGGGCGTAGGCGGTGGCAGCCGAGAGGCCCGTGGCGAGCGCCTGGAAGGCCCAGCTGCGCGGGAGCAGGCTCGGGGCGAAGGAGACGAGGAAGGCCACCAGCCCCAGGAACGCCGCCACGCCCGAGCGGCCCTGCCACCAGCCGCTCCACCGCGACCGTCCCGGCACCGACGGGGTGGACCGAGCGGGGGCTGGCACGGCCGACGTCGCACCTGCTGCGGCTGGGGTCCCTGTCGTCACCACGTCGGGCGCAGGCTATCCCACTTGCCAAAGGTCATACCTTTGCTGCACCCTCGTGCGTGACCCGTCCCACACCGTCACGTCTGCCTGGAGTCCCGATGGAAGCGATCACCCCCGCCTACGGCACAGCCACGCTGCTGCTCATCGCCGCGGCCGCCGTGGCCGTGCTGCTGTTCCTGATCATCAAGGTGCGGCTGCACGCCTTCATCGCCCTCGTGCTGGTCAGCCTCGTGACCGCCGTGGCGGCGGGCATCCCGCTCGACCTGGTGCCCACGGCGCTGACCAGCGGGTTCGGGAGCACGTTGGCCTCGGTGGCGCTGCTGGTCGGCTTCGGCGTGATGCTCGGGCGGCTGCTCGAGATCACCGGCGGCGCCCAGGTGCTGGCCGACACCCTGATCAACCGCTTCGGCGAGGCCCGCGCGCCGTTCGCGCTCGGCGTGGCCGCGCTGCTCTTCGGCTTCCCGATCTTCTTCGATGCCGGCCTCGTGGTCTTCCTGCCGATCATCCTCACCGTGGCCCGCCGCTTCGGCGGCTCGGTGCTGTACTACGCGCTGCCCGCGGCCGGTGCCTTCGCCGCGATGCACGCCATCGTCCCGCCGCACCCGGGCCCGGTGGCGGCGGGCACCCTGCTGGGCGGCGACATCGGCGTGGTGCTGCTGGTCGGCCTGCCGGTCGCGGTCCTGTCCTGGTACGTCGGCGTCTACCTCGTCTCGCGCTGGCTCGGCGCCCGCATCTACGTCCCGCTGCCCGACCTGCTCCTCGGCGAGATCAACGGCGGTCGCACCGCCGGCTCGCCCGCAGGCGACCCCGACGCGCCGGCCGGCTCCGGCGGGACCGCCACCGCGACCCGCACCACGACGCCGCCGGCGTTCGCGACCGTGCTGGGCCTGCTCCTGGTGCCGCTGGTGCTGATTGCGCTCAACACGGTGCTCACCACCCTGGTCACCGCCGGCACCCTCGAGGAGGGCAACTCGCTCATCCAGGCGCTGCAGCTCGTCGGGCAGACGCCGGTGGCGCTGCTGATCACGCTGCTGCTGGCCATCGCCACACTCGGTCGACGGGAGCGGACCCTCGCGGAGACGACGGCGGTCCTCGACCAGGCGCTCGGACCGATCTGCTCGATCATCCTGATCACCGGTGCCGGCGGCATGTTCGGTGGCGTGCTGCGCGCCAGCGGCATCGGCGAGGCCCTGACCAGCTCGCTGTCCGACCTGGGTCTGCCGCTGCTGCTCCAGGCCTTCCTCATCGCCACCGCCCTGCGCGTGGCGCAGGGCTCGGCCACCGTGGCGCTGACCACCGCCGCGGGCCTCATCGCCTCGCAGGCGGCGGGTCTGCACGACCTGCGCGTCGCCCTCCTGGTCATCGCCATCGCCGCCGGAGCGACCGTGCTCTCGCACGTCAACGACTCGGGGTTCTGGCTGGTCAGCCGCTTCTTCGGGATGGACGAGAAGACCACGCTCAAGACCTGGACGGTCATGGAGACGACGCTGGGGCTCACCGCCTTCGCCGCGGCCGCGGTGCTCTGGCCGCTCAGCGCACTGGTGATCTGAGCCGGTTCGGACGGACTCGCTCAGGAGTCGCGGGTCGCCCGCAGCACCTCGGTGCAGATCGCGGTCATCGCGGCCCGGGCCGCGCCGGGCTCCCCGGCGGCGACCGCCTGCGCCACCTGCAGGTGCAGCCGCCGGGCCTCCGGCTTGGGGTGCGCCGGCATCAGGTCGTGGTCGGTGCGACCCCGCAGCACCTCCTCGACCACGTCACAGAGCCCCGCGAACATCTGGTTGCCCGACAGGTGCAGCAGGCTGCGGTGGAAGGCCACGTCGTGCTCGAGGAACGTCAGCAGGTCGCCGGCCGCCCCGGTGGTCTCCATGTCCTGGGCCAGGCGCAGCAGCGCGGCTCCGTCCTGGGGCGTCGCACGCTCGGCGGCGAGCGCCGCTGACGCCGGCTCGATCGCCGCGCGCAGCTGTGAGAGCTCCTGCAGGTGCGCGGTGCGCTGGGCGCCCCCGAGGCGCCAACGCACGACCGCCGGGTCGTAGGAGTGCCACTCGTCGCGCGGACGGATGCGGATGCCGGTGCGGCGGCGGCTCTCGACCAGGTTCATGGAGGCCAGCACCTGCACGACCTCCCGCGCGACCGTGCGCGAGACGGCGTACTCGTCGCCGAGCCACTCGAGGGTGATCACCGAGCCCGCCGGCAGCGACCCGTCGATGATGCGGGGGCCCAGGCTCGCGAGGACTCCCTCGTGCATCGTGGCCATGGGCGGAGCCTAGCCGCGCACAAGTTCCCCACTTCCGGGCATGACCGCGGAGGGGGCCGGGAGGACTCTCATCTCATCCGGACGCTTCGGCGGCGGGGTCGTCCCGCACGGACAGAGGGGAGAGGACCGTGCTCAAGACCTATCAGGGGCTGGCGTACACCATCGCCGGACTCGTCGTGGTGCAGGCGGCCATGATCGCGTGGGCGTTCTTCGGGATGACCAACTGGATCTCCGACGAGGGGGGCGTGGTCAACAAGCAGCTGCTCGAGTGCGAGAGCTGCGACATGAACTTCACCGCCGAGTGGGGCTTCGCGTTCCACATGTTCTTCATCGGACTGCTGCTGATCCCCCTGCTCTCGCTGGTGCTGCTCGTGGTCTCGTTCTTCACCAGGCTCCACGGCGCAACGGCGTACGCCGGCACGATCGTGGGCCTCGTCGTGCTGCAGGTCATCGTGCTGCCGATGCTCTCTCGCGAGATCGGGTCCGCCTTCGGGGCGCTGCACGGCGTCAATGCCCTGGTGATCCTGGCTGTGGCGGCCATGGCCGGGCACCGGGCCACTCCCGCGGCGCTCCGGGAGCCGCAGCACGCCTCCGTCGCGATGTAGACGATGCGCCTGCGCGCGCGGTGGCGGTGGGTCGTGGCGGGCGCGGCCACGGCGGCGCTGGTGGTGCCGGTGGGTTGGTCGTGGCAGGCGAGCCTGCTGCCCGACGAGTACGACATGGCGGCGATGGGCTACGCCGACTGGGGAGGCGGACCGGTCGGGGAGCCCGGGGCGCACGGGGCGCACGGACCCTCGGGGGTCCCCGTCGCCGAGCTCACCGAGACCGCGGCGGGTCCGGCCGACGTCCGGGAGACCTTCACCGTGCAGACCGCGAGCGCGGGCCGCTTCACCGTCAACGGGCAGACTCCCGGCCCGCTGCTTGAGGCCCGGGTCGGCGACCTGGTCGAGGTCACCCTCGTCAACGACGACGTCGAGGAGGGCGTGACCCTGCACTGGCACGGGGTCGGCGTGCCGAACGCGGCGGACGGGGTCGCGGGGGTCACCCAGGACGCCGTCCTCCCGGGCCAGAGCCACGTCTACCGCTTCGTCGCCGACCAGGCCGGCTCGTTCTGGTACCACTCCCACCAGCTCAGCCACGAGCAGGTGCGCCGTGGTCTGCTGGGGCCGCTGGTGGTGCACGAGGAGCGCCCGGACCCGGCCGTGGTGGACCAGGTCGCGCTGCTGCACGCGTACGGCGACGGGCCGACCCTCAACGGGGAGCCGGGGGTCAGCGAGCTCGACGTCGCGCCCGGGCAACGGGTCCGCCTGCGGGTGGTGAACACCGACAACGGGCTCGCCACGGTCTGGGTCACCGGTGCGGCGTTCGAGGTCACCGCCGTCGACGCGACCGACGTGAACGACCCGTCGCCGGTGGAGGACCGCGCGGTGCGCGTGCCGGCCGGCGGGCGGGTCGACCTGGGCCTGGAGGTACCGGCCGGCGGTGTCCGGGTCGACTTCGGCGGCACGACCAGCCTGGTCCTGGGCCGCGACCCCACCGGCGGTGCGGCCACCCTGCCCCCGACCGAGGTCGTCGACCTGCTCACCTACGGCCGGCCCACCGACCTCGGCCTCGACCCGACGGACCCCGACCGCGTCTTCGACTACCGCATCGGCAAGCGGCCCGGGTTCCTCGACGGGCGCCCCGGCATGTGGTGGAGCATCAACGGGCACCTCTTCCCCGACGTGGCGATGTTCATGGTCGAGGAGGGCGACGTCGTGGTGGTGCGCATCGAGAACGGCAGCGACGACGCCCACCCGATGCACCTGCACGGGCACCACGCGGTGGTGCTCTCCCGCGACGGGGTGCCGGCGACCGGCTCGCCGTGGTGGGTCGACTCGCTCGAGGTGGGCACCGGGGAGACCTTCGAGATCGCCTTCGTCGCCGACAACCCCGGGCTGTGGATGGACCACTGCCACAACCTGCCGCACGCCGCCCAGGGCCTGGTCTCGCACCTGATGTACGCCGGTGTCGTGTCGTCGTACCGCGTGGGGGGCGGACCGGGCAACCAGCCGGAGTGAGCCGGAGGTCACCCGGCGGATGGTCTGCGAGGGGTGACGAACGGGTAGGAAGGAGCCGTGCCCCACGACCCGAGCGACCACTTCGTCCACGTCCGCGGCGCCAGCGAGCACAACCTCAAGAACATCGACGTCGACCTGCCGCGCGACGCCATGGTCGTCTTCACCGGCGTCTCCGGCTCCGGCAAGTCCTCGCTGGCCTTCGGCACCCTGTACGCCGAGGCGCAGCGCCGCTACTTCGAGTCGGTGGCGCCCTACGCCCGGCGGCTGCTGCAGCAGGTCGGGGCGCCGCACGTGCAGGAGATCACCGGTCTGCCCCCGGCCGTGGCGCTGCAGCAGCGTCGCGGGGCGCCAAGCTCCCGCTCGAGCGTCGGCACCCTCACCACCCTGTCCAACCTGCTGCGGATGCTCTACTCGCGCGCCGGCACCTACCCGGAGGGTGCGTCGCGGCTGGGCGCCGAGGCCTTCTCGCCCAACACCGCCACCGGGGCGTGCCCCGTGTGCCACGGGCTGGGGGAGGTGCACGACGTGGCCGAGGACCTGCTGGTCCCCGATCCCTCGCTGAGCATCCGCGACGGGGCGATCGCCGCGTGGCCCGGCGCCTGGCAGGGCAAGAACCTGCTGCGGGTCGTGAAGGCGGTCGGCATCGACGTCGACGCACCCTTCGACCGGCTCTCGCGCGAGGACCGCGACTGGCTGCTCTACACCGACGAGCAGCCCCGCGTCCTCGTCGACAGGCGCGGGGAGCCCGACGACTCCACCGGACGCGACTACCACGGCACCTTCTGGAGCGCCCGCAAGCACGTGCGCCACGTGCTGGCCGACACCAAGAGCCAGATGATGCGCGACAAGGCGATGCGCTTCGTGCGGACCGTCGTCTGCTCGGCCTGCGAGGGCACCGGGCTGCAGGCGGACTCGCTGGCGGTGACCTTCAGGGGGCTGTCCATCGCGCAGGTCAACGCGCTCTCCTTCCACGACCTCCTCGCGCTGCTGCGACCTGTGGCCGAGCTGACCGAGGCGGGTGCGGCGACGTCCTCGGCCGACTCGGGGGAGGCGACCGAGGTGGCGGTGCGCCTCAGCGCGGACCTGGTGGCCCGGGTCGAGGTGCTGCTCGAGCTGGGGCTGGGCTACCTGTCGCTGGGCCGCACCTCCACGACCCTCTCGCCCGGCGAGGCGCAGCGGCTGCGGATCGCCACCCAGCTGCGCTCGGGCCTCTTCGGGGTCGTCTACGTCCTCGACGAGCCGTCCGCGGGGCTGCACCCTGCCGACGCGGAACCCCTGCTCGACGTGCTCGAGCAGCTCCTGGGGTCGGGCAACTCGCTGTTCGTGGTCGAGCACGACCTCGACGTCGTCCGTCGCGCCGACTGGATCGTCGACATCGGGCCGGGAGCCGGTGAGGGAGGGGGACAGGTGCTGTACTCCGGACCGGTCGCGGGCCTCGAGCAGGTCGAGGGATCGATCACCGGCGACCACCTCTTCGGGCGCGTCGAGGCGGTCGAGCGCCCCCAGCGCACCCCGCAGAGCTGGCTGCACCTGCGCGGGGTCACCCGGCACAACCTCGTCGACCTGTCGGTGGACGTGCCGCTGTGCGTGCTGACCGCGGTGACCGGGGTGTCCGGGTCGGGGAAGTCGACCCTGGTCACCCAGGTCCTCGCCGAGCTGGTGCGCCGCCACCTCGGCCAGGCCCCCGACGACGCCGGCGACGACGGGACGAGCGACCTGGAGATCGACGTCGACGACGCGACCGGGCTGGAGTCCTTCGACCGGTTGGTGCGTGTCGACCAGCGACCGATCGGGCGCACGCCCCGGTCCAACCTGGCCACCTACACCGGGCTCTTCGACGCGGTGCGCAAGCTGTACGCCGCGACCCCCGAGGCCCGCGAGCGGGGCTACGGCGCGGGCCGGTTCTCCTTCAACGTCGCCGAGGGGCGCTGCGAGACCTGCCAGGGTGAGGGGTCAGTCTCGGTCGAGCTGCTGTTCCTGCCCGGCACCTACGCGCCCTGCCCGACCTGCCACGGCGCGCGCTACAACGCCGAGACCCTCGAGATCACGTACCGCGGCCGGAGCATCGCCGACGTGCTGGCCCTCTCGGTCGACGAGGCGGCCGACTTCCTGGCCGACGTCCCGGCGGCCGCCCGCAGCCTGGTCACGCTGCGCGAGGTGGGCCTGGGCTACCTGCGCCTGGGGCAGCCGGCCACCGAGCTCAGCGGCGGGGAGGCGCAGCGGATCAAGCTGGCCACCGAGCTGCAGCGCGCCCGCCGCGGTCACGCCCTCTACCTGCTCGACGAGCCGACCGCGGGGCTGCACCCGGCCGACATCGCCCTGCTGGTGCGCCAGCTGCACCGCCTGGTCGACGCCGGCAACACCGTCGTGCTGGTCGAGCACGACCTCGACACCATCGCCGGCGCCGACTGGGTGATCGACCTCGGCCCGGCCGGCGGCGACGAGGGTGGTCGGGTGGTGGCCACCGGCACCCCGCAGGAGGTCGCCCGGGCCGAGGGCAGCGCCACGGCGCCGTACCTGGCCCGGCGCCTGGCCGAGCGTTGAGCGACCAGGGGGCGCTGCTACCGTCCGGGCAACCGCGGGTCGTAGCCGACCCGGTCAGTTTTTCGTAGGACCCGTCGACCGATGCGCAACGGAGCGCGTCGACGCCCTGTGCCCCCCTGCACGCAGCCGCCCACCGGCCGGCGCGTCGGGTAGCGCGATGCGCAGGGTGCCCCGACGCGCGCCCTGCGACGAGTGTGGAGGAGGTGGCGCGCGTGCTCGAGCTCGACTCGGCCCCGTTCGGCGCGGCAACGGCGATCGGTCTGATCGTCTTCTTCTACGGGGGCACCTTCTGGGTGTCCTCGCGGATCGGCAAGAAGCAGGAGAACGCCGACGACTACATGACGGCCGGCAACCAGGTCGGCTTCGGGATCTCGGCGGCCAGCATGACGGCCACCTGGATCTGGGCCTCCTCGATGTACGCCTCGGCGACCTCCGGCTACACCTACGGGATCTCCGGGCCCATCCACTACGGGCTGTGGGGGGCGCTGATGATCCTGTTCATCTACCCCTTCGGCAAGCGGATCCGGGCCGTCGCGCCGCGGGCGCACACGCTGGCCGAGGTGATGTACGTCCGGCACGGCCGGTCCAGCCAGCTGATGCTGGCCGGCTCCAACGTGGTCGGCAGCGTGATCAGCCTGATGTCGAACTTCATCGCCGGCGGGGTGCTGATCTCGCTCCTGACGCCGTTCAACTTCATCCAGGGCATCTTCACCGTGGCCGCCGGGGTGCTGCTCTACACGTTGTGGTCGGGCTTCCGGGCCTCGGTGCTCACCGACTTCGTGCAGGTCGTCGGCATGCTCGGCGCGGTGGCGGTCATCGTCCCGTTCATCTTCCTCGCGGCGGGCTTCCCGGCCGCCTTCGAGACGGGCGCGGGCAACCTCACGGCGCAGCAGGGCAGCTTCTTCTCCAGCGACGCCTTCCTCAACCAGGGCGCGCCCTACATCGCCGCGGTGCTGGCCTACGCGATCGGCAACCAGACGATCGCCCAGCGGCTGTTCGCCGTGCGCGCCGATCTCATCAAGCCGACCTTCATCACGGCGACCATCGGCTACGGCGCCATGGTGATCGGGGTCGGGATGCTGGGGGTCCTGGCGCTCTACCTGGGCTTCGAGCCCACCGGGGGCGACTCCAACAACCTGATCCCGGGGATGGCGGCGGAGTACCTGCCGCCGGTGCTGCTGGCGGTCTTCTTCCTGATGATCATCGGTGCGCTGTCCTCGACCGCGGACTCCGACCTATCCGCGCTGTCGTCGATCGTGATGACCGACGTCTACGGGCAGAACGTGGCTGGCAAGGGCGATGCCGACCCCCGGACCATGCTGCTCATCGGGCGGGTCACCATGGTCGTGGCCAGCGCGGTCGCGGTCGCGTTCGCGAGCCTGGAGCTGAACATCCTCGACCTGCTCGTCTTCGTCGGCGCCCTCTGGGGGGCACTGGTCTTCCCGGTGCTGGCCAGCTTCTACTGGGACAAGGTCACCAACAAGGCCTTCACGGTCTCGGTGGTCGCTGCGCTGGCAGCCTTCCTGCCGGTGCGGTTCGGCTGGGTCTCCATGGGCGGACCCATCGGGCTGCTGGTCGACCTGGCCTCCGTGGTCGGCATCGGCGTCGTGCTCGGGCTGATGGTCTTCGGGTTCTGGGGGGTGCGCCCGGCGCAGGTGGTCGGCGTCCTCGCGATGGTCGTCTCGGCGCCGTTCGTCCTGGGCTTCCTGCACGACTACGCCACCCTCAGCGGCTCGTTGGTCGCCTACGCGGTGAGCACGGTCGTGTGCTGGTCGATGTCGGTGGGCCAGACCGAGCGGTTCGACTTCACCGAGATCGCGGAACGCACCGGTGACTTCGATGTCGAGGTCGTGGACGGGAGCGGGCGTCACGACGACGACCCGCAGCAGAGCCTGAGCGAGGAGATCCGATGAGCACGACGATCCTGACCCTGTACGTCCTGATCTGGCCGGTCGTCGTGGCCGGTGTGCTGTTCGTCATCTGCCGGGCGTTCCTGCGGGAGTGGACCTCCGCGCGCCGCGAGGGCCGCGACCTGATCTGAGTCGGGGCGGGGCGGGGCGGTCGGCTCAGGCCGGGCCGGGCGGCTCGACCGCGGACGAGACCAGCACCAGCCCGGTGCGCTCGCGCAGGACGGACGGCAGCATCGAGCAGGCGACGAGGGCGACGAATCCGCTGATGATCTTGTCGCCGAGCGAGATCAGCGTGTTCGACAGCCCCACGGCGACGGCCAGGGTGTCGGTCATCTGCAGGAAGGTGGAGGTGACCTGGTCCTGGCTGTGGCCGGTGCTGCCGCCGTAGAGCAGCACCAGCAGGGGGACCGCGACCAGGGTGCAGGCCAGTGCGACGAGCACGTTGAGGCCCAGGAACCGCGGCAGCGTGCGACCGAGGCCGAGGCGGCGCACGCCGTAGCCCCACAGCAGCGCCCCGGTCACGTTGACCAGGGCGAACGGGATCGAGTCGGCGCCGCTGACCGTGGACGCTCCCACGTTCGTGGCGACCCCGACGACGGCGCCGTACCAGGGACCGAGGGCGATCGCTGCGATCGCGGTGCCGACCATGTCGAGATGGACCGGCAGCTCGAGGAAGTCCACGAGGGCCCGGCCCACGAAGTTGACCGCGATGCACGCGGCCATGAGGCCCAGCGTGAGCCGCAGCCGAGGTGTCGCCTGAGCGGTGGCGGTGGCGGCGGACTCAACGGGCTCAGCGGGCTCGGTGGCCTGGTCGGTCCGGGCCTGCGCGACCGGCGCCGGCGTCGGTCGCGGCGCGCCGGACTCGCGGGCCTCGGCGATCCAGGCGTCCACCTGCTCGTCGCTGGCGCCGAGGACCTCGGCGATCTCGCGCACCAGCACGAGGTTGATCCGGGCGCGCCCGGTGCGGAAGACGTCGTAGACGGTGGTGCGCGCGACCCGTGCGACGTGCTCCGAGCGGCCCTGGGCGATCCGCAGCTCGGCGACGCGCCGCGCGATCTCGGCGTACGACGGCTCGCCGACCTCCGCGCGCAGCGCCTGCAGCCGGACCGCGAGCAGGTCCCACTCGCTGCCGAGAGGGGTCTCAGCGGGGTTCTCGATCACCGCTGCTGCCACCTCGTCCCTGTGCCGGATCCCTGCGGGGACCACTGTACGAAGCGTGGGGGCGTTGTTCGGGTTCGTTCGGATTCTTTGCCGATCCTGGTGGAAAGGGGCCCCGGGGGCGTACACCTGACGTGTGCGTCCTGGCCCGTCGTGGGCCGAGCGAAGGAGTGGGAAGATGTCGATGGCCGCTGCCGACCCGTCCGGGTCAGTCCGGTCCGCGTGCGAGTTCACCGCCGACCTGAGCCACCTGGTCTTCGACGAGGAGGGGACCGTCGCGCGGGAGAACCTGGTGCTCAGCCCCGAGCTGCGCGTCGACGAGACGCACCTGCACTTCACCGACGGTGCCTCGCTCTTCTACTGGGTCTTCTCCTTCCACTGGAACGGCGAGCGCTGGCACGGCCAGCTGCACGAGTCGCGCCACCGCGACCTGCTCATCACCCAGGCGCGGGCGGTGATGGCCGGGTTCCTCCCGTTCAGCCGCTTCCAGGACACCGCGGGGCTGGTGCGCACCGAGCAGGAGCACTACAGCACCGACGACCTGCGCCGGTTCGGCTGCCGCTACCGCTACGAGAAGCTGGGCTGGTAGCCCCGCCCGGCTGCGCCGGGGCCTTCCCTCGTGGGCGGTGCGGGCTTATGTTCGATCCCACGCCGTCACCAGTCAGCGAGGCGGTCGACCCAGCTCTCGGGAGGATCACCCGCATGCGTCCACGTCAGATCGTCGCCGCCCTCGCCACGTCCGCGGTCGCCGTCACCGTCCTGACCGGAGCGGCACCGGCCGACCTGCGTCCGGTGGCCTCACCGGGCGTCCAGGCCTGTGCGGAGGCCCCGGACCAGGCCCGCGTGCGCCAGGGCGCCCAGGTGGCCGAGCCGGCGCTCTACGCCAAGAAGGACGCCCGCAAGTACGGCGTCATCAAGGACCTGCCGACCCTGGCGCCCGGCTCGGTCGAGGTGGAGACCGTCTTCCACGTCGTGACCGAGACGACGCCGACCCCGGCGCAACGCGCGCGGACGACGTCGATGATCGACGCCCAGATGCAGGTGCTCAACGACGCCTACGCGGGCACCACGTCCCCCGACGCAGCAGCCACTCCCTTCCGGTTCACGCTCGACCACGTGACCTGGACCGTGGACGCCACCTGGGCGCACGTCTCCCCGGGCAAGCCCGAGCGGGACATGAAGGCCGCGCTGCACGAGGGGGACTCCGAGACCCTCAACGTCTACGCCGCCGACATCGGCGACAACCTGCTCGGCTGGGCCTACTTCCCCAAGGGCTACAACAACGGCCGGGACTACATCGACGGCGTGGTGCTGCTCGACGAGTCGATGCCCGGCGGCACCGTCAACGCCTACAACGAGGGCGACACCCTGACCCACGAGGTGGGCCACTGGCTGATGCTCGAGCACACGTTCGCCGGTGGCTGCTCGGCGTCCGGGGACGGGGTGGCCGACACCCCGCGCGAGGCCGTGCCGCAGTTCGGGTGCCCCGAGGGCGCCGACACCTGCCCCACGCCCGGGCTCGACCCCATCCACAACTTCATGGACTACAGCGTCGATGCCTGCATGGACATGTTCACCCCGGGCCAGGCCGACCGGATGAGCGACGCCTGGCAGGACTTCCGGGCCGGGGGCAACGGCTGAGGCCCGCCGACTGCGTCTTCTGCCGCATCATCGCCGGCGACGTCGAGGCCGACGTCGTGCTCGAGACCGACGACCTGGTCGCCTTCCTCGACCAGCGCCCGGTCTTCAAGGGTCACGTGCTGCTGGTGCCGCGCGAGCACGTGGTGACGCTGCCCGACCTGCCGGCCGCCCTGCGGGATCCGTTCCTGGCCGCGGCCCAGCGCATCGCCACGGCCGCCGTCGAGGAGCTGGGTGCCCAGGGCAGCTTCGTGGCGGTCAACAACACCGTGAGCCAGTCGGTGCCGCACCTGCACCTGCACGTGGTGCCGCGCACCAAGGGCGACGGGCTGCGCGGGTTCTTCTGGCCCCGGCAGAAGTACGCCGACGGTGAGCGGGCGGCGTACGCCTCCCGGTTGCGGGCGGCCCTGTCCTGATCGGCCCTGAGCTGATCCGGCGTCGCCTCCGTGGTGAGGCGGGACTATCGTTCTGGCGGCGCGGGACAGCATCGCGCGGGCGCGCCGTGCGGCGCGCCGCCGCAGAGCTTCGAAGGAGTTGGACAGCTGATGGGTCGATTCGACGGACGCGTGGTCGTGGTCACCGGGGGTGCGCGGGGCATCGGCTTCGGCACCGCCACCCGCTTCGCCGAGGAGGGCGCCTCGGTCGCCATCCTCGACCTCGACGAGACCGCTGCCTCCGAGGCGGCGGGCCGGCTCCCGCTGGTCGACGGCGCCAGGGCCGCCGGCATCGGCGCCGACGTCAGCAACGGTGCCTCGGTCGAGGCGGCCGTGAGCCGCGTCGTCGAGGAGCTCGGCGGCATCCACGTGCTGGTGAACAACGCCGGCATCACCCGCGACAACCTGCTCTTCAAGATGAGCGAGGACGACTGGGACCTCGTCATGGGCGTGCACCTCAAGGGCGTGTTCCTCATGACCAAGGCTGCCCAGAAGCACTTCGTCGAGCAGAAGTACGGCAAGATCGTCAACATCTCCAGCGTCTCGGCGCTGGGCAACCGCGGCCAGGCCAACTACTCCGCGGCCAAGATGGGGGTCCAGGGTCTGACCCGGACCCTCGGCATCGAGCTGGGCCCCTTCGGCATCAACGCCAACGCGGTCGCCCCGGGCTTCATCGCCACCGAGATGACCGACGCGACCGCCGCCCGCCTGAAGATGGACGTCGAGGAGTTCCGCGCCCTGTCGGCCGAGGCCAACCCCGTCAAGCGGGTCGGCTTCCCCGAGGACATCGCCGCGGCCGTGGCGTTCCTGGCCAGCGACGAGGCCTCCTACATCACCGGCCAGACCCTGTACGTCGACGGCGGCGCCAAGCTCGGCTGAGCACCGCCCGCCCTCGCCCCACCCCCCCCGATCGGAGCCCTCGTGCGACCTGTCCGCACCCGTCATGCCCAGCGCCGCCCCCGCGGCACCCGGGCCGCGGTCCTGGTGGCCCTGGTGGCCGTGGCCTGCCTGGGCCTGGCCGCCTGCTCCTCCGACGACGGGGGCGAGGGCTCCGAGCCGGACGCCGGCCCAGAGGGCCAGAAGGTCAGCAAGGGCGCCACCCTCGACGCCACCTGGCCGCTGACCGGGCTGCCGGTCACCGGCTCGCAGACCGCAGCCCAGGACCACCCCGTGATGGTGGTCAAGATGGACAACACGCCCTCCAGCGCGCCGCAGCGTGGACTGGACGCGGCCGACCTGGTGGTCGAGGAGCTCGTCGAGGGCGGGGTCACCCGGCTCGCGGCGTTCTACTACTCACGCATCCCCGGCACGGTCGGGCCGGTGCGCTCGATGCGCGCCAGCGACATCGGCATCGTCTCGCCGGCCGGGGCCGCCGTCGTCACCAGCGGTGCGGCACCGGTGACCCTGCAGCGTGTGCGCGGCGCCGGCATCGACTTCTTCTCCGAGGGCGCCAAGGGCTTCTTCCGCGACTCCGGCCGCGCGGCGCCGTACAACCTCTTCACCGACCTCGCGGCGACCACCACCCTGGTCGAGTCCGCGGAGGCGCGCCCCGACGACTACCTGCCGTGGGGCGACGCGCAGGACCTCCCGAGGGGCAAGCCGGCCGGTTCGCTGTCCGCGAGCTTCGGCAGCCACACCACCACCTGGTCCTACGGCAAGGACGGGTGGACCAACTCCAACTCCTACGCGGCCCAGGGCGAGCAGTTCCCGGCCGACACGGTGCTGGTGCTGCGCGTGCAGGTGGGCGACGCCGGCTACCGCGACCCGGCCGGCAACCCGGTGCCCGAGACCAAGCTCGAGGGCAAGGGTGACGCGATGCTCTTCCACGACGGGCGCGTGGTGCGCGGCCAGTGGTCGAAGAAGAGCCTGCAGGCGCCGATCGCCCTGAGCGTGCGCGGCAAGGAGCTCACCGTGCCGGCGGGTCGGACCTGGATCGAGCTGGTCCCGGCCGCGACCGGCTCGGTCGGGATCGGCTGAGCCCTCCGGCTCAGCCCTCCTGCTCGGGCAGCTCCACCCCGGCCTCCACGAGCGCCTGGAAGCCGCTGATGATGAAGCCGACCGCGGTCTCGACCCGGGCGGCGGCGGCGATGGCGTCGTCGGAGGCGGCCACGTCCTCGCCGGCCGAGGACATCGCGCCGAAGAAGATCCGCGCGAAGGTCTGCAGCATGTCCTCGTCGAGGTCCCACGTGCCGGCGGTGAGCACCGCGCGCACGATGTCGACGACGTTGCCGAAGGTGGAGCGCTCCTCCTGCTCGCGGAAGCGCTCGTAGCCCAGGACCGAGGGGCCCTCCTGGATCACGATGCGCCGGTACGCCCGTCCCTGCACCACCAGGAGGAATGCCTGCAGGCCGGCGCGGGCCTTCATCCAGGGGTCCACGCTGTCCTTCAGGGCCTGCTGGATGGTCTGCGAGGCCTCGGTCTCGATGCGCTCGAAGACCGCCTGGAAGAGCGCCTGCTTGCCGGTGAAGTGGTGGTAGAGCGCGCCCTTGGTGACGTCGGCGCCGCTGACGATCGCATCCAGGGAGGTGCCGGCGTAGCCGTGCTCGGTGAAGAGCTCCTCGGCGACGTCGACGAGGGCCCGCTTGGTGGAGGCGGAGTACTGCTGGCGTCGGGAGCCGGCGACCCCGGGCACGCCCGGCACCTTGGGCATCAGCTTGGAGACGGTCGACTTCGGCATGGAACCACCTTAGGGAACGCGGGACGGGTGGCGGGGAGCCGCCGGGGGTGCGGTGGTGGCCAGCGTCACGCCCGGTCCCACCCCCACAGCGTTGCATACCGTGAGTATGGATGAGTACCGTGAGTACGTACCTACGGTATGTGAATATTCGACCGCACGGGAGAAGACGCGATGACCCGCACCACGCACCGCCACCGCGGAGAGACCCTCCGCCGCGTGATCGCCGCCGCCGACCAGCGTCGCGACGGCCACCTGCCGCTGCACGTCGAGGGCGTCGACGAGGCGTTCGCCGACGAGCTCGACCTGCTCGGCGCCCTCCAGCTGCGCTGGCACACCCGGCTCGGCGGACACATCGAGCGGGCCCTGGTCAACGACCCGCTGGACCTCGAGCAGGCGGTCGTCACCGCGTGGCGCGCGACCGCCGAGGGCCTGCCTGGCGTCCGGGCCGTCGTGGACCACCACCGCGAGCACCCGCTCGACGACCGGATGCGCGCCGCCATGGACAAGGCCGTGCTCAAGGAGCGGGCCTTCCTCGCAGTGATGGCCGGCCAGGCCAGCGCCACCGACGCCGGCGCCGCCTCGGTGGGCGCCCGGCTGGAGGCGAAGGCCCGTGCCGGTTGGCAGCCCACCGCCGTCCGCGGCCAGGTCGGTCGCCCGACCCTGCTGCACCGGCTCCGCGCGGCACTCGCCGCCTGAGTTCCTCTGACCGGCCCGGTCCTCCTACCGGGCCGCCCGTTCTCGTCCCGCGGCAGTTCATGGCGTACGACGCCGCGCCGTCGGTCGAGCAGGGAGGCGCCCTCTATGCGATTGAGGTGTGATGACCGAGCGCACGGATCGCGGAATGAGCGGCTGGTGCGAGGGCTTCGTAGTCAGAAGGACCGAACAGCCTTCGCGTCGACGGCCCCCGCCCAGCGGGCCCCCTCGAGGGGTCTTCGGTCCTTCCGGCTACGGCGCGAGGCCGCACAAGCCGACCGTCCGAGGCTCGGCATGAGAGTGCGTTTCGGGCTCAGTAGGGACACACCCAGTTAGTCGACCTGGTCGCATTCGAGTGCCACACCGCCACCGACGGGGAGGCGTTCCGTTCCTGGACCGCCACCAACTCGGCCTGCACCAGGGCCCGCGAGCGCAGTTCGACCAGCCGGGCCTCGGCCCGAGCGATCTCCACCAGCACGTCCGCAGTGGCGCCCTGGCTCATCGACCACGCCGGCGTACCAGCCACGTCGTCGAGCGCCGCGTGCACTCTCGCGACAGCACCGCCGATGGGGTGCGGCGCGGTGGTGACCATGCTGAGGATTATCCAGCCCAGCCAGCAAAGCACCAGGTCAGAAGCCGTTTTCCACAGACGCAACGAAAGTTCTTTCGACGCTCCTCGCGGCGGTGTGAACGCGACTGGTCGAAGGTGCACAACTGACTGCTCGGTGGTGCAAAAGTGACTGCTCGCGCATCCGCGGCATAGTGGTCCCATGGCGACGGGCGAGGCACGGGCGGGGATGCTGCTCGTGGCCAGTCCTGCCCTGCTGGACCCGAACTTCGTCGACACCGTGATCCTCGTGCTCGACGCCGACGCCGACGGTGCGCTCGGCGTGGTGCTCAACCGGCCGAGCCCGGTGCCGGTCGCCGAGGTGCTCGCCGACTGGGGGCCCGTGGTGGCCGAGCCCGACGTGCTCTTCCAGGGCGGGCCCGTCAGCACCGAGGGCGCGCTGGCGGTCGCGCACCGGGTCGAGCCGGGGGAGGAGCCGCTCGGCTTCCGCTCCGTCACCTCGACGTTGGGCCTGGTCGACCTCGACACCCCGGTCGAGCTGCTCGCCGGGCACCTCGACGCGCTGCGGATCTTCGCCGGGTACGCCGGCTGGGGTGCCGGGCAGCTCGACGACGAGATCGCCGAGGGCAGCTGGTACGTCGTCCCGGCCCACGACTCCGACGTCTTCCGCGAGGAGACCACCGGGCTGCGCCGCGACGTGATGCGCCGCCAGCCGGGAGAGCTGGCCTGGCACTCCACCCGGCCCATCGATCCCGACCTGAACTGAGGCCGGGTCTCGCGTAGGGTGCTTCCGTGAGCAGCTTCGGATTCGGGACCGGCACCGCCGTCGATGAGGGCGTCCGCGAGGACCGCCGCACCGTCCCGACCGACGAGGGCGACCACGAGCGGTTCTCCCACTACGTCGACAAGGACAAGCTGACCGAGGCGATGGTGATGGGCACGCCCGTCATCGCACTGTGCGGCAAGGTCTGGGTGCCGAGCCGCTCGCCGGAGAAGTTCCCCGTCTGCCCGGACTGCAAGGACGTGTGGGAGTCCTTCAAGGACAACACGGGCGGTTCCGACGCGTGACGGGCCCGCACCAGCCGGACATCCCCCTCGACGACGGGTCCGGCCCCTCGCTGACGCCCGCGCTGCCCCCCGCCTGGCCCGAGCGGGCCGCGTGGGGCACCGCGCCGTCGTTGCGCGCCTGGCAACAGGCGGCGATGGAGCAGTACTTCTCCGAGCAGCCACGTGACTTCCTCGCCGTGGCGACGCCCGGCGCCGGCAAGACCACGTTCGCGCTCTCGGTGGCCGCCGAGCTCCTGGGGCGCCGCATCATCGACCGGGTCACCGTGGTGGCGCCGACCGAGCACCTGAAGACCCAGTGGGCGCAGGCCGCCGAGCGGGCCGGCATCCCGATCGACCCGGCGTACGCCGCCGGCAAGGGCAGGACCTCGCAGGACTACGTCGGCATCGCCGTCACCTACGCCGGGGTCGCGGTCAACCCGCTCGCGATGCGGATCCGCACCGAGCGCTTCAAGACCCTGGTCATCCTCGACGAGGTGCACCACGCCGGCGACGCGCTGTCGTGGGGCGAGGGCGTGCGCGAGGCCTTCCAGCCCGCGACCCGTCGCCTGGCGCTGACCGGCACGCCGTTCCGCTCCGACGTGAACCCGATCCCGTTCGTCACCTACGCGCCGGGTCCCGACGGCATCCCGCGCTCGGCCGCCGACTACACCTACGGGTACTCCCACGCGCTGGCCGACCACGTCGTGCGCCCGGTGCTCTTCCTGGCCTACTCCGGCGAGATGAGCTGGCGCACCCGCGCCGGTGACGAGATCGCCGCGCGGCTGGGCGAGCCGCTGACCAAGGACCTGACCAACCAGGCGCTGCGCACCGCGCTCGACCCCGAGGGGTCGTGGATCCCCTCGGTGCTCGCGGCCGCCGACAAGCGTCTCTCCGAGGTGCGCCGCCACGTCCCGGACGCCGGTGGCCTGGTCATCGCCACCGACCAGGACAGTGCGCGGGCCTACGCCAAGACGCTGCGCCAGATCACCGGCGAGTCGCCCACGGTCGTGCTCTCCGACGAGAAGGCCGCCTCGAAGAAGATCAGCGCCTTCGCCGCCGACGAGTCGCGCTGGATGGTCGCGGTGCGGATGGTCTCCGAGGGCGTCGACGTGCCCCGGCTGGCGGTCGGGGTCTGGGCCACCACCACCTCGACGCCGCTGTTCTTCGCCCAGGCCGTGGGTCGTTTCGTGCGCGCCCGGACCCGCGGCGAGATGGCCTCGATCTTCCTGCCCTCCGTGCCCCGGCTGCTCACCTACGCCTCCGAGATGGAGGTCGAGCGCGACCACGTCCTCGGACGCACCATCACCGACGAGGACGACCTCTTCGCCGCCGAGGACGACCTGCTCGCGCAGGCCAACGCCGGCGAGTCCGCCTCCTCCGACGAGCAGTTCCTGCCGTTCGAGGCGCTGGGCTCCGAGGCCCGCTTCGACCACGTGCTCTACGACGGTGCGACCTTCGGCCACGAGGGCGAGGTCCAGGTGGGCTCCGAGGAGGAGATGGACTTCCTCGGCATCCCCGGTCTCCTCGAGCCCGGCCAGATGCGCGACCTGCTGCGCCAGCGCCAGTCCGACCGGGCCCGCAAGCAGAAGCCCACCGCCGCGGCCGCGGCCGCGCCGGTCCCGAGCATCGAGCAGGTCTCCACCCACGAGCAGCTCGCCGTGCTGCGCCGCGAGCTCAACGGGCTGGTCGCCGCGTGGTTCCACCGCACCGGCCAGGCGCACGGCATCACCCACTCCGCGCTGCGCAAGGAGTGCGGCGGACCGGCCGCCGCGATCGCCAACGCCGAGCAGCTGCGCGCCCGCATCGACCGCGTCCGCGAGTGGGCGGCCCGCAAGTCCGGCTGAGGCCTAGGATGACGGCGTGCCGGCCGAGACCTCCCAGACCCTCGACCGCGGGCTGCGCGTCCTCGAGACCCTGGCGACCTCCGCCGGCGGGCTGACCGTCACCGAGCTCGCCGCGCGGCTCTCGGTCAACCGCACCGTCGTCTACCGGCTGGTCAGCACCCTCGAGCAGCACACGCTCGTACGCCGCGACGCGCGCGGTCGCCTCCACGTCGGGCTGGGCGTGCTGCACCTGGCCTCCGCCGTGCAGCCGGTGCTGCGCGACCTCGCCGGGCCGGTGCTGCGCCGGCTGGCCGAGACCGTGGGCTGCACCGCCCACCTGACCGTGGCCGAGGGCGCCGAGGCGCTGGCCGTGGCCGTGGTCGAGCCCTCGTGGACCGACTTCCACGTGGGCTACCGGGTCGGCACCCGCCATCCGCTGGCCCAGGGCGCCGCAGGTCGGGCGATCCTCCTGGCCCGCAGCGGGCGCGCGCCGGCGGCGTACTCGGTGACCGAGGGGGAGCTGCAGACCGGTGCGCGCGGACTAGCCGCCCCGGTCCGCGACGTCGAGGGGCTCGAGGCCAGCGTCGGCATCGTCACCCTCGGTGTCCTCGACGAGCGGGTCGTGGCCCGGGCCGTGACCGCCGCCGCCGACGAGGTCGCCGACCTGCTCTCGGGTCGCGCCGCGAGCTGAGGGACCTCAGGTCGCCGCGGCCCGGACGAGGGGGAGGGCCCGGTAGCCGACCTGTGTCGCCAGCGCGATGACGGTCGAGGAGCGGGTGATGGCCGGGTGGGCCAGCACCCGGTCGATGACGCGCTGCAGGTCGGCGTTGGAGCCGGCCACCACGCGGGCGAAGAGGTCGCCGGCGCCGGTGATCGTGTGCGCCTCGAGCACCTCGGGGATGCGGGCGAGGTGCTCGCCGACCACGTCGTGGCCGCTGGCGCCCCCGGCCCGCGCGTCCTCCGGCCGGGTGCCGGCGTCCTGGCGGATCTCCAGGGTCAGGAAGGCCGTGACCGGGTAGCCGAGGGCGGCGGGGGAGAGGTGCGGGCCCCAGCCGGTCACGACGCCGCGCTCGACGAGCTTGTCGAGCCGGGCCTGCACGGTCCCCCGGGCGACCCCGAGCCGGCGCGACGCCTCGAGGACGCCGATGCGCGGCTCGGTGCTGAAGAGATCGATCAACCTGACGTCCAGATCGTCCATGGGTGCTCCTTCGACTGTGCAACCTGACCAGCGTGGCGACGTTCGATTGCGCAGTCTGCCCTATCTCATCAGGCTGGGCGCATGACGACGACGCACGACACCCCCACCACCGGTGGCGCCCTGACCGAGGACGAGCTCAAGGCCGACCTGACGCTCGACCAGCTGCGCCAGCTGGTCGGCCTCGTCGAGTACGACGCCAGCAGCGACCCGTTCCCGGTCACGGCGATGGACGCGATCTGCTTCGTGGTCGGCAACGCCACCCAGACCGCGACCTTCTACCAGCTCGCCTTCGGCATGGAGCTCGAGGCCTACCGCGGCCCCGAGAACGGGCTGCGCGACGCCAAGGTCTTCGTGCTCCGCTCGGGCAGCGCCCGGTTCGTCTTCGCCGGCGGGGTCACCCCCGACAGCCCGCTGCTCGAGCACCACCGCAAGCACGGCGACGGGGTGGTCGACCTGGCCCTGGAGGTGCCCGACGTCGACCGCTGCATCGACCACGCCCGGTCGGTCGGGGCCACGATCCTCGACGAGCCCTACGAGATCTCCGACGAGCACGGCGTCGTGCGGATGGCCGCCATCGCGACGTACGGCGAGACGCGTCACACGCTGGTCGACCGGTCGCGCTACGACGGCCCCTACCTGCCCGGCTTCGAGGCGCGCTCGACCGTGGTGGAGCGCCGCGAGGGGCACCCCAAGCGTCTCTTCCAGGCCGTCGACCACTGCGTCGGCAACGTCGAGCTCGGCCGGATGGACGAGTGGGTGACCTTCTACAACAAGGTCATGGGCTTCACGAACATGGCCGAGTTCATCGGTGACGACATCGCCACCGACTACTCGGCGCTGATGTCGAAGGTCGTGGCCAGCGGCAACCACCGGGTGAAGTTCCCCCTCAACGAGCCGGCGATCGCGAAGAAGAAGTCGCAGATCGACGAGTACCTGGAGTTCTACGACGGTGCCGGCTGCCAGCACATCGCGCTGGCGACCAACGACATCCTGCGCTCGGTCGACATCCTGCGCGCGAACGGCATCGCGTTCCTCGACACCCCCGACTCCTACTACGACGACCCGGCGCTGCGTGAGCGGATCGGCGAGGTGCGGGTGCCGATCGAGGAGCTGAAGCAGCGCGGCATCCTGGTCGACCGCGACGAGGACGGCTACCTGCTGCAGATCTTCACCAAGCCGGTCGGCGACCGTCCCACGGTCTTCTACGAGCTCATCGAGCGGCACGGCTCGCTGGGCTTCGGCAAGGGCAACTTCAAGGCGCTCTTCCAGGCCATCGAGCGCGAGCAGGAGCTGCGCGGCAACCTCTGAGCCGGCCGCGGGGCCGGGGGTGACGCAGGTCACCGCCGCCCGGCCCATCCGGAGGGCGCCTGTCCCTCGAACCCCTGTCGTCAGAAGTTGAAGCACCCACCCCGACAGGGAGCACCCCATGCGCTCGATCACCACCACGCCCCGCACCCGCCGCGTCCGTCGCATCGCCGGAGGCATCGCCGTCGCCGCGCTGGTCGCACTGCCGATCAGCGCCTGCGGCTCCGAGAACGACGCCGAGGCCGCTGGCTCCAGCAGCTCCGAGGTCGCCCAGAGCGCCCCCGAGCCGGTCGCCGTCATCGAGGCCCTCACCGGGGACAGCACCCAGATCACCCTCGACAAGGGCTTCCTCGACGCCCTGACCCAGCTGAAGCTCACGCCCGGCACCGTCGGCGAGGCCACCCTCGAGGGGGCCGAGCTCAGCTTCCCGATCACCGGTGGCAACGTCACCGTCTTCGAGCCCGGCACCGTCTCGCCGTACGTCATCGGTCAGCTCCAGCACGTCAGCTCGGGGCTCTCGCTGAGCGCGGGCGGCACCACCGTCGAGCTGCTGAACCTCAACGTCGACCCGGGCGTCTCCCGGGTCTACGGCGACGTCGCCGTCAACGGCAAGGTCGCCGTCGAGAGCGCGTTCCTGTTCCAGCTCGACGGTCGGACCCTGAACCCGCTGCAGGTCGATGGCGGCCAGGCGGTGCTCGAGGGTACCGAGGTCAAGATCTCGGAGCCCGCCGCCGGTCTGCTCAACGACACCTTCGGCACCGACGCGGTCAAGCCCGGCCTGCTCGTCGGCATCGCGGAGATCACGGTCGACCTGCCTGCCTGAGGCGCGACCCATCCGGGAGGGGGGCGGTGACGAACAGTCACCGTCCCCCTTCCTGCTCCCTCCGAACGGATTCCGTCATGGCCCTGCGCCCGCCCCTCCGTCCCCTGCGCCGGCTCGCCGTCGGCGCTGCCGTGCTCGCCCTGACACTGCCCCTGGCGGCGTGCGGCGACGACGCCGACGCGTCCTTCGACGGCCCGCCGCAGCCGGTCGCGGAGATCGCCGCCGTCCAGGGGAAGACCACCGCGATCAAGCTGGACAAGGGCTTCGTCGAGGCGCTCGACGGCCTGGGGCTCACCCCCGGCGTCACCGGTGCGGCCCGGCTGGTCAAGGGCTCCCTCGTCTTCCCCATCAGCGGTGGCAACGTCTCGGTGTACACCCCCGGCGAGGTGTCGCCGTACGTCATCGGCCAGCTGCAGCACGAGGGCTCCGGGCTGACCCTGGCCGCGGGCGGCACGACCGTGCGGCTGAGCAACTTCAACGTCGACCCCGGCGTGTCCCGGGTCTACGGCGACGTCGCCGTCAACGGCAGCACCGCCGTCACCAACGCCTACCTCTTCCGGCTCGACGGGCGCACGTTGAAGGACCTCGCCACCATCAAGGACGGCAGGTTCGCCGTGCTGGAGGGCACGAAGGTCTTCATCTCCGACGTCGCCGCCGGCCTGCTCAACGACACCTACGGCACCAAGGCCGTCACCGACCAGCTCCTCGTCGGGATCGCCAAGATCACGGTCAACACCAAGTCCGCCTGACGGCTCCTGCCCGCTGGCGCCTCGCCGCCCCCGCGGGCAGGATCGCGGGCATGAGCACCCGGATCGCCTTCCTGCGCGCCATCAACCTCGGAGCGAAGCGGAAGTTCCCGCGCGACGACGTCGTCGCCGCGGTCGAGGGCGCCGGTTTCACCGGCGTGCTGACCCACCTCAACACCGGCAACGTGCGGCTGGAGACCTCGATGCGCGCCGCCGCGCGCATCGAGGCCGCCCTGGAGGCGGCGTTCCTGGCCGACCGCGGCTTCGAGGTCCCCACGCTCGTGCTGACTCCCGACGAGCTGCGCGAGGTCGACGCCGCCGCCACGGCGATCGAGCACGACGGCCACCACTACGTCGCGCTGCTGCGCGAGCGCCCCGCACCCGAGGCGCTCGCGGCCCTGCAGGCCCGGGCGGGCGAGGGGGAGCGGGTGGTCCTCGGCGGCCGCGCCGTGCACCTCCTCGTCGGCCCCGACGGGGTCCACGGCACCCGGCTGAGCAACGCCCTGGTCGAGAAGACGCTCGGCACGGTCGCCACCACCCGCAACCCCACCGTCCTGCGCACCCTCGTCGAGCGGTGGTGCTCCTGACCGCACGCCCCCGACCCCGGACGAGCGGTCACTTCTGCACCATCGAGAAGTCAGTTCTGGCACGCGGGAGGGTGCGCACCGCGGGGGAGAGCAGGGTCAGCAGGGCGACCCCGGTGAGCAGCAGCCCGGCCACCAGCATGACCGGCCGCAGGCCGAACGCGACGGCCAGCGGGCCGGCCATCAGCTGGCCCAGCGGGATCGCGGCGAAGGAGCCGAGGGCGTCGTAGGAGAACGCCCGCGAGAGCATGTCGGCGGGCACGTTCTCCTGCATCGCGAGGTTCCAGGCGAGCTCGAAGACGCCGATCCCCGCGCCCGCGCCCAGTGCGGCGAGCAGGGCGATCCCGAGGTCGTCGGTGAGACCGAGCGCGATCAGCGGGGCGCCGTACACGGCGGTGCCGAGCATGCCCCAGAAGAGGGGCCGCTCGAGGCGGACCCGGAGCAGCACGAGCCCGGCCACCAGCAGCCCGAGGGCCTCGGCCGACAGGATCAGGCCCCAGCCGCGCTCGCCCAGGGCGGAGCCCTTGGCCAGCGCCGGGCCGAGGGTGAAGAAGCCGCCCTGGTGGACGGCGCAGATCATGCTGAAGGCCAGCACGACGATCCAGAGCCAGGGCGTGCTGCGGAAGTAGGTCCACCCCTCACGCAGGTCGGCGACGGCCGAGGAGCCGGCCGCGCGCACCGGTCGGGGCAGCTCGATGCACGACAGCAGGGCGGCGGCCCCCAGATAGGTCACCCCGTCGACGCCCAGTGCCCAACCGGGCCCGACCCCCACCACCAGCAGGCTCGAGACGGTCGGGCCCGCGACCGCCAGGGCGCCGCCGGCCATCGAGACCAGCACGTTGGCGGGCTGCAGCTGGGCGCGCGGCACCAGCTGTGGCAGCACGCCCGCAAGGGCCGGCAGCGCCGCCGCGGCAGCGACGCCGTTGACGGCGGTGAGCACGACGACGTGCCAGATCTGGGCCTGCCCGGTGATCACGAGGGTGGCGATGGCGAGCTGGCTGAACCCGGCCACGACGTTGGAGGTCTGGATGACCAGCGTCCGCCCGAAGCGGTCGGCCAGCACGCCGCCGACGAGCAGGAAGACCACCATCGGGATGCTGTGCGCGGCCAGCACGACGCCCAGCGCAGTGGGGGAGTCGCTGATCTGCAGCACCGCGAAGGCCAGCGCCACCGGGGCCATCAGGGCGCCGAGCAGGTTGACGATGCGCGAGGCGAAGTAGAGGCGGAAGTTGCGCTCCCGCAGCGGCGCGAGCGCCCCGGTGGTCATTGATCGTCCTGCATCCGGAACGCCACGGAGGTCGCGCTGACGTGCACGGTGCCCGGGGTGCGGGGCGGACGGTTGCGCTCGTGCAGCAGGCGCGCGGCGCTCATCAGCAGCTCGAGCGCCTCCTTCCAGGTGTCCTCGTCGACCCAGCCCTCCAGGTCGCTGCTCAGGCTCTGGGTCGAGGCCGCGCGCGACCTGCTGCGCCGCTCGAGCTCCTTGCCCAGCGCTCGCAGGTACGCCGCCGGCGCACTGGGCCTCGTCGGGGTGCCCGGCTCGCTCGGCGCCAGGTCGCGCTCGTGCGGGTAGCGGTAGCGCTTGGCGACCCCGCCGCGGATCTTCTCCTCGCCGTCGACCACCAACTCGCCGGCATCGGCCAGCAGTCGCAGGTGGTAGCTGGCGTTCGCGTGGGTCAGGTCCAGCTCGCGCGCCACCTCCGCCGCGCTCATCGCCGTACCGGTCAGCAGCGACAGCATCCGCAGCCGCACCGGATGGGCGATCGCCCGCATCGCCGAGATCTCGTCCACCATCTCACCCTCCAAGATGTATTGGAGAGTCAGTTCACACCCACCCGTTCCCCACTGTCAAGGACTTCTTGGGGGGTCGCCCGACGAGCGGTCACTTTCGCACCGTCGACCAGTCACTTCTGGTCCCCGGGGTGTGCGGAAAGTGACCGGTCGGTGGTGCGAAAGTGACTGCTCGTGCCTACTCGCCGCGGAAGGTGGGGCGGCGGCGCTCGGAGAAGGCGGCCATCCCCTCGGCGACGTCGGCGGTGCGCATCAGGACGCTCTGGCCGGTGCGCTCGCGCTCGAGGGCGTCCTCGAGGGGGAGCAGGGTGGCGGCGTTGACGGCCTTCTTGGTGGCGGCCAGCGCCAGCGGGGGACCGGCCGCGAGTCGGCGGGCCAGGGTGGCCACCAGGTCGGGGAAGTCGTCGTCGCTGGCCAGGTGCGAGACGAGGCCGGCGTCGTACGCCTCCTGGGCCGAGAGCGGCTCGGCGAGCAGCGCCATCCGCATCGCCCGGGCGCGCCCGATCGACGCGGCGACGGTGGCCGAGGCGCCGCCGTCGGGCATGAAGCCGATGCGGGTGAACGCCAGCAGGTACGACGACGAGGCCGCTGCGACGACCAGGTCGGCGGCCAGCGCCACCGAGCAACCGACCCCGGCGGCGATCCCGTTGACCGCGGCCAGCACCGGTCGGTCGCAGGAGACGACCGCACGCACCACCCGGTTCGTCACGTCCATCGCCCGTACGTCGAAGCGCTCGTGGGCACCGTCGCCGCTGATGTCGGCGCCGGTGCAGAAGGCCGCCCCGGTGCCGGTCAGCACCACGACGCGCACGTCGTCGCGGGCGGGCACCGACTCCAGCAGGTCGGCCAGGGCCAGCATCATCTGCCCGGAGACGGCGTTGAAGACCTCGGGCCGGTCGAAGCGGGCGGTGAGCACCCCGGCGTCGAGGGTGACGACGAGACCGTCGACGCCCGCGAGGAGCGGGTCCGACCGCTCAGACAACCTGGACCCCGGCGGCCTCGAGCTCGGTGAGCGTGGCCGCCGTGGACTCCGCCGCCACGCCGGCGCTGAGCTCGGTGAGCACCCGGGTGGTGAACCCGGCGGCCACGGCGTCCAGCGCGGTGGCCCGCACGCAGTAGTCGGTGGCCAGGCCGCACACGTCGACCTCGCTCACCTCGCGCGCCCGCAGCCAGTCGGCGAGCCCGGAGCCGTCGGCGGCGCGGCCCTCGAACCCGGAGTAGGCGGCCTCGTGCTCGCCCTTGAGGAAGACCGCCTCGAAGGCGGCCGGGTCGAGGGCGGCGTGGAGCTCCTCACCCGGTGTGCCGACCTCGCAGTGCACCGGCCACGAGGTCGCGAAGTCGGGCGTGCTCGACCAGTGCGCGCCGGGGTCGACGTGGTGGTCCTTGGTGGCCACCACGTGGTCCCAGGCGCTCGCCGCGGAGCCGCTGCCGGCCCACTGGGTCACCAGGGCGCCGATCTCGCGGGCCACCTCGGCCCCACCGGCCACTCCCAACGACCCGCCCTCGCAGAAGTCGTTCTGGACGTCCACCACGATCAGCGCTCGCGTCATGCCCCGACCCTAGCCACCCGTCGTCGGGTCGACCCGTCGGGTCGGCAGCACCGGCTCGCCGCGGCTCATCGACTGCGCCGCCAGCGGCAGCTCCTCGCGGGAGGCGAGGTGCCGGGCCCGGGCGTCGGCGAGGGGTTCGCGCCCCACCACCTCACCGGCGCGCACCAGCGGCACCAGCAGGTCGCGGCTGCGCGGTCCCGGATCGGGGGCGGGGCCGGTGCCGACCACCTCGGCCTCGGCGTAGCCGTCCGTCCCGAGGTGCCGGTGCGCCCACTTGCGCCCACCGAAGGACGCCTTCTTGCTGCTGCGCTTGGCCACCGGCTCCATCTCCCCGCGGGAGTCCTCGCGGGCGACGAGCTTGTAGACCATCCCGCACGTGGGGTGCCCGCTGCCGGTGACCAGCTGGGTGCCCACGCCGTACCCGTCCACGGGCGCGGCGCCCAGCCCCGCGATGGCGTACTCGTCGAGGTCGCTGGTCACCACGATCCGGGTGTCGTGGGCGCCGAGCGAGTCGAGCTGCTCGCGCACCTGGTGGGCGAGCACGCCGAGGTCCCCGGAGTCCAGGCGCACCGCGCCGAGGCCGGTGCCGGCGACCTCGACGCCCAGGCGCACGGCCTCGGCGACGTCGTAGGTGTCGACCAGCAGCGTGGTGCCGACGCCGAGCGAGTCCACCTGCACGCGGAACGCGTCGGCCTCGGTGTCGTGCAGCAGCGTGAAGCTGTGCGCCGACGTGCCCGTCGAGGGCACGCCCCACCGGTGCCGGGCCGCGAGGTTCGAGGTCGCCTCGAACCCCGCGACGTACGCCGCCCTGGCCGCGGCCACCGCGGCCTCCTCGTGGGTGCGCCGCGAGCCCATCTCGATGCACGGGCGGTCGCCGGCCGCCCGGGTCATCCGCGACGCGGCGGCCGCGATGGCGGAGTCGTGGTTGTAGATCGAGAGCAGCACGGTCTCGAGCAGCACCGCCTCGGCGAAGCTGGCCTCGACCACCAGCAGCGGCGAGCCGGGGAAGTAGGTCTCGCCCTCGCCGTAGCCCTGCACGTCGCCGGAGAAGCGGTAGGCGGACAACCAGGCCAGGGTGGGCTCGTCGACGACGCCGTCGAGGGCGTCGAGGCTCTCCTGGTCGAAGCGGAAGGCCTCGAGCGCGTCGAGGGCCCGACCGACCCCGGCGACCACGCCGTAGCGGCGCCCGTCGGGCAGGGAGCGGGAGAACAGCTCGAAGACGCAGCGTCGTTCCGCGGTGCCGCCCGCCAGGGCGGCCTGCAGCATCGTCAGCTCGTAGTGGTCGGTGAGCAGCGCGGTCGTCCGGGTCACGTGCACACCCTAGGGAGGACGCGTGCAGGGTTGTGCAAGCATGGAGTCGTGTCCGCGCCCAGCCCGGTCGAGGTCGAGCCGACCACGACGCCCGAGGAGCTCCTCACCCCCACCACGCCGTGGGTGGTGATCGTGTGGAACGACCCGGTCAACCTGATGTCCTACGTCACCTACGTGTTCCGCACCTACTTCGGCTATCCCAAGAAGAAGGCGGAGAAGCTGATGATGCAGGTCCACGAGGAGGGACGCTCGGTGGTCTCCGCGGGAAGCCGCGAGGAGATGGAGCGCGACGTGCAGGCGCTGCACGAGTACGGCCTGTGGGCCACGATGCAGAAGGACGACTGAGCCGCTTTGAGCGCCTTCGCACGCCACCGCCGCAGCAAGCGGATCATCGCCACGTTCTCCGGCTTCGAGGCCGACCTGCTGCGCTCGTTGGCCTCCCAGCTCGTCGAGCTGCTGCGCAACGAGGCGGCCGTCCCCGACGAGGACCGCGACCCGCTCGAGGCGATGATGGACTTCTCGGGGCCCACCACCGAGCCGGAGGACCCGGTGCTCGCGCGGCTGTTCCCGACCGCCTACCCCGACGACGAGGAGGCGGCCGGCGAGTTCCGCCGCTTCACCGAGGGCGGGCTGCGCGACAGCAAGGCGGCCGCGGCCTGCCTGGTCATCGACACCCTCGAGGAGGCCGGGCTGCCCTCCGAGCTGGACGAGGACGGCCTGATGATCGACGTCGAGCTCGAGCAGGACGTCGCGACGTCCTGGCTGCGCTCGTTCGCCGACCTGCGCCTGGCCCTCGCCACCCGCCTCGAGGTCGAGGACGGGGACGAGGAGTACTGGCTCGACCTGCCCGAGGACGACCCGCGCTCCCAGGCGCACGACATCTACGAGTGGGTCGGCTACCTGCAGGAGACGCTGGTCGACGCGCTGATGCGCTAGCCGACGGCGCCAGGTCGCCCCGGAAGGACCGTCAGACGACGCCGTGGGCGAGCATCGCGTCGGCGACCTTGAGGAAACCGGCGATGTTGGCGCCGGTGACGTAGTCGCCCGGGGCGCCGTACTCCTCGGCGGCCGTGGCGCAGCCCTCGTGGATGCCGGCCATGATCTGGTGCAGCCGCTCCTCGGTGTGCTTGAAGGTCCAGGAGTCGCGCGAGGCGTTCTGCTGCATCTCCAGGGCGCTGGTGGCCACGCCACCGGCGTTGGCGGCCTTGCCCGGGGCGAAGAGCACACCGGAGTCGCGGAAGACGTGGGCGGCGTCGGGGGTGCAGGGCATGTTGGCGCCCTCGGCGACGGCGAGCACGCCGTTGGCCACCAGGGTGCGCGCGGCCTCGACCCCGAGCTCGTTCTGGGTGGCGCAGGGCAGGGCCACCTCGCAGGGCACGTCCCAGACGCTGCCGCCCTCGACGAACTTGGCGCTGCCGCGCTCGTCGGCGTACGCCGAGATCCGGGCCCGGTCGACCTCCTTGACCTGGCGCAGCAGGTCGACGTCGAGGCCGGCCCCGTCGTAGACGTAGCCCGAGGAGTCCGAGCACGCCACGACCTGGGCGCCGAGGTCGGCGGCCTTCTGGGCGGCGTAGATGGCGACGTTGCCGCTGCCGGAGACGACGACGCGCTTGCCGGAGATGCTCTTGTTGGCCGCGGCCAGCATCTGCTCGGTGAAGAAGACGGTGCCGAAGCCGGTCGCCTCCTTGCGCACCTGCGAGCCGCCGTAGGCCAGGCCCTTGCCGGTCAGCACACCCGACTCGTAACGGTTGGTGATCCGCTTGTACTGCCCGAAGAGGTAGCCGATCTCACGCTCGCCCACGCCGATGTCTCCGGCGGGGACGTCGGTGTACTCACCGAGGTGGCGGTAGAGCTCGGTCATCAGCGACTGGCAGAAGCGCATCACCTCGCCGTCGCTGCGGCCCTTGGGGTCGAAGTCGGACCCGCCCTTGCCGCCGCCGATGGGCATCCCGGTCAGGGCGTTCTTGAAGATCTGCTCGAAGCCGAGGAACTTCACGATCCCCAGGTAGACCGACGGGTGGAAGCGCATCCCGCCCTTGTAGGGGCCGAGCGCGGAGTTGAACTCGACGCGGAAGGCCCGGTTGACCTGCACGTTCCCCTTGTCGTCGACCCACGGGACCCGGAAGATCAGCTGGCGCTCGGGCTCGCAGATCCGCTCGATGACCGACTGGTCGGTGTACTCCGGGTGCCGGGTCACGACGGGTGCGAGCGTCTCGAGGACCTCCAGGACGGCCTGGTGGAACTCCCCCTCACCGGGGTTGCGCGCCAGGACGGTCGCGTAGTGGTCTTCGAGGATCGGGTCGAGATGGGCCATGAGCGCACTCTAGGAGACGCCGGGCGGGCCCTCGGACGCGCACTTCCCACATGGACACCCGACGCAGCGCACGAACGGGACCGCGACCGTGGCGCGGGGACGACCGCCTAGGGTGGAGCCGTGCTGAGCATCGACCAGAAGACCTACGACGCGATCGTCGCGCACGCCAAGCGCGACCACCCCGTGGAGGCGTGCGGTCTCGTCGCGGGCCCCGAGGGCAGCGACCGGCCCGAGCGCTTCGTGGAGATGGTGAACGCCGCGGGGAGCCCGACCTTCTACGAGTTCGACTCCGCCGAGCTGCTCGCCCTCTACAAGGAGATGTGGGACCGCGACGAGGAGCCGGTGGTGATCTACCACTCCCACACGGCGACCGAGGCGTACCCCAGCCGCACCGACATCGGCCTGGCCAGCGAGCCCGGAGCCCACTACGTGCTGGTCAGCACCCGCGAGCACGGGAATAACGAGGGCCCTGTGGAGTTCAGGTCCTACAGGATCGTCGACGGCCAGGTGAGCGAGGAAGAGGTCACCGTCGTCGCCGAGCTGCCCTGAACCCCTTTCCCTGAAGCATCCCCCTGATCGGTCGTCCTGATCGGTCGACCGAGAACCAGCAAGGAGTCACGCGTGTCCATCGAGGTCCGGATCCCGACCATCCTGCGCACCTACACCGGCGGCGAGAAGGCCGTCAACGGTGCCGGCGCGAGCCTGAGCGCCCTCATCGACGACCTCGAGGCCAACCACCCCGGTCTCAAGGACCGCCTGGTCGAGGACAAGAACGGCAAGGACGACCTGCGCCGCTTCGTCAACATCTACGTCAACGACGAGGACGTGCGCTTCATCGGCGGCCTCGAGGCGTCGCTGAGCGACGGCGACCAGGTCGTCGTGCTGCCGGCCGTCGCCGGCGGCTGCTGAGCGGCACCGTCGTGACCGAGCGTCGTACCTTCGTCATCGTCGACGGCGAGAACATCGACGCGACGCTCGGCAACTCGCTCCACGGGCGGCGACCGACCCCCGAGGAGCGACCCCGCTGGGAGCGGGTGACGGCGTACGCCGAGAGCCTGTGGGGTCAGCCCACCCAGGGCCTGTTCTTCCTCAACGCCTCCAGCGGCCAGCTGCACACGCCGTTCGTGCAGGCCCTGCTGGCGATGAGCTACCGGCCGGTGCCGCTGTCGGGTGGCAGCGACGTGAAGGTCGTCGACGTCGGTATCCAGCGCACCCTGGAGGCCATCGCCCAGCGCGGCGAGGAGGCACCGGCCGACGTGCTGCTGTGCAGCCACGACGGCGACTTCGCGCCGCAGGCCGGAGCGCTGCTCGACGCCGGGCACCGGGTGGGCCTGCTGGGCCTGCGCGAGTTCATGAGCACCGCCCTGACCGGGCTGGGCCTGGAGGTCCACGACCTCGAGGACGACGTCAACGCGTTCCTCTCCCCGCTGCCGCGGGTGCGGATCATCGCGCTCGAGGACTTCGACCCGGCCTACTTCCTTCGCTGAGGAGCCCCGTACGCCATGCGTTACGACAACCTGCTCGCCTCTGTCGGCGGCACCCCCCTCGTGGGGCTGCCGCGTCTCTCGCCGAGCCCCGACGTCCGTCTGTGGGCCAAGCTCGAGGACCGCAACCCCACCGGGTCCATCAAGGACCGACCGGCGCTGCGGATGATCGAGGAGGCCGAGAAGGACGGCACGCTGCGGCCCGGGTGCACGATCCTGGAGCCCACGTCCGGCAACACCGGCATCTCGCTGGCCATGGCTGCCAAGCTCAAGGGCTACCGGATCGTCTGCGTGATGCCGGAGAACACCTCCGAGGAGCGTCGCCAGCTGCTGCGGATGTGGGGCGCCGAGATCATCTCCTCACCGGCCGCCGGCGGCTCCAACGAGGCGGTGCGCGTGGCCAAGCGCACCGCGACCGAGCACCCCGACTGGGTGATGCTCTACCAGTACGGCAACGCCGCCAACGCGCTCTCGCACGAGGAGACCACCGGTCCCGAGGTGCTGGCCGACCTGCCCTCGATCACCCACTTCGTGGCCGGGCTGGGCACCACCGGCACGTTGATGGGCGTGAGCCGGTTCTTCCGGCGCGCGAAGCCCGAGGTCAAGATCGTGGCCGCCGAGCCGCGCTACGGCGAGCTGGTCTACGGCCTGCGCAACCTCGACGAGGGCTTCGTGCCCGAGCTGTACGACGCCGACCTCATCGACTCCCGCTTCTCCGTCGGCCCCCGCGACGCGGTCCGACGCGTGCGCGAGCTGCTGGAGATGGAGGGCATCTTCGCCGGCGTCTCGACCGGCGCCATCCTGCACGCCGCGCTGGGCCAGGCCGCGAAGGCGGTCAAGGCGGGGGAGTCGGCCGACATCGCCTTCGTCGTGTGCGACGGCGGCTGGAAGTACCTGTCGACCGGTGCCTACGAGGGCACGGTGGACGACGCCGAGGACCGGCTCGAGGGCCAGCTCTGGGCCTGAGGCCCCTCACCCGCCGGTGACCCGGCTGGCGCCCGGCGCGGTGGCCGTGCCCCGCCCCACACGTGACCTGTGCCGCCTTGTCGTGCGGGCGAACGAGACTTGTGCCTACCCTTCACCCGTGCCGCCTGTGTCCTCCCCGCCGTCGAAGGACGCCCCGATCGGGATCTTCGACTCCGGATTCGGGGGCCTGACCGTGGCGCGCTCGGTCATCGACCAGCTGCCGCACGAGTCGGTGGTCTACCTCGGCGACACCGCGCGGCAGCCGTACGGCCCGCGGCCGATCGGCCAGGTGCGGGAGTACGCGCTCGAGTGCCTCGACCACCTCGTGGAGACCGGCGTCAAGGCGCTGGTCATCGCCTGCAACTCCGCGAGCGCCGCGATGCTGCGCGACGCGCGGGAGCGCTACGACGTACCGGTGGTCGAGGTGATCTACCCCGCGACCCGCCGCGCGGTGGCCGCCACCCGCACCGGGCGGATCGGGGTGATCTGCACCCGCGCCACCGCCGAGTCGATGGCCTACGACGACGCCTTCGCCGCCGCGCCGCACCTGGAGCTGACCACCCGCGCCTGCCCCCGCTTCGTCGACTTCGTCGAGGCCGGGGTGACCGCCGGGGACGACCTGCTGGCCGCGGCCCACGAGTACCTCGACCCGTTGAGCGAGGCCGGTGTCGACACCCTGATCCTGGGGTGCACCCACTACCCGCTCCTGACGGGCATCATCTCCTACGTGATGGGCGACGGAGTGACCCTGGTGAGCTCCGCCGAGGAGTGCGCGAAGGACGTCTACAAGATGCTGGTCGTCAACGACCTCCTGCGCGACGGCGGCGAGCCCCGGCACCAGTTCCTCACCACCGGTGAGCCCGAGGAGTTCGCGGCCGTCGGCCGGCGCTTCCTCGGACCCGAGATGGTGGCCGCGACCGGCCTGGCCGGGAGCCTCGCGTGAGCGCCCCGACGCTGCGGCTGACCGTCGTCGGCTGCTCCGGGTCCTACCCGGGCCCGGAGTCACCCGCGTCGTGCTACCTGCTCGAGGCCGAGCACGACGACGGCAGCGGGCCGCGCACCTGGCGGGTCGTCGTCGACCTCGGCAGCGGCGCGCTGGGTGCCCTGCAGCGCTACGCCGACCCGCTGGCCATCGACGCGGTGCTGATCAGCCACCTGCACGCCGACCACTGCCTCGACATGTGCGGCTACCACGTGCTGCGGCGCTACCACCCCTCCGGCAAGCAGCCGCTGCTGCCGGTCCACGGCCCCGTCGGCACCGCCGACCGGTTGGCCCGCGGCTACGACCTCGAGCCCGACCCCGGCATGCGCGAGGAGTTCGACTTCCACGTCTGGGACGCCCCGGTGCAGGTCGGGCCCTTCCACGTGGTCCCGATCCCGGTCGACCACCCGGTGGAGGCGTTCGGGATGCGGATCTCGGTCGGCGACGTGACGCTGGGCTACTCCGGCGACACCGGCCCCTGCGCCGGTCTCGACGCCGTCGCGGAGGGTGTCGACCTGTTCCTCGCCGAGGCCTCCTTCCGCACCGGGGACCACAACCCGCCGCACCTGCACCTGACCGGCACCGACTGCGGCGAGGCCGCTGCCCGCGGTCAGGTCGGGCGCCTGGTGCTCACGCACGTGCCGCCCTGGTTCGACCCCGCCGACGCCCTCGCCGAGGCCACGGCCGTCTTCGACGGACCGATCGAGCTCGCCAGCGCCGGGGCGGTCTACGAGCTCTGAGGCGGCTGCACGAGTCCCCGGTCACCCCCCTGTCGACCTAGGGACCCGGGCCTACTCCCGCCTGTCGGCTTCGCCACGGGCGCTTCATCGGGCAGGGTGGAGCCATGATCATCGTGGATCACCTCACCAGGAAGTACGGCTCGTTCGCGGCCGTCGACGACGTCTCCTTCGTCGCCCAGCCGGGCCGGGTCACCGGGTTCCTCGGCCCCAACGGCGCGGGCAAGACGACCACCATGCGCGTCATGGTCGGGCTGACCCCGGCCACGAGCGGGTCGGTGACGATCGGCGGCCACGCCTACCGGGACATCCCCAACCCCGGACGCCACGTGGGCGTGCTGCTCGACGCCTCCGCCCAGCACGCCGGGCGCACCGGTCGCGAGGTGCTGACCATCGGCGCCCGCACGATGGGCCTGCCCGACTCACGCATCGACGAGATGCTCGAGCTGGTCTCGTTGACCGGCCCGGAGTCCAAGCGCCGGCTGCGCAACTACTCGCTCGGCATGCGTCAGCGCCTCGGCATCGCGCACGCACTGCTCGGCGACCCCTCGGTGCTGATCCTCGACGAGCCCGCCAACGGCCTCGACCCCGCCGGCATCCGGTGGATGCGCGGGCTGCTCAAGGGGTACGCCGACCGCGGCGGCACGGTGCTGCTCTCCAGCCACCTGCTGCACGAGGTCGAGCAGATCGCCGACGAGATGATCCTCATCGGCCGCGGCCGCGTGGTCGCCCAGGGCGACAAGAAGTCGCTGCTGCAGGGCCAGGCGGCCAGCACCCTGGTCACCTCCACCGACAACACCCGGCTCGCCGAGGTGCTGCGCGCCCAGGGGATCGCCGTGACCCCGGCCGGCGAGGGGCTGCGTGCCGAGTGCGCCGCCCTCGACGTCGGCCGCGCCGCGGCCGAGCACGGCCTCGTCCTCACCGACCTGCGCACCGGCTCGGCCGGCCTCGAGGACCTCTTCCTCGAGCTGACCGCCAGCACCCAACGTGAAGGCCACCCCCAGGCCGCGACCCAGCAGGGAGCCTCCGCATGAGCGCCACCACCCCCGCGACCCACGCCGGCGCGCCCGGCATGCTCGATGTCAGCGGCACCCCGCGGGTCCCGCTGAGCCGCCTCGTCACCGTCGAGCTGCGCAAGAGCCTCGACACCCGCGCGGGGCGCTGGTTCACCGGGTCGATCCTGGCGCTGTGCCTGGCGATCGTGGTGATCTACGCCCTGATCGCGCCGGAGGGCGCCATCGACCTCGGCGACTTCCTGCTCGTCTCCGGCAGCGTGCTGGGCTACTTCCTGCCGATCCTCATCATCTTGATGGTCACCAGCGAGTGGAGCCAGCGCACCGGGCTGGTCACGTTCACCCTCGAGCCGCACCGGCCCCGGGTCGTGGCAGCCAAGTTCCTCGCCGGGCTGCTGCTCGGGGTCGGCCTGATCGTGGTCGCCGCGCTGATCGGAGTGCTCGGCGTGCTGATCGCCGGCGGCGGCTGGGACGTCGAGACCGGCCTGATCGTCAACGGGTTCGTGATCGCGAACATCATCGGCATCCTCCTCGGCTTCGCCATCGCGATGCTGCTGATGAACACCCCCGCCGCGATCGTCGCCTACTTCATCTACACGCTGGTGCTGCCGATCGCCGTCGGCATCCTCGGCGCGTTCCAGGAGTGGTTCGCTGACCTGGCGCCGTGGATCGAGTTCAACACCGCCCAGGCGAGCCTCTTCGAGGGTGACTACGTCCCCACCGGCGAGGAGCTGGGCCAGCTGATCACCTCCGGGCTCATCTGGCTGGTGCTGCCGCTGGTGCTGGGCACGCTGCGGCTGCTGCGCGCCGAGCCGAAGTAACGCCGTAGCCGCGACCGGCCCCGGATCGTTGAGCCGGACGTGCGCCGACTGCTGCTGCTCGCCCTGACGTTCCTGCTGGTCACACCGGTTCCGGCTCCCGCCGTCGGCACGGCACCCGAAGACCCGGGGCGCCGCGCCGACGGCCCGGCGGCGACAGCGGTGCCGCTCCCGAGGCTGAGCGCCCCGCCCGGCGGGCTGCACGGTCACCCTCTGTGGGACTCCTGGCACGACCTGGAGCCGTTCGGCTACACCGAGTCCGAGCTCCTCGTCTCCGGGACCGCGACGTCGGCGGACGGCGCCAGCACGGCGCCGTACACGACCCGGGTGGTCATCACCCGGCCGCAGCAGCGCCGCGACTTCAACGGCACGGTGCTGCTGGACTGGGTCAACGTCACCGCCCAGTTCGAGAACGCCGTTGACACCCTCGAGGCGCGCGAGATGCTGCTGCGCGAGGGGGTGGCCTTCGTCCACGTCAGTGCGCAGAAGGCCGGCCTGTGCTGCACCCCGCTGACCCCGCAGGTGTGGGACCCGGTGCGCTACGCCGACCTCGACCACCCGGGCGACGCGTACGCCGCCGACATGTTCGCCCAGGTCGCGCGAGCGGTGCGGACCCGCCGGGTCGGCTCGGTGCGACCGCTCGGCCCGCTGCGTGTACGCCGCGTGCTCGCTGCCGGCCAGTCGCAGTCGGCCAGTAGGCTGCACACCTTCGTCAACGCCCGACCCGACGGCTCCGGGGTCATCGACGGCTTCCTGATCCACGGCGGCGGAGGCCTCGAGTACGGCCCGCGCCTGCGCGTGCCCGTGCTGCAGATGAACAGCGACTGGGCCGAGAGCACCGGCACCCCCGACGACGACCCGCGCTTCCGGCTGTGGGAGGTGGCCGGGTCCGCGCACGCCGACTTCTTCATCGGCCATCAGCAGGTCTTCGGCCAGGCTCCCCGGGTCCTCGACCAGCCCCCGAAGGACCGCGCCGGCTACGAGGCGCTCATCGAGACCGCCGGCAACTACGGCCAGGTGCCCGACCTGCTGCAGGCGGCCTGCACCGTCGCCGGGGCCACCATGCCGACCCGCTACGCGGTCTCCAGCGCGCTGCACCGCCTCGACCGGTGGGTGCGCACCGGAGTGGCGCCGGCGCCGACGCCGCGCTACCGCTACAGCCCCGACGGGCAGACCCCGCTGCGCGACGCCGATCACAACGTGCGCGGCGGGATCCGGCTGCCGCCGATGCAGGTGCCGGTCGCGAGCTACCGCTCCGACGACTGCCAGCTGGGCGGCATCACGGTGCCGTTCAGCGACCAGGAGCTGGCGCAGCGCTACCCGACGTTCGGCGACTACCAGCGCCGGATGCGCCTCGCCACCGATCGCTCCGTGCGCCGGGGCTGGCTGCTGCCCGCTGACGCGGTCGACATGATGCGCCGGGTCTGCGCCGTGCGCTCCCGCTACCCCAGCGCGGACCAGGGTCGCTGCCGCGGGTACCGGCCGCCGCGCTTCCCCCGGCACTGACGCCCGACGCCCGGCTGGTTAGGGTCGCGAGCATGACTGCACGCGAGGACGGCCGCGCCGACGACGAGCTCCGCCCGATCACCATCACCCGCAACTGGCTCGACCACGCCGCGGGCTCGGTGCTCGTGGAGTTCGGCCGGACCAAGGTGCTGTGCGCCGCCTCGGCCTCCACCGGCGTGCCGCGCTGGCGCAAGGGCTCCGGGCTGGGCTGGGTCACCGCGGAGTACGCGATGCTCCCGGCCGCGACCAACACCCGCTCGGACCGGGAGTCCGTCAAGGGCCGCATCGGAGGTCGCACCCACGAGATCAGCCGGCTCATCGGCCGCTCGCTGCGCGCGGTGGTCGACTACGAGGCGCTGGGGGAGAACACCATCCAGCTCGACTGCGACGTGCTCCAGGCCGACGGCGGCACCCGCACCGCCGCGATCACCGGCGCCTACGTGGCCCTCGCCGACGCGGTCGCGCACCTGCGCTCCACCGGGGCGATCAAGGGCGAGCCGCTCACGGGGTCGGTGGCCGCGGTCTCGGTCGGCATCATCGACGGCATCCCGCGCCTGGACCTGCCCTACGTCGAGGACGTGCGCGCCGAGACCGACATGAACGTCGTGATGACGGGCACCGGCTCGTTCATCGAGGTGCAGGGCACCGCCGAGGGGGCCGCCTTCGACCGCGCCGAGCTCGATGCCCTGCTCGACCTCGCCGGCAAGGGCTGCGTCGACCTGACCCGGATGCAGGCCGAGGCCCTGGCTCGATGAGCCGCTCGACTGACGGGGGCGGCGAGACCCGGCAGGTCGTCCTCGCCTCCCGCAACGCCAAGAAGGTCGCGGAGATGCAGCGGATCCTGCGCGAGCACGCTCCGGACCTCGAGGTCGTCGGCCTCGACGACGTGGCGGCGTACGACGAGCCGGTCGAGGACCAGCCCACCTTCGCCGGCAACGCGCTGCTCAAGGCGCACGCAGGGCACGCGGCCACCGGCCTGCCGACGCTGGCCGACGACTCCGGCCTGTGCGTCGACGCGCTCAACGGCATGCCCGGCGTGCTCTCCGCACGGTGGTCCGGCCGGGCGAAGGACGACGCGGCGAACAACGCGCTGCTGCTCGCCCAGCTCCACGACGTGCCCGAGGTGCGCCGGGGCGCGCACTTCGCCTGCGCGGTCGCCTTCGTGCACGGCGACGGGGAGCTGGTCGTCGAGGGGCGGATGGACGGCACCGTGATCCGTGAGGTGCGTGGCGAGGGCGGGTTCGGCTACGACGGGCTCTTCGTCGCCGACGAGCACTCCGAGCCCGAGCGCACCAGCGCCGAGCTCGAGCCGGCGGAGAAGGACCGGCTCTCCCACCGTGGTCGGGCGCTGCGCGAGATGGCTCCACTGGTCGCCGCGGCGCTGGCCGACGAGCCGGCCTGACGACGCGGAGCGACCCGACGCCCTAGGATCACCGCCGTGAACCGTCACTTCCTGCTGCGCCGCTCCATCGCCCGTGTGCTGCTGCGACTGGTGCGCTGGCGCACCGTGGGGGAGGTGCCGCGCAAGGGCGTGCTCGTGGGTGCGCCGCACACCTCCAACTGGGACTGGGTGCTGACCCTCCTGCTGGCCTGGGACAACAGCGTCACGATCCGGCTGCTGGTGAAGCAGGAGTTCTTCAAGGGCCCGGTGGGCTGGTTCCTGCGCGTCACGGGCTCGGTGCCGCTGGACCGGGCCAACCCCGGCGCCACCATCCGCCAGCTCATCGCCGACTCCAAGACCGACGAGACGTTCCTGCTCGGGCTCGCCGCCGAGGGCACCCGCAGCAAGAGCGAGTACTGGAAGTCCGGCTTCTACCGGATCTCCCAGCAGACCGGCCTGCCGGTCACCCTCGCCTTCGTCGACAAGCCCACGCGACGCGTCGGCTGGGGGCCCACGTTCGCGCTCACCGGCGACGTCTCGGCCGACATGGATCGCATCCGCGAGTTCTTCGCGGACAAGACGGGCCTGCGCCCCGAGCTCACCACCACCCCCCGCCTCAAGGAGGAGGGCCCGGCCTGACCGACGAGCGGTCACTTCTGCACCACCCAGCAGTCAGTTCTGCACCTGGGGGCGGCCCGGCGTGGGCCGCAAGTGACCTCTCGATGGTGCAGAAGTGACCGGTCGATGGTGCAGAAGTGACTGCTCGTGCGTGGGTGCCGGAGGCGGGACTCGAACCCGCACGCCCATGGGGCACAGGTACCTAAAACCTGCGTGTCTGCCGTTCCACCACTCCGGCTGCAGGTGGGAGTCTAGGAGCGATGACACGCTCACGCCCGGTGGGTCCGGCACTCGCCCTCGCGCTCGCGCTGGTCGTGCTGGGCGCGGCCTGCGGCGCTGAGCCGCGCCCCGACGCGGTGGGCGCCGGGATCGACGCCGAGCTGCGCCAGTCCTCGCTCGACGCCGCTCGCGGGCAGATGCAGGTGTGGGTCGCGAACGACACCGGGGCCGCGCAGGTCCCGACCTCGGTGCGCTACCTCGACGACCGGCTGGCCGGGCCGCTGGAGGGTGACCGGCTGCGGCCGATGGCCGCCGGGGCGCAGATCGGGTTCGGCCTGCCCCTGCCATTACGCCCGCCCTGTGGTGCGGAACCGGCGCCGCGGGGCGCCCAGCGCGTGGAGGTGCGCACCGACGAGGGCGACACCTGGCGCAGCGCCGTGGCGGACGAGACCGACGTCCTGGGGCGCTACCTGGCCTCCCGCTGCCTGGAGCTGGCGGTGGCGGAGGTGGCCGGGCTGCGGTGGCTGCCGGTGCGCCACGACGGACGGCGGGGCAGCACCGGCACCCTGACCCTGGCCGTGCGCCCGACGGGGGAGCCCGGCCACGTGCTGTTCCTCGACACCGTCAGCGGTACGCCGCTCCTGGGCGCGGCCGGGGCGGCCCACTGGTCGCCGGGGGTCCGGGTGCGCAGCGACGGGGAGCCGCTGCTGGTCCCGCTGGAGGCCCGGGCGGCCCGCTGCGACGACCACGTGTTCATGGAGGGCGGGGGCTCGACCGCGTTCCGTGTCGGGCTGCGGCTCGACGACCGTGGAGGTCAGCTGCTGGTGCGCATGGGCGAGCGCGCCACCGCCTCGGCCGTGGCCTTCGTGCGCGACAGCTGCGGCCTGTGAGCGCGCCGGTCGGCAAGACGCCGGAGCAGTGGGAGGGCGCCGGGGTGCGGCTGCGCGCGTTCGTGCGCGCCGACGAGACCGACCTGGTGGCGGCCTTCGCCGACGCCGCGATCACGACCTGGAACCCCGGGCCGCCGGAGGGGCCGACGGCCTTCGTGGCCGAGCGCAACGACTGGAGCACCGGCACCCACGCGTCGTGGGCGGTCGCTGCCCCCGCTCCCGGTGGCGAGCCCGGCCGGCTGCTCGGATCGGTGTCGCTGCACAAGATCGACCTCACGCAGGGCGACGCCGAGATCGGCTACTGGGTGGCGCCGTGGGCCCGCGGCCGCGGGGTGGGTGCCGCGGCGGCCGCGGCAGCGGCGGCGTACGGCTTCGCCCGTCTGGGGCTGCACCGGGTCCACCTGTTCCACGCCGTGGAGAACCACGCCTCGTGCGCGGTGGCGACCCGCGCGGGGTTCCTGCTCGAGGGCACCCTGCGCCAGTCCTTCCGCTACCCCGACGGGCACCGCCACGACGAGCACCTGCACGCCCGGCTGGTCACCGACCCGCTCAGTCGCTGAGCCCGAGGTCGCGGCGCAGCTTGGCGACGTGCCCGGTGGCCTTGACGTTGTACTGCGCCACCTCGATGGCGCCCTGCTCGTCGACGACGAAGGTCGAGCGGATCACGCCCTGCACGACCTTGCCGTACATCTTCTTCTCGCCGAACGCGCCCCAGGCCGTCAGCACCGACCGGTCGGGGTCGGAGAGCAGCCGGATCCCCAGCGCCTCCTCGTCGCGGAACTTCGCGAGCTTCTCGGGCTTGTCGGGGGAGATGCCGAGCACCTCGTAGCCCTCGGTGCGGAAGGCGTCCTGGGTCGCGGTGAAGTCACAGGCCTGCTTGGTGCACCCCGGGGTCAGCGCGGCGGGGTAGAAGTAGACGACCACCTTGCGACCGCGCAGCGCCGAGAGGGTGACCTGGGCGCCGGTGTCGTCGGTGAGGGTGAAGTCGGGGGCCTGGTCACCGGGAACCAGGCGCGGGGCGGGCGTCGTGGTGGTCATCGGGTCCTCCTGCGGGCAATCCGGATGGCGGCTTGTTGCGAACAACTTGCAACAACGTATTCTGGGCGAGGATGTCGCACCGGCGTCCAACCTAGCCTCACCCAGACCTGCCCCCAGACCTGCCCCGAGACCTGCCCCGAGACCTGCCCAGGAGCGGCCATGCACGTGCCCGACGGGTTCTTCGACGCCCCCACCTCCATCGCCACCGGCGTCGTCGCCGTGGCCGCGATCGGGGTGTCGCTGCGCGGCGCCCGGCGCGAGCTCGACGACCGCACCGCACCGATGGCCGGGCTGGTGGCCGCCTTCGTGTTCGCCGCGCAGATGCTGAACTTCCCCGTCGGTGCCGGCACCAGCGGGCACCTGATGGGCGGCGCCGTCGCCGCGGTGCTGGTGGGGCCGTGGACCGCCGTGCTGGCCACCAGCGTCGTGTTCGTGGTGCAGACCCTGATGTTCGCCGACGGCGGCATCACCGCGATCGGCACCAACGTCGTCGTGATGGGCGTGGCCACCGTGGTCGTCGGGTACGGCGTCTTCCGCGGCCTGCAGGCCGTGCTGCCCAAGAAGCTCGCGCTGGTCCCGGTCCTGGCGGGGATCGGGGCCTTCGTCTCCGTGCCCGCCGCGTCGCTGCTGTTCGTGGCGCTGTACGCCGTCGGCGGCGCCGCGCCGGTGCCGATCGACACCCTCACCACCGCCATGGTCGGCGTGCACACGCTCATCGGGGTCGGGGAGGGGCTGATCACCGCCCTGGCGGTGGCCGGCATCATCGCCGTGCGCCCCGACCTGGTCCGCGGGGCCCGTCGGGTGCTGGAGGAGCGTCCGCTCGAGATCCGCACCGCACGTCCGGAGGTCCCCGCATGAGCGCGCCCACCCGCAAGGTCAGCACCCGGGTCGTCCTGGTCGGTGTCCTCCTGGTCTCCCTCGTGCTGGCCGGCGTGATCAGCTTCTACGCGGCCAGCAGCCCCGACGGCCTGGAGACGGTCGCCCAGGAGCACGGCTTCGCCGACGCCGAGCAGGACCACGGCGCCGCGGACGGCCCCTTCGCGGGCTACGACAGCGGCTTCGTCGACAGCGACCGCCTCGGCGGCGGGCTCGCCGGCGTCGCCGGTGTGCTCGTGGTCCTCGTGCTGGGCACCGCCGTAGCCTACGGCGTACGCCGCCGCCCGCGGGCGACCGAGGCCGACGACAGCGTGGACACCCCCACGAGCACCGGGTCCTGAGGTGGGTGCCGGGCACGGGCACCGCCTGCACTACCACGCCCACTCGGCGCTGCACCGCGCCCCGGCGCACCTGAAGGTGCTGGGCCTGCTGGGGTTCATGCTCGTCGTCGTGGCCACCCCCGACGACTGGTTCGCCGCCTTCGGCGCCTACCTGCTGGTGCTGCTGGGCGTCGTCGCGCTCTCCCGCGTGCCGCCCACCTACCTGCTCAAGCGGATGGTGGTCGAGGTGCCGTTCGTGGTCTTCGCGCTGGTGCTGCCCTTCGTCGCGTACGGCGAGCAGGTGCAGGTGCTGGGCGTCGGCCTGAGCCGACCCGGGCTGCTCGCCGCGTGGGGCATCCTGGCCACCGCCACGCTCGGCGTGCTGGCCTCGCTGACGCTGGCGGCCACCACCGAGCCGCAGGACCTGCTGGCCGGGCTCCAGCGGCTGCGGGTGCCGCACCTGCTGGTGCAGATCATGTCGTTCATGGTCCGCTACCTCGACGTCGTCACCGGTGAGATGCGCCGGATGCGCGTGGCCCGGGAGTCCCGCGGCTTCCGCGCCCGCGACCCCCGCCAGTGGCCGGTGATCGCCCGCTCGACCGGCGCCCTGTTCATCCGCTCCTACGAGCGCGGCGAGCGGGTGCACCTCGCGATGCTCTCGCGCGGCTACACCGGCACCATGCCCGAGCCCGAGGCGCACCGGTGAGCCTCGGACGCGTGCACCCGACCGAGCCGCCGGTCCTGGACGTGCGGGGACTGGCCTACGCCTACCCCGACGGTCACCAGGCGCTCTACGGGGTGGACCTGCGGGTGCGCCGCGGCGAGCGGGTCGCGCTGCTGGGGCCGAACGGAGCCGGCAAGACCACGCTGGTGCTGCACCTCAACGGCATCCTCGCCGCCGGAGCCGGCTCGGTCGAGGTCGGCGGGCTCGGGGTCGGCAAGGAGACCCTGCAGGAGGTGCGCCGCCGCGTCGGCATCGTCTTCCAGGACCCCGACGACCAGCTGTTCATGGGCAGCGTGCGCGCCGACGTGGCCTTCGGCCCGCACAACCTCGGACTGCGCGGAGCGGCGCTGGAGCGTCGGGTGATGGACGCGCTCGAGCAGGTGCAGATGGCGGCGTACGCCGACCGGCCGCCGCACCACCTGTCCTTCGGGCAGCGCCGGCGCGTGGCGGTCGCGACGGTGCTGGCCATGGAGCCGGAGGTGCTGGTCCTCGACGAGCCGTCCTCCAACCTCGACCCGGCCTCGCGCCGCGAGCTGGCCGACGTGCTGCGCTCGCTGGACGTGACGGTGCTGATGGTCACCCACGACCTGCCCTACGCCCTCGAGCTGTGCCCGCGCTCGGTGGTCCTGCACGAGGGCCAGGTCGTCGCCGACGGTGCGACCTACGACGTGCTCACCGACGACGCCCTGATGCGGGCGCACCGCCTCGAGCTGCCCTTCGGCTTCGACCCCCGCACGGTGGGTCCCCCACCGGGGGGCCCGCGGGGTGGTGGCGGTGTTGATAGCGTGACGCCGTGACCACGGACCCCAGCGCCCTCGAGCGTGAGATCGAGGAGACCCGCGAGCGACTGGCGGGCACCATCGACCAGCTGCTGCACCGGGCGAGCCCCAAGACGATCGTCGGCCGCGAGATCTGGACCATCAAGGCCCACTACGTCGACCCGGCGACCGGGCAGCCCCGCACGGACAACATCTTGAAGACCGTCGGCGCCGTCGTCGGCGTGGTCGTGGCCTTCGTCGCGGTCCGCAAGATCACGTCCTGAGTGCGCGCAGCGCGATGAGCGACAAGATCCCGATCAAGATGTTGCACGACCGGGTGCTCGTCGAGCTCGACACCGAGGCCGGTGAACGCCGCTCCTCGGGAGGCATCGTCATCCCGGCGACCGCCGCCATGGGCGCGCAGCGCCTCGCCTGGGCCCGCGTGGTGGCCGTCGGTCCGCACGCCCGCGCCGTCGAGCAGGGCGACCGGGTGCTGTTCGGGCCCGAGGACAAGGCCGAGGTCGAGGTGCAGGGCGAGACCTACGTCGTGATGCGCGAACGAGACGTGCACGCGGTGGCCGCCGAGCGGGTCGGGGACCAGGCCACCGGTCTGTACCTGTGAGGTGGCACACCCGGCCGCCCCGCCCACGTAGGCTGGGCACCGACCTCCGACGTTCCCCTGCCCGCCCGGGGCAGGAAGCCGCAGGAGCGAGAGGTGGGCGCCCGTGCGGACCCCAGGACGAAGCGAGCCGCTGACGGTGCTGCGTGAGCGCGTCCGCGTGGCGCGTGACGAGGTCGCCCTGCGCCGCCAGGACCCCGGACGCCGCGACGACCTGGGTCGGGCCCAGCTCGAGCTGCGCCGTGCGCTGGAGGCGCTGGTCGTCGAGCTCGAGGACCGCCGGCTCCCGGTGCCCTACGCCCTGCACGCCGAGCTGCGCCTGCACCAGGACATCGACCCGCGCTGACAGGGCGTAACGCAGGTCACTCGCCGCCGTTGGGCAGGCATGGTCAGCACTCGCCCCACCCGAGCGGTCATCGCGCTCGCCGCCACCCTCCTCGCGCCCCTGGGCGCCGTCACCCTGGCGGGAGCAGCAGCGCAGCCGCCGAGCACGCCGCGAGCCGAGCCCGCTGGCATGCGCGCGGAGATCACCTGGACCACGCACGGCATCCCGCACATCGAGGCCCGCGACTTCACCTCGCTGGGCCTGGGCAGCGGGTACGCCGCCACGGAGATGTCGGCGTGCACCCTCTTCGACACCCTGATCACCGGGCGGGGTGAGCGCTCGCGCTGGTTCGGCCCCGAGGAGCGCTACAACGACCAGGTCACCCTGGACGCCACCAACCTGCAGGTCGACACCCTGGTCACCGACCTGCACGACCGCAAGGTCGTCGAGACGCTGCTCGCCGACGAGGTCCGCGGCCCCGGTCGCCAGGCCCGCGCCCTGGTCAAGGGCTACGTGGCGGGCGTCAACGAGTGGGTGCGCGACCACGACGTGCGCGACCCCGCCTGCCGGGGCGCCGCCTACCTGCGCCCCGACGTCACCGCCCTCGACCTCTGGTACGGCGTCTACCTGGCCAACCTGCTCGCCTCCACCGGCGTCTTCGTGCCGCAGATCGCCGACGCGTCCCCGCCGAGCCCGGACGACCCCGGCCTGCCCTCGCTCCCGGTCCGCGCCTCCCAGGTCGACCAGGACGCGCTCCTGCGCGCCCTGGGGCGGGACCCCGACGCGCCCTTCGGCTCGAACGCCACCGCGGCCGGCGCCGACGCGACCTCGACCGGCCGCGGGATGCTGCTGGGCAACCCGCACTTCCCGTGGCGCGGTCGCTACCACTTCACCCAGCAGCACCTGACGATCCCGGGACGCTACGACGTGGCCGGCGCGTCCCTGGTCGGGTCGCCGGCGGTCAACATCGGGTTCAACAAGGACGTGGCCTGGAGCCACACCGTCTCGACCGCCTACCGGTTCACGCCCTACGAGTACCGCCTCGTCGGCCCCACGACGTACCTCACCGACGCCGGCCCGGCCACGCTCGAACGACGCGAGGTCGAGGTCCGGGTGCGGGGTGAGGACGGCCGGCTCAGCACGGTCACCGAGGACCTCTACCGCACGCCCGAGGGGTACGTCGTCGACTCGCCGGACACCCTGATGCCGTGGAGCCCGGCGTCGGTGTGGGCGATCCGGGACGCCAACGCCGAGCACCTGCGCACCATCGACACCTTCCTCGACATGGGCAAGGCCACCGGGGTCCGCGACCTCCTGCGGCGCCAGGACGCCGGCAGCGGGATGCCGTGGGTGAACACCACCGCCGCCGACCGCGAGGGCAAGGTGCTCTACGCCGACCACTCGGTGGTGCCGAACGTGCCGGACGCGCTGGCCCAGCGCTGCCTGACCCCGGTCGGGCGGGTCCTCGAGCAGGTCGCGGGGCTCCCGGGCCTCGACGGCACCCGGGCCGGCTCGTCGTGCGCCTGGGGCGAGGACGCCGACGCCCAGCGCCCCGGCATCTTCGGGCCGGGGAACCTGCCCTCGGTGGTGCGCGAGGACTGGGTGATGAACGCCAACGACTCCTACTGGCTGCCGAACCCGGAGGCGCGCCTGGAGGGGTACGCCGCGATCATCGGGTGCGAGCGCTGCGAGCGGACCATGCGCACCCGGGTGGTGTCGCACTACGTCATGGACCGGCTCGCCTCCGGCCGCAAGGAGACCCCGCGCAGCTTCCGTGGTCACCAGTACGCCAACCGCGTGATGGCGGCGGAGGTGATGCGTGCCGACGGCGCCCTCGACGACGTGTGCGAGCAGACCGGCGAACGCGAGGCCTGTGCCGCGCTGGCGGCCTGGGACGGCCGCTCCGACAAGGGATCGCGAGGCGTGCACCTCTTCGAGGCGTTCGTCGCCCGGTTGCCGAGCGCGCCGTTGGACCTGGTCGAGACCGTGTGGCGCACCCCGTTCGACCCGGAGCAGCCGCTGACCACCCCGCGCGACCTGAACACCGACAACCCGCAGGTCGTCGAGGCGATGCAGGCGGCCATCGACGCGGTGCGCGACGCGGGGGTGCCCTTCGACGCCCGCTGGGGCAGCCTCCAGGTCGCGGGGGACCGAGGCGCTCGCCCCTACGGCCTCGGCGGCGGGACGGGTGACTCGGTGGGCAACGCGAACGCCCTGGCCTCGCGCTGGGTGCGCGACCACGCCGACCGGTACCGCCCGATCACCTACGGCTCCTCGCACATCCAGGCGATCAGCTACCGCGGGCGACGCGGGGTGGATGCTCGCACGATCCTGACCTACGGGCAGTCCGAGGACCCCCGCTCGCCGTTCTCGCGGGACCAGACCCGGATGTTCTCGAACGAGCAGTGGGTGCGCTTCGCGTGGACCGACGCCCAGATCCGCAAGGACCGGGTCCGTCAGCAGGTGGTCACCCGCTGACGGACCCGGTCCGTGAGGTCATGAGGTCGGTGCGGCCCTGATCAGCGACGCACCTTGACCTTGAGGACGCCGCTGACGGCGCCGGTGACCGACTCCGAGCCGTGGACCACCAGGCGGTAGCGGGAGGTGCCCTTGCGGCGCTCCTTCGGGAAGCTCACGAGCACCCGTCCGCTGTCGGCCGGCAGGGTCGCCTTCGTCGTCCAGTCACCCTTGCCGAGCCGCTGCAGCTCCACGGAGGACAGGCCGGGCTGGTCCACGGTCACCATGTCGGTGGCGACGCTCTGGCCGCGGCGCAGCTTGACCTTCGCGTCGTCGAAGTCCGCGATGGCGGTCACGGCGCGGGGCACGTCGAGCGTGTCGGCGTCACCGTCGGTCTCGAGCAGGCAGCGCAGGCCCTTCTCCCAGTGGTAGTTGGTGCCCGCGACCTGGATCCACTCGACGGTGTAGTCGGTGGTCCCGGCGGGCCAGTTGCGGTGCTGGGAGTAGGGGAACGCCCGTGTGCCGGACCAGGTGCCCTCGTTGTTGTGGTAGTTCAGCGTCACCTGGCCACGGGGAGTCATCAGGCGGATGTTGATGTCGTTGGCCTGGCCCTCGGGCAGGTCGCCCGGGTAGGCGACGACGAGGCCGGCACACGTCGGGTCGGCGTACTTCCAGTTCCAGTCGAACGAGCCGCCCGGGTTGGTCGGCGGGTTCGGCGGGAACGTCGGCGGGGGCGTGGGCTCCGGGGTGGGCGTGGGAGTCGGGGTCGGCGTCGGGGTCGGCGTGGGGGTGGGCGTCGGAGTCGGGGTCGGCGTGGGCTCCGGGGTGGGCGTGGGAGTCGGCGTCGGCGTCGGCGTGGGCGTCGGAGTCGGGGTCGGAGTCGGCGTCGGCGTGGGGGTCGGAGTCGGGGTCGGCGTCGGAGTCGGGGTGGGCGGCGGCGTGGGCGTCGACGGGGCACTCACCCAGGAGTACGAGTAGTGCGAGATCTCTTTGCCGGAGGTGTGGGAAATCGGGTACTGAGCCGTCGGGGTGTCGAGCGTGACGTACTGCGGGCCGTTGCCCTGCTGAACGCTGCCAGCCTTTACGCAGTACTCCGAGATCAGCATGCCGTCGGGTGCCGTGAGCGTGATGCTCTGCACCTTGCCGCTGACGTCGATCTTCTTGGACCTGAGGTCCTGGCAGACCTGGTCCTTGTCGTCATCGTTGCCCTTCGCGACCGCGGTGCCGGCACCGCCGACCACCCCGAGGACCCCGACGGCCAGCAGCGAGCCGAGGGCGGTGACGGCGGTGGCGCGGCGGCGGCGTCGGACGGACGGGGTGGCCGCGCTGGGCGCGGCGAGCTCGATCTGCACGGGAGACTCCTCGTTCTGGAAGGCGATGACAGCAGCCTGGCACGCGGATCCGGCCCGGGAGCGGGCCTTGTGGAGACCTTGCGGACCTCCGGGCAGACCTTGAGGATTCCTTGCAGAAACACCCGCGACCGGCAGGCGACCGCCTAGCGCGCGGGCGCCGACGGCAGGTAGCCGAGCTCCGCGTTGTCGGCATCGGCCCAGGACCCCGCGGTGCCCTGCTCGTGCAGGTCCGGGATGCGCGAGGCAGCGAGCGCAGCCAGCACCATCGCGCCACCGAGCACCAGGAAGCCGAGGGTGTAGGCGCGCTCGGTGGGGTACCCCGACGCCAGCACGTCGGCGGTGAGGATGCCGGCCATCACCGCGGAGCCGATCGCTCCGCCGATCGTGCGGATGTTGGCGTTCATGCCGCTGGCGACACCGGTCTGGTGGGCGGGCACGGAGGCGATGACGACCCCGGCGAGCGACGAGAACACGAAGCCGGAGCTGAGGCCCTGGACCGTGGTGGCCAGGTAGAGCTGCCAGGTGTGGTCGTGGAAGAGGGCCACCGAGCAGAACGCGACCGTGTTGCCCAGGGTGCCGGCGACGATCACGGTCCGCGCACCCATCCGGCGCACGAGCCGCGCGGTGACGAAGCCGACGGCGAAGCTGGCGACCGCGGACGGCAGCAGCAGCTGCGCCGACTCGCTGATCGAGGCGCCGAAGCCGTAGCCGGTCGCGGTGGGGGTCTGCAGGAACTGGGGCAGGAACCCGAAGGAGGCGAACATCCCGAAGCCGACGAACGCCGCGACGGCGTTGGCGGTCCAGATGCCGCGCTGGCGCATCATCGTCATGTCGATCAGGGGCACCGGCACGCGGGTCTCGACGACCACCCACGCGACCAGGAGCACCACGGCGGCCACGAGCAGGGCCGGGACGCGCGCGGACGTCCAGCCCCACACGTTGCCCTGGCTGACCCCGAGGAGCAGGCAGACCAGCCAACCGGCCAGGAGCAGGGCGGGCAGGACCGGCAGGCGTCCGGGGGTGCGCACCGGTGACTCCGGCACGAGCAGCAGGGCGCCGACCGCGGCCAGGGCGGTCGCGATCATGGGCAGCCAGAACAGCCAGCTGTAGCCCAGGGAGTCCACGACCGGTCCGGCGACGACGATGCCGACACCGAAGCCCACCGCGGTGAGCGAGGCCATCACGCTCAGGGCGCCGTTGACGCGGGTGTCGCTGAACTCGTCACGGATGATGCCGAAGGCCAGCGGCAGCACGCCGCCGCCGACGCCCTGCACCGCGCGGGCCACGATCAGCCACCCGATCGTCGGGGCCAGCGCAGCCAGGGCCGAGCCCAGGGTCAGCACGGCCAACGTGATGACCAGCATCCTGCGCTTGCCGATCGCGTCGCCCAGGCGGCCGATCAGGGGAGTGGCGATGGAGGCCGAGAGGAGGTAGCCGGTCAGCACCCAGGTGACGGTGGCCTGGTCGGTCTCGTACTGCACCTGCACCTGCGCGAGGACCGGGATGATCAACGACTGGAGCATCACGAACGACGAGACCGCGACCGCCAGCACCGCGAAGGTGACGCGTTCGCCGCCGCGCGCACGCGGGGTCGTGCTCCTGAGCACCCGGACTCCTCGTTCGGCAGATGGTTGTGCCTGACAACCAAGCACTCGGTGAGTGTAGTGCGTGCTCCCGGGCCGGTGTCGCCGGTCAGTCCCGCCGGTCGATCAGCAGCGCGGCGATGTTGAGCGCGCCCCACCCCAGCGTCACGCCCATCACCTTGCGGCGTACGTCGCCCTCGGTGCGCAGGGCCAGCAGTGCGCAGTCGCCGAGGTCCATCGCGATGCGCATGCGCATGGCGGCCCTGACCACCGCGGGGGAGCCGAACATGCCCGCGCTGCTGATGGCGAGGTCGCGCACGCCGTAGGCCTGGGCGAGCAGGCGGTAGCCGTCGCGGTCCCCGCGCGCGGAGCCGAGCGCGTCGGGCAGGTGGTCGGGCTGGACGAGGGCGAAGACGCCGTACGACGCGGTGGCGGCGGACAGGGCACGGGAGAGCTTCATGGTGGCCATGACTGCGACGGTAGGTCGTGCGGGACGCCCCGCCATCACCCTCGGCGCAGGCGGGCGTGCAGCATCGCGGCGCGGGCGGCGTTGGCGCCGGGCGCGCCGTGGACGCCGCCGCCGGGGTGCGCCGAGCTGGACCCGAGGTAGAGCCCGCCGATGCCCGTCTCGGCGCGCCCCAGCCCGGGGACCGGGCGCAGCACCAGCATCTGGTGCAGCTGGGAGGTGCCGCCGTTGACGGCGCCACCGATGAGGCTGGCGTTGCGCTCCTGGAGCTCGCGCGGGCCGAGCACCCGACGCGACAGCACCCGCGAGCCGAAACCGGGCGCCAGCCGCTCGATCCGGTCCTGCATGCGGTCGCCGAACCGCTCGACGTCGTCGTGGTCCCAGACGCCACGGACCGGACCGTCCTCGACGCCGTCGCGCGCGCTGCCCTGGGGCACGTGCGTGTAGGCCCACAGCGACTCGGTGCCGGCCGGGCTCCGGGTGGGGTCGGTGGTGGTCATCTGCCCGGCGAGCATGAACGGGTGGGCCGGGACCGTGCCTGCGGCCACGTCGGCCAGCGAGCGCTGCATCTCGGCCAGCGAGTCGCCCACGTGGAAGGAGCCGGGTGCGACCGCGGGTGCGGCGGCCCACGGGATCGGCCCCGACAGGGCCCAGTCGACCTTGACGGTGGCGGGGTCGAGCTCGAAGGAGGCCATCCCGCGTCGCACCCGGGTCGGCAGGTGCTCGGACGCCACGAGGCGCCCGAAGAGCAGCGGTGCGCTCACGTCGGCCACGACCGCGCGGCCGGCGGCGTACCGCTCGCCGTCGCGGGTGCGCACGGCGACGGCACGACCGCGGTCGATCTCCACCGCGCTGACCTCGGTGCCGAGCTCGATCCGTCCGCCCCGGCTCTCGAGCCGCCGCGCCATCGCCTCGGTGAGGCGTCCGGCGCCGCCCTCGGGGACCGGGAAGCCGACCGTCTGGGCCAGCATCGTCATGATCAGCCCGAAGACCCCCGAACCGGTGGCGTCGAGCGGGATGTCCGCGTGCCCGGCGCTGCCGGCGATCAGCGTGCGTGCGTCGCGGCCGCCGAAGCGGTGCGCGCCGAAGCTCGCCGCCGGGGTGAGCAGCTCGCGGACCAGGTGCAGCCCACCGGCCCGGGGCAGCCGGGTCAGCAGCCGGGCACCGCCCCGCACCGGCGGGAACGGGCTCAGCAGCGCACTCAGCAGCGGTTCGCCGATCCGGTCCCAGGTGCGGCACAGCTCGAGCCACGCCTCGCCGTCGCCGGCGTGCTCCCCGTCGAGCCCCGCGGCGGTGTCGTGCCGGTCGGGGTGCAGCAGTGCCCAGCTGCCGTCGGGGAAGGGGTGGCCCAGGGGTGCCGGCGGGTGCTGCCAGCGCAACCCGTGCTGCTCCAGGTCCAGGTCGCGGATGACGGGGGAGGCCGCAGCGAAGGGGTAGAAGGCGCTGAACGTGTCGTGGACGAAGCCGGGGTGCACGTCGGTGTCGCTGCGGACCGCGCCGCCGACCTGCTCCTGCTGCTCGAGGACCAGCACCGACCAGCCGGCGTCGGCCAACAGGTTGGCGGCCACGAGGCCGTTGTGCCCGGCCCCGATGACGACGGCGTCGTGGTCGCTCCTCGCAGTGCTCACCCGGCCACGGTGCCAGCCGGGTGGTCGCGGAGCCTCACCCGGCGGGCAGCTCGAACCACAGGGCGGCACCGGCGCCCTCGGGGAGGTCCTCGGTGCCGCAGTCGCCCCCGTGCGCGTGCACGACCCGGGCCACGGTGGCCAGCCCGATGCCGTGGCCCTGGGCATGGCCGGTGCGGGTGAAGAGGTCGAAGACGCGTGAGCGGTGCCCGGCAGGGATGCCCACGCCGGCGTCGCGCACCGTGACCCGGACCCGGTCCCCGCGGCGCTCCGCGCGCACCGCCACCTCGGGTGGCTGGCCCGGTCGGGCGAACTTGCGGGCGTTGTGGAGCAGGTTCTGCAGGACCAGCGTGAGCTGGGTGGGGTCCCCGACCACGGGCGGCAGCTCCCCGAGGTCGACGGTGCCGCCGACCTGGTCCCACTGCTCGGCCTCGTCCGCCAGCAGCTGCTCGGTGAGCGCCCGCAGGTCGACGGTCTCGTGACCGGGCGCCTCGCGGCCCAGGTCGTGCAGGCGCAGCGTGCCCTCGACCATCCCGCGCATCCGCTCCACGGACCTGGTGGCCATCGCGAGCACGGAGGCGCGGGTGGTGCTGTCGAGTTCCTCGCCCTGGAGCACCCCCAGGCTCATCATCAGCGTGGCCAGGGGGGACTGCAGGTCGTGGCTGACCTGCGCGGCGATCGCCAGCACGTCGGCGGTGGGTGCGGGCATCGGCGCCAGGCGACGCAGCCGCAGCTCCAGGATGCGGTTGGCGGCGACCGCGAGCGTGGCCACGACGCGGCGCTGGGCGTCGTCGAGCCGGCGGGGGCTCAGCCCGAACAGGCAGAAGCGACCGGTCTCCTCGCCGGTCGACGTGCTCAGCGGGAACGAGGCGTAGAAGCGCACCGACGCCAGCTCGCCGGTCACGAAGGGGGAGTCGGTGAAGCGGGGGTCGAGCAGCGTGTCGGGCACCTCGAAGAGCTCGCCGTGTCCCCACGCCTGCCGGCACATCGCGGCGGCGTACGGCGTGGAGAACGGCTCGATGCCCACCGCGACGGGGTAGTGGAAGTCGTCGCCGTCGGCCACGGTGACCGCTGCCACCTCGACGTCGAGCAGGTCGGCGGCGAGGGCGAGCAGGTCCCTCAGGTCGGTGTCGCGCACGGTCGACAGCGCCGTCATCGTGCGTCCCGAGCTCTCGGGATCCACGTCCGGCCGCGACGTCACCGCCTCGCTCTCACGCGTCAACGGGCCCTCCCTGCCCCGGGCCGCCCCGTCCCTCATCGCAGGTGGCTCGTGACCGAGGCTACGCGGTGCGGACCGCCGGCGTCCCGTGTCGGCCGGGACAGAGCTGGATCGCCCCGGGAAAGCAGTCGAGGCCCACCCGGATCTCTCCGTGGTGGGCCTCGGCCGGTCGAGCGCGGTACGGCATCAGGGACTCGAACCCCGAACCCGCTGATTAAGAGTCAGCTGCTCTGCCAATTGAGCTAATGCCGCGTGGTGAAGCGAGAAGAACGCTACCAGTGGGAGGCGGGGAGTCGAAATCGAGGGGGCTGGAGCCCCGGTCAGCGGCTCTCGAGGACCGCGTGCGCCGCGTGGTGACCGCCCAGGCCGGACACGGCACCGCCCCTGCGGCTGCCCGAACCGCAGAGCAGCACCTGGTCGACACCGGTGGCGACGCCCCAGCGCTGTGCAGGGGTGTCGAGGCGCGCCCGCTGCGGGGCCCAGGGCCAGTCCAGGTCCCCGTGGAAGATGTGCCCTCCGGGCATCGCCAGGTCGGCCTCGATGTCCTGGGGGATCTTGGCCTCGATGCAGGGGTTGCCCTCGGCGTCGCGGGCGACGACCGACGAGATCGGCTCGACGAGGTGCTCGTCGAGCGCGGCGAGGGCCCGCTGCACCGCGAGCTGCTTGGTCACCTCGGTGTCCTGCTCGAAGAGCGTGGCCGGGGTGTGCAGCCCGAAGTAGGTCATCGTGTGCATCCCGGGCGCGGCCGAGCCGAGGATCGAGGGGTCACTGAGGGAGTGGCAGTAGACCTCGCCGGGCATCTGCGTCGGCACCCGGCCGGCCGCGGCGTCGGCGTAGGCGCGCTCGACCTGGGAGTAGTCCTCGGCGAGGTGCAGGGTGCCGGCGAAGGCCTCCGCCGGGTCGACGCCGGAGCGCAGCCGGGGCAGCCGGTCGAGCAGCAGGTTGATCTTGAGCTGGGCGCCCACCGGCTTGGAGGCCGGGTCCGCGGGCTCGCCGAGCAGGATGCGCAGCACCCAGGGCGCCACGTTGGCCAGGACCGTGGTCGCGGTGATCGTGCGGGCGCCCGCCGAGGTGTGCACGTCGATCTCCGCCGGGTCGTCCCCGCCGGGTCGGATGGCCGAGACGCCGGCGGAGGTGACCAGCTCCGCGCCGGCGCGGAGCGCGGCCGTGGCCAGGGCGTCGCTCACCGAGCCCATGCCGCCCACCGGCACCCGCCACTCGCCCGTCCCGTTGCCGATCAGGTGGTAGAGGAAGCACCGGTTCTGGACCAGCGACGGGTCGTGCAGCGAGGCGAAGGTGCCGATCAGGGCGTCGGTGCCGACGACCCCGCGCACCGTGTCGTCGGCGAAGCGGCGCTCGATGGCCTCGGCGAGCGGACGCTCGACGACGTCACGCCAGGTCGTGGCGTCGACCTGGGCGCGCACGTCGCGCTCGTGCGGCAGCGGCGCGAGCAGCGTGGGCGCCAGGACCTGCGCCAGCCGTCCGACCCCGGCGTAGAAGTCGGTCCACGCGGCGTACTCGTCGTCGCCGCCCGTGAGGTCGCGGAAGGACCGCGCCGTCTCGTCGCCCTCGGGGCGCTGCACCAGCAGGCCGCCGGGGACGCCGTCGCGCAGCGTCGGGGTGTACGACGCGGTGCTGCGCGAGGTGAGCCGCACGTCGAGGTCGAGGTCGCTGATCAGCTGGTCGGGCATCACCGAGACCAGGTAGGAGTAGCGCGAGAGGCGCACGTCGTGACCGCTGAAGGCGGGTGCGGAGACCGCTGCGCCACCGGTGTGGTCCAGCCGCTCGAGCACCGCGACGGAGAGTCCGGCGCGAGCGAGGTAGGCGGCCGCGGTGAGGCCGTTGTGGCCACCGCCGACCACGGCGACGTCGTAGTGGGTGCGCGAGGGTGCCGAGCTCATCGGGCCAACCTAGACGAGCGGTCGCACCGCTTCGTCCACCCGTGCCGAAGGTGAAGTCTTGGGCCCCGCGACCAGCCAGCGGTGCGGGAAGTCCACGCGCTGCCCACCGAGATGTCACGATGCTGGCGCCCGGACCGCGGGCTGCAGCGGAAGGGGCACCGTGTCGACTGACTGGGTGAGGTCGTGGCAGCTGCGCGCCGCGGGCCTGCTCGTGCTGATGGTGGTCCTCGGGGCGCTCACGGTCCGGTCCGCGCCCCTCGCCGGGCACGTGGTCGGCAGCTGGCCGGTCGGGCTGGCCACCGGGCTCGTCGTGCTGGCGCCGCGACGGGCAGCGCCGCTGATGCTGGGGCTGGTGCTGCTGGCCGCGCTGCTCTCCCTCTCCCTGACCGACCGCCCTGTCGGGGTGGTGGTCGGCTACTCCCTGACGATCGTGCTCGAGACCGCGCTAGTCGCCCGGCTCCTGCTGGGGGGCAGGGAAGGTCGCTGGCGACTGCGCCGGGACGCGGACCTGCGTCGCTACCTGGCCGCCTGCGCGATCGGCGGTGTGGTGGCGACCCTCGGCGGCGCCGTGACCTCGGTGCTGACCGGCCTCGGGGAGCCGTGGTTCGTCGCGCTGACGCTCGGCACCGCGCACCTGGCCTCCCAGCTGGTGCTCACCCCGCTCTGGGCGAGGCTGCCCTCCCACGGCACCCTGGCCCGGCGACCCGAGCGGATGCTGCAGTGGGGCGCCGTGGCAGTGGTCACGCCGGCCGTCTTCGCCCCCGAGCTCTCGCTGCCGCTGGTGTTCCTGGTGATCCCGCTGCTGGCCTGGAGCGCCCTGCGGACCAGCCCGGCCCAGGCGCTGGCGCAGATGGTCGCGGTGCTGGCCTTCGCCGTCGCGATGACGACGTTCGGCCGGGGGCCCTTCGCGTTCCTGCCCGGTCTGCTCGAGATGGAGCACGACGTGCGCGGCGTCCTCACCGCGGCGTACGCCGCCTCGTGCGCCCTGATCGTGGTGCCGCTGCTGCTGCGGGTGGGGGAGAGCATCGAGGCGGCCCGGGCCGCCTCGGCCGAGCGCGACACCCTCGACCGCATCGTGCGCAGCGCCACGGGGACCGCGATCGTCGGCACCGACGACCAGGGACGGGTCACCCTGTTCAACCCCGGCGCCGAGCGGCTGCTCGGCTACACGGCCGCCGAGGTCGTGGGGGAGACCACCCGCGTCTTCCACACCGCGGAGCAGATCGCGGCCAAGGCGGAGGAGCTCGGCGTCGAGCCCCGCTTCTCCGAGGTGGTGCGGCGGATGGCCGAGCCCGACATGGCCGGCGAGGACATGGGCTTCGTCCGCAAGGACGGGGCGGTGCGGACCCACTCGATGACCCTGGGTCGCATCACCGACGACGCGGGTCGGGTGCTGGGCTACGTGAGCACCTCGGAGGACGTCACCGAGCGGGTGCACACCGAGGAGGCGCTGCGCGAGGCGTTGGCGCGGATGCAGGAGGTCGACGCGGTCAAGGACGCCTTCGTCTCCAGCGTCAGCCACGAGCTGCGCACGCCCATCACGAGCATCCAGGGCTACCTGGAGATGCTCGAGGACGGTTCGTTCGGCCAGCTCAGCACGGCCCAGAAGTCGGCCGTCGCCCGGGTCGCGGGCAACAGCGAGCGCCTGCTCATCCTGATCGACGACCTGCTGACCCTCTCGCGGGTGCAGGAGGACGGGCTGGGGCTCAGCGACAAGGTGGTGGACCTGTGCGAGGTGGTCGCCACCGGGTGTGCGGTCGTGGCGCCGGGCGGCGAGCGGTCCCGGGTGGTGCTCACGGTCGACGTGCCGGCGCACCCGGTGCCGTGCCTGGGCAACCGCGAGATGCTGGAGCGGGTGGTGATCAACCTCGTCGGCAACGCGATCAAGTTCACGCCGGCGGGTGGCCACGTCGACGTCGCGCTGACCAGCGCGGCGGAGGGCTCGACGATCACCGTGACCGACACCGGCATCGGCATCCCGCCCGAGGAGCAGGCGCGGCTCTTCACGCGCTTCTTCCGCTCCTCCCTGGCGCAGGCCCAGGCGATCCCGGGCAGCGGGCTGGGGCTCTCGATCGCCTACTCCGTGGTCGCCCAGCACGGCGGGACGATGCGTGCGGAGTCCGCCCCCGGGCAGGGCACGACCTTCTTCGTCGACCTGCCGCCGCTGCCGTGACCACCCTGCCGGAACAACAAGGATTCAACTACCGTTGGGACGAGTGCCCGGCCGGTCCGCGTCGGGTCTGACCGATCCTCCGTGAAGCGAGGTGGGCTCCGTGCCCGCGATCACCGTCGACGACCTGACCGTGCTGTCCCGGGTGCGCGCCCCCGGCCTGGGTGACCAGCCGCGACCCGTGCGCCAGGTGACGACCGCCCCCGAGGGCCACGAGGGGGAGGGCTTCCCCGTGCGCCGCGCGTTCGCGGGCATCGACATGGCCCTGCTCGACCCGTTCATCATGATGGACCAGATGGGCGAGGTGGACTACGCGCCGGGGGAGCCGAAGGGCACCGCCTGGCACCCGCACCGCGGCTTCGAGACCGTCACCTACATGATCGACGGCGTCTTCGACCACCGCGACTCCCACGGGGGCGGCGGCTCGATCACCAACGGCGACACGCAGTGGATGACCGCCGGTTCCGGACTGCTGCACATCGAGACCCCGCCCGAGTGGCTGGTGACCTCCGGTGGGCTCTTCCACGGCATCCAGCTGTGGGTGAACCTGCCCCGGGACACCAAGATGACCGACCCGCGCTACCAGGACATCCGCTCCGGTGAGGTGCGCCTGCTGACCAGCGCCGACGCGGGTGCGCTGGTCCGGGTCATCGCCGGCACCGTGGACGGCCATGCCGGGCCCGGGTCGACGTACACGCCGATGAGCCTGGTGCACGCGACCATCGAGCCGGGGGCCCGCCTCGACCTCCCGTGGGAGGTCGAGCACAACGCGCTGGTCTACGTCCTGTCCGGCCAGGGGACCGTCGGTGTCGAGGGACGCCCGCTGCGCACCGGCCAGACCGCCGTGCTCGGCGCCGGCGACTACCTCACGGTCGCGGCCGACGCCCGCCAGGACAGCCGGACCCCGGCCCTGGACGTGGTGGTGCTGGGCGGCCGGCCGATCCGCGAGGCCGTGGCCTGGGCGGGCCCGTTCGTGATGAACACCCGCGCCGAGGTGATGGAGGCCTACCAGGACTTCCAGCAGGGCCGGTTCGGCCACATCCCGGCCTGAGGGGTGGATGACGCTGAGCTCACCATCCGTCAGATCGCTGGGGCGGCTTCGACGGAGTACGCCGCAGACGAGGTCAGCCAAGGGGCCATCGCCGCCGCACTCAACCGGCGCGGTGTCGACGGCATCGAGGTCGTGGCGGGCAGCTCACCTGTCCGGGCCAGGCGCAGCAGGGCGGGTTGGGGCACATCCCGGCCTGAGCGCACGCCGCGGCCGCGCCGCTAGGACGTGTCGGGGGCCAGGGCCGCGTCCAGCTGTGCGCGGCTCCACCGGTCGGCACCGGGGCAGCCGCTCAGGTAGGCGGCCTGCCGGTCCGGGGGATGCCCGGCCGTCTCGGCGAGCCCGGCGCCGATGGTGCGCAGGTACGCAGCCGTCGGGGCCGTGACCCGGGCCTGGGCCAGGGAGAAGGGGGCCGTGAACGTGACCACGGGCAGGCCATCGAGGTCTCCCAGATGGACGAGGGTCTCGTAGGCGCCCTGCCCCATCCCGGCCCGGCCATCGCGGACCGCCTCGGCCACCGGCACGGGCGCCGCAGCCGAGGCGTGCCGGCCGTTCTCCTGCGCGACCACCTGCGCGAGCTGGTCGGTGCTGATCCGGTACGCCCGCAGCCACGCATAGGCTCCCGGCGCAGTGACGTCGGTGTCGAGGAACGCGACCCCGCCGCCCCACACCGCTGAGGTCAACGCGAAGTGGACCCGGCTGCCGGGGAGCGCGAACGCCACGTCGCCGTCCGGGACGGAGGTGTCGTCGCTGCCGGAGTAGGTACGTGCTGAGCCGGGTGGGGTGCCGCCGTGCAGGTAGGTCAGGAAGCGATCACGGCAGAGGTTCGACCCGTACGCGGCGTACCAGATCCGTCCCGGCGCGACGCGGTCCGGGACCCGGGTGGAGCGGTCCAGCGCGACCCGGGCCGGGCGCGCAGCCTGCGGGGCAGCGGTGGGCTTCGCCATCTCCGACTCTTCCCGACAGCGAACTGTCCGCGTCCGGGTCCCCGTCGTGGACAGGGCGGACGGGATCGTCGACGAGCCGGCGGGACGCTGGCACCACTCGCGCGGGCGGTGCGAGCACCTCCAGGAACCGACCGTACCAGCGCCTGTGGACGGCCCGGGACGGGTCGAGCCCCTGACCGCGTCTCCGCAGGTCAGGGGCTCGATACCACTGGGGTGAGTAACGGGACTTGAACCCGCGACATCCGCCACCACAAGGCGGCGCTCTACCAGCTGAGCTATACCCACCGTGGGCCCGGCGTTCCTGCCGGACCGTCGAGAATCGTACTAGATCGTCGCGGCGCTGCCTGCATCGGGAGCATCCGCGGCCAGACCGGTGATCGAGCCGCCGTGGCGGGCCGCGATCTCCCTGGCGGTGGCGCTGTCGGGTCCGGGCGGTGCCACGAAGACGGCCTCGCGGTAGTAGCGCAGCTCCTCGATGCTCTCCTGGATGTCGGCGAGGGCTCGGTGGTTGCCGCGCTTGTCGGGAGCGGCGAAGTAGGCGCGGGGGTACCAGCGGCGGGAGAGCTCCTTGATCGAGGAGACGTCGACGATGCGGTAGTGCAGGAACGACTCGAGGGTCGTCATGTCGCGGGCGAGGAACGCCCGGTCGGTGGCCACAGTGTTGCCGGCCAGCGGTGGACGGCTGCCGTCGGGGCAGTGCTCCTTGATGTGGGCCAGGACCCGCTCCTCGGCCTCGGCCAGGCTCACGCCGTGGTCGAGCTCGACCAGCAGCCCGGACTTCTCGTGCATCTCGCGGACGAACGGGATCATCTGCTCCAGCGCCTCGGCCGGGGGCTTGATGATGATGTCGATGCCCTCGCCGAGCACGTTCAGGTCGAAGTCGGTGACCAAGGCGGCGACCTCGATCAGGGCGTCGGCGCCCAGGTCGAGGCCGGTCATCTCGCAGTCGATCCACACCAGTCGGTCACTCATGGGCCACCACCCTACGCGGGGCCGGCCCCCTCTCTCAGGGGGTCCTCAGCCCGGTCTCCTACCCTCAGGGCGTGAGCAGCGCGGTCAAGGAGTGGATCGGCCTCCTCGCGCGCCTGCTCACCGGCGGCGTCTGGATAGCGGCGGGCGCGGTCAAGCTGCCCGCCCCCCACGAGTCCGTGGCGGCCGTGCGGGCCTACGACCTGCTGCCCGAGGTCGTGGTGCCCACCGTGGGCCAGCTGCTGCCCGTGCTCGAGGTGGTCATCGGCCTCGCGCTGGTCCTCGGCGTGCTCACCCGCGGCGCGTCCGTGGTCTCCGCGGTGCTGTTCGCGGCGTTCATCATCGCCATCGCGTCGGTGTGGGCGCGGGGCATGACCATCGACTGCGGCTGCTTCGGCGGCGGCGGGGCCGACCCGGACGCCGCGTCGCAGTACCCGTGGGAGATCGCCCGGGACGCCGGCCTGCTGCTGGCCTCGGCGTACCTCGTCGCGCTGCCACGCACGCGCCTGGCCCTCGACAACCTCCTCTTCCAGCGGCGTACGCCGCTCCCGCTCGACCTGACCGACCCCATCCCCGAGGGAGAACGATGAGCAGCAACAAGTCCAACGCGGCCGACCGCACCGCCCGCGCCCAGCAGGCCCGTGCCGAGCAGGAGCGTGCCGAGCGCCGTCGCCGGCTGCTGTCCATCGGCGGCGTCGTGCTCGCCATGGTGCTCATCATCGGCGTCGGGTTCGTGATCCAGCGCTCGCGCGACACCAGCTCCGACGTCGCTGCCCCGGCCGCAGGTCAGGGCGAGTACGGCGTGACGATCGGCGCGGCGGACGCACCGCACGACATCGTGGTCTACGAGGACTTCCTCTGCCCGTTCTGCGGTGCCCTCGAGGAGGTCTCCACCGACGACCTGGCGCGGCTCGCCGACGAGGGGAAGGTGACCGTCGAGTACCGGCCCTTCAACCTGCTCTCGCGCATCGGCGACTACTCCGCCCGCGCCACGAACGCCTTCGCGGTCGTGCTCGAGGAGTCCGGCCCCGAGACGGCCAAGGCCTTCCACGACCTGCTGTTCGAGAACCAGCCCTCCGAGAGCGGCCCCTTCCCCTCCGACGCCGACCTGGTCGCCCTGGCCGTCGAGGCCGGCGCCGAGGAGAGCGACGTCGCTGACGGCATCGAGTCCGGCGCCCGCATGGACTGGGTCGAGGAAGCCACCCGGGCCGCCCAGGACGCCGGCGTGCAGGGCACCCCGACGGTGCTGCTCGACGGCGAGGTCGTCAACGGCGGCTCGGTCGAGGAGATCGCCGATGCGCTGGTGGCCGGGGTCGAGTGAGTAGGTTCGGTGCGATGAGCACCGAGCACCCTCACGCACTGGACTCCTTCATCGCCGGCCTGCCCAAGGCCGAGCTGCACGTGCACCACGTCGGCTCGGCCTCGCCGCAGATCGTCTCCGAGCTCGCCACCCGGCACCCGGGCGTCGTGCCGAGCGATCTCGAGGAGCTGCAGCGGTTCTTCGAGTTCCGCGACTTCGCCCACTTCATCGAGGTCTACCTCGCCGTGGTCGACCTGGTCCGGACCCCGGAGGACATCCGCTACCTGACCTACGAGGTGGCTCGCGAGATGGCCACGTCGCAGCGGGTGCGCTACGCCGAGCTCACGTGCACGCCGTACACCTCGGTGCGCCCGCACGAGGACGGTGTCGGGATGCCGATCGAGGCGTACTCGGAGGCGATCGAGGACGCTCGGGTCGCGGCCGAGCGGGACTTCGGCCTGGTCCTGCGCTGGATCTACGACATCCCCGGCGAGGCCGGGCTGCCGGCGGCCGAGAAGACGCTGGAGTACGCCCTCGAGCACCGCACCGACGCCCTGGTCGGCTTCGGTCTCGGCGGTCCCGAGGTGGGCGTGCCGCGCCCGCAGTTCCAGCCGTACTTCGACGCCGCGCGGTCAGCCGGCCTGCGCAGCGTCCCGCACGCGGGGGAGACCACCGGGCCGCAGACGGTCTGGGACGCCCTGCACCTGCTGGGGGCCGAGCGGATCGGGCACGGCACGTCGGCGGCGCAGGACCCCGAGCTGCTGGCCCACCTGGCGAGCACCGGGATCGCGCTGGAGGTCTGTCCGTCCTCCAACGTGGCCACCCGTGCCGTCGCCTCGCTCGCGGAGCACCCGATGAGCCTGTTCCGCGACGCCGGCGTGACGGTGACGGTGCACTCGGACGACCCGCCCATGTTCGGCACCACGCTCAACCGCGAGTACGGCATCGCCGCGGACCTGCTCGACCTGGACCAGGACGGGGTGCGCGACCTGGCCCGGGCGTCGGTGCACGCGTCGTTCGCCCCGGACGACGTGCGTGCCCGGCTGCTCGGCGAGATCGACGCTCACACGGTCTGACGCAGGTCGTCCTCGTCGCTGAGCCCGCCACCGTCCGGACCGGCCGGGACCGCGGTCACCACCAGGTGCTCCACGGGGATGGTGAAGTGCGCCAGCATCGGTCCGCTCAGTGCCGGCGGGTCCTCGGGGGAGAGGGCACGCACCTGGGTGACGTGCGCGCGGATCGCTGCGAGCTTGGTGTCCAGCACGTCCTCGGGCAGGTCGACGCGCACCATCTCGTCCCACGGCGCCTCCTCCGGGGTGCGCAGGCGCCACATGACCAGGGGGTACTCGACGAGGCGGGCGCCGGTCAGGGTCGCCACCTCGGCCGCGGCCCGGCCGGCGGCGTCGTGGTCGGGGTGGCCGTCGTGGCGCCACGGTGCGACCAGCAGGGTGTGGCTGCCGTCGCCGACGATGTCCGTCAGGGCGGTCACCATCTGGTCCTCGACCTCCGCGGCGCCGCCGTCGGGCGCGCCGAGGAACACCACCGGGGCGCCGGGAGCCAGCAGCGCGACCGCGGCCTCCATCTCGGCGAGCCGCTCGGTGGCCAGCGCCTGGCGACTGATCTCCCGACCGGGCGGGTGCGAGGCCTCGCCGGCGGTGAGCAGGACGACGTACACGTCGATCCCCGCGCGGTGGGCGGTCGTGATCAGCCCGCCGACGCCGAGGCTCTCGTCGTCGGGGTGCGCCGACACGACGACGAGCCTGCGGATGCGGGCCTTGCCCGTCCCCAGGTCGAGCGGAGGCACCTGGCCCCACGCAGGATGCTGCTGCCACTTCTCCGGCAAGGTCGTTCCCCTCTGACCGACCGCTGCTGCCGGCGGTCCTGCCCGGCGGCGACGGAGGTCGCATCAGGTAAAGGATAAGTATCCCCCGTGGGGAGGCACTTCCCCCACCCGGGTGACACGATCCCCAGCATGGGTCAGGCCTGAGGCCCGACCGACCACGCGGTGCAGCAGGAGCGCCCCCGGCAGGACTCGAACCTGCGACCGGCGGATTAGAAGGCCGCTGCTCTATCCAGCTGAGCTACGGGGGCGGGGGACCGGAAGCCACAGTCGGAAGCACAGGGACGACCCCGGTGCAGTTCGACGGCATGCTGCCGACCCGGACGCCAGTATGCCGTAGCGGGTCATCGCGATGCTCCGGGGTGGAGTCGGCTCCCACCGGGCTGAGGTCCACGGACCGGACTCTCCCACCCGATCTCCGGCTGCTGCGTGCTGCTCGGGTCCGGCGTGACCGTGGTGGTCGGGGCCGGGGTGCTGCTGTGCGCGCACGCGTCGCCGGACCGTGCGCCGGGGCGTCCGGCTGGAAGCCGCCGAGGCGGGTAAAGCCGGTTACGCTGCGGGCGTGGACGACTCGGCGGGACCTTCTTCCGCCGTCACGCCTCCCGATCAGAGCGGCGTACGCCGGCTGCGGCTCCTGGTGGTCGACGACCAGGAGGACATCCGCGAGATCATGGTCCGGATGGTCGCGCGCCTGGGACACGAGGCGGTCGAGGCCGAGGACGGCCAGCACGCCGTGGAGGCGCTCTCGGCGGACCGGTTCGACGTGATGCTGCTGGACCTCTCGATGCCGCGGATGACCGGCGAGGAGGTCGTCCGGTGGCTCCGCGACCATCCAGAGGTCGCCCCGGACCTGCGCATCGTCGTGGTCAGCGCCTGGGCCGGGGACAAGCGTCCGGCGCTGCACGAGCTGGGTGTGGACGCCGTCCTGCCCAAGCCGTTCCGCAAGCAGCAGCTCGTCGACCTGCTCGACGAGCTGTCGACCAGGACCTGAGCCTCGCCTCCCGGCTGCACGAATTGCTGGTCGTGGGGTCGGCCCGGTCCCTAGGATGAGCCCAGCCGTGCCGGGGAGGGTCTGGTCGGCTCGTCGCTGGGTAGGTGCCCGGGGACGTCGGTCTCGTCGAGGGAGGAACATTCCATGCTCAAGTTGATCCAGAAGCGCCGTGTCGCTCGCCAGCTCAGCGCCGTCTACGGATGGCGTCCGGGCCGCTGACGGTGGCCCGACCATCGAGGAGCGGACCCGGATGACGGGTCCGTTCCCCAGTCTCGGCACCGAGGCGCCTTCCGGGCGTCTCGGTGCCGTTCTACGTGCGGTGGGTGCCGACGAGCCGGTCGCGCTGGGGCGGACCGGGCCGTGGCTGGTCACGAGCCCCGCCGACTCCCGGCGCGTGCTCACCGACACCGCGTGCTTCGACTTCCCCCTCGACGTGAGTCGCCGTGCGGTGCGCCGGGGCGCGGGCCGTGCTGCCGCGTCCGGCCCGCCCACCCCGCACGAGACCTTCGCAGCGTTGGGCCCCGCTGCTGTGGCGGCAGGCCGCCGGGTCGTCGCCGAGGAGCTCCGGAGCCGCTGCGGCGACCCGGGGACCGTCGTCGAGGCGATGGACCTGCTGCGTGCCCCGGTGGCGCGCTCCACGGCCGCGGCGGCGCTGCCGGACCTCGACCCCACGGCCCGCGACGAGATCGCCGACCTCGTGCTGTCGTGGGTCGACGCCCTGGGCCCCGTCATCGCCCACCGTCGCAACCCCGCGCGGTTCTCCCGCGTACGGCGCCGCGAGTCCGTGGCACGTCGACGTCTGGAGCAGCGGCTCACGGACGCCGGCGAGCAGCACCCCGCCAGGATCGCGACCTACCTGGCCGCCGGCACGCAGGTGCCGATCGCGGCCGGGGCGTGGCTGCTGGTCGCGCTGGCGGCCCATCCCGGCGTGGCCACCGACCTGCGTGCGGGGGAGACCGAACCCCTCGCCGCCGTCTGGGAGACCCTGCGGCTCACGCCGCCGACGTGGGTGACCGGGCGCGTGAGCGCGGCGCCGGTGGAGCTGGGCAGCACCCGGTTGCCGGCCCAGGCAGTGACCCTCGTGAGTCCGCTGCTCCTCGGGCGTCGCGCCGAGCTCGTCCCGGGGCCGGAGCACGGTGAGGCCGATCGCGGCGTCTTCAGCCCGCGCCGCTGGACGGGTGTCGCGATGAGACCGGGGGCCTGGCTGCCGTTCGGTGCCGGGCCGCACGCGTGCCCGGGGCGTAACCTGGGCCTGGCACAGCTTCTCGAAGTGGTCGCCTGGGCGGGTCGGCACGACCTGGAGCCCGGCGCGGTCGCCCGGGTGGACCAGAGCCGCGGCATCTTCCCCGCCCCTTCCACACTGGTCGTGCACCCCAGGCACCCCGACAGGAGCAGCAGTGACTGAGCCCGGCCCCCTCCAGGTCCTCGGGGACGAGGCCCAGCCCACGGCCGCGGCCACGCGGCTCGCGCAGGCGATCCTGCAGGGCGCGCTCAGTGGCGCGGAGGCGGTCGAGGCCATCGCTGACATGTTCCTGCCGCACCCGCGCGTCGATGCCGTGACGGTGGCGCTGACGACGTACGAGCCGGAGAGCAAGGACGGGTGGATCGAGCTGGGGCAGCGCGCGTGGCTGCGCGAGTGGGTCAGCCCCGGGAGCCTCGTGTCGGTGGTGCCGGACGGCGACGCCGGGCCCGAGGCCGCGCTGACCATGCCGTGGATGTCGCCGCGCACCCGCGAGGGCGTCGTCGTCATCACCGACGTCGAGCTGCTGCCCCCGGAGGCGGCGCAGGACCGCCGCGAGATGCTCGCCTGCGGGGTCCGCAGCCTGGTCAGCTCCTCCCAGGTCAACGATGGCGTCATGTTCGGCAGCATCTCGCTGCTGAGCGCGACGGGCGGTCCGTGGCCGGACGGCGACATCGCCGACCTCACCCTGCTCGCGGCAGCCCTGCGGTCCCGGCTCCAGGTCCTCGCGACCCGGCACTCGCTGGCGGACGCGATCGCGCGCGGCGACCAGGCCAGCGCCGTCCAGCAGCAGTTCTTCGCCGCCACCGGCCACGAGCTGCGCACCCCGATCAGCGCGATCCTCGGCTACGCCGAGGTGCTGCAGTCCGACGCCGAGGACCTGGCCGGGGTCACCGATCCCGAGCAGCTGGCGCGCTTCGTGGCCGGCGTGCACCGCGACACCGGGATCATCGTCGGCGCCGGCGAGCAGCTGCTCGCGATCGTGGAGGAGCTGCTGAGCACCGCCCGGGTCCTCGGGGACGCGCCCCGCGAGCCGGTGGTGGTCGCCGAGGCGGTCCAGGACGTCGTGCACTGGGTGCGCACCCCGGCGGCCACGGCGCAGGTGGACGTGACCGCGTCGGTGCCCGCGGACCTCGCGGTGCTGGGCACGCCGGCGGGCGTGCGCCAGGTGCTGACCAACCTCGTCGGCAACGCGGTGGCGCACAACCGTGCCGGCGGCCGGGTCACCGTCTCGGCCACCCCGACGCAGGGCGAGGCCGGTGAGCCCCGGATCCGGATCAGCGTCAAGGACACCGGGCCCGGGCTGACCCCCCGTCAGCTCAGCCAGGTCTTCGAGCCCTTCGTGCGCTTCGCCGAGCCGGGCGTGCGGGGGACCGGGCTCGGTCTCTCCCTGTCCCGTGCCGTCGCCGAGCGCGACGGCGGGCTGCTCGGCGTCGAGTCGCGCTCGGGCGAGGGATCGACGTTCTGGTTGGACCTGCCGGCCGCCACCGGGGGCTGAGCCGGCCTCGGAGGGAGCGCCCAGGGGGAGCGGGTCAGAGCCGGGCGCCCATCCATGCCTCGACGTCGTCGGCGCTGCGGGGCAGCGCCGCGGAGAGGTTGCGGTGGCCGTCGCGGGTGACCACGAGGTCGTCCTCGATGCGGATCCCGATGCCGCGCAGCTCCGCAGGGACCAGCAGGTCGTCCTCCTGGAAGTACAGGCCCGGCTCGACGGTCAGCACCATCCCCTCGGCCAGGGTGCCCTTCGCGTAGGACTCGGGGGCCGCGGCGCCGCAGTCGTGCACGTCCATGCCGAGCATGTGGCTGGTGCCGTGCAGCGTCCAGCGGGCGTAGACCTTGCTCTCGGGGTCGAGCGCCTGCTCGGCCGGCACCGGCAGCAGACCCATGCCCTCGAGGCCGTGGGCCAGCACCGTCATCGACGCGGCGTGCACGTCGGCGAAGGGGGTGCCGGGGCGCACCGCCTGGAAGCCGGCCTCCTGGGAGGCGAGGACGAGGTCGTACAGCTCGCGCTGCAGCGCCGTGTAGCTGCCGTCGACGGGCAGCGTGCGGGTCACGTCGGCGGTGTACAGGTTGTGACCCTCCACCCCCATGTCGAGCAGCACCAGCTCCCCGGGCGTGATCGCACCGGAGTTCTCGATCCAGTGCAGCGTCGTGGCGTGCTTGCCGCCGCCGACGATCGAGTCGTAGCCGATGTCGTTGCCCATCGCGCGGGCCCGGCGGAAGAACGTGCCCTCGATCCAGCGCTCGCCGTACTTGAGCACGTTGGCCCAGTCCGACACGGAGTCCTCGAAGCCCATCGTGGTGGCGTCGCAGGCGGCCTGCAGCTCGCCGACCTCCCAGTCGTCCTTGACCAGGCGCATCTCGGACACGACCCGCGCCAGCTCGCTGTCGAGGGCCGCGTCGGCGCTGACGAGACGGTCGACGTGGGCGGAGACCCCGCGGTGCACGCGGGTCTTGTGCTGGACGCCGGACAGGTCGTCGGCGAGCCGGTCGACGTGGCGGACCCCGATGCCGAGCGAGGACGAGAGCTCGTGCGCCGAGGGGCGGCGCCCGGCCCACAGCTCGCCGTACTGGCGGTCCCGGAAGAATTCGTCGGTCTCCCGCGAGGAGCGGGGGCGCGCGTAGAGCACGGCCTCGCCGTCGGTCAGCACCAGCACGGCGTCGGAGGTGAGGTTGCCGGTGAAGTAGGTGTGGGCGGTGTCGCTGCGGAACCGGTAGTCGGTGTCGTTGGCGCGCACCTTGTAGGTGCCGGCGGGCAGCACCAGCCGCTCGCCGGGGAAGGCCTCGCTCAGGCGCGCCCGGCGCTGCGCGGCCAGGTCGGCGACGGGGTGGCGGGGCAGGTCGAGCTCGCGGTCGCCCCAGCCCGAGCGCATGAACGTGGAGTACGCCTCCGGCACGGCGGGGTCGTGCGACTCGGTCTTGGGCTCGGTCGGCGCGGGGACGCTCTGCTCGCTCATCCGGCCATGGTACGTCGCGTGGTCGCGCCGGGACGGCGTGCCGGGTCGCCTGCCGATAGGGTCACGCGCATGGTGCCGACGCGTCGCGACAACGTCGCCTTCACGGTCGTGGTCACCGCGCTCGTGGTGCTGGGAGCGTTGCCGATCCTGCTGGTCATCGCGTTGTCGGGCGGGCCCGACTCGTTGGTCCTGGCCACCGTGCTCGCAGCCCTGCCGGTGGGCCCCCTGGTCGCCTGCTACCTGTGGCTGGACCGCTACGAGCCCGAGCCACGCTCCCTGCTCCTGCTGGGCCTGCTGTGGGGCGGCTTCGTGGCCACGGCGGCCGCGCTGCTGGTGCAGGGCGTCGGCGGCCTCGTCGTCGGGGTCACCGAGGCGGCCAGCCTGGCGGTCGTCGCGCCGGTGACCGAGGAGTTCTTCAAGGGCGCGTTCCTGGTCCTGCTGCTGTGGTGGCGCCGCGCCGAGCTCGACGGCGTCCTCGACGGCATCGTCTACGCCGGCATGGTCGGCATCGGCTTCGCCTTCGTCGAGAACATCCTCTACCTCGCCGCGGCCTACAACGGGACCGACGGGATGGGCCCCGGCGGCACCGAGGCCCTGACCACGACCTTCGTGCTGCGCTGCCTCTTCAGCCCCTTCGCCCACCCCTTCTTCACCACGTTCATCGGCATCGGGGTCGGCTTGGCCGTCGGTTCCCGCTCCACCGCGATGCGGGTGCTCGCCCCGCTGGGCGGCTACGTCCTCGCCGTGCTCGCGCACGGGCTCTGGAACGGGTCGACCATCTACGGCTTCGGCGGCTTCGTCGTCGTCTACGTCGTGCTGATGGCTCCGGCGCTGGTGGCCACGGCGGTGCTGGCGGTGTGGGCGCGCAGGTCCGAGCGCCGGATGCTGGCCGCCGCCCTCGGCGACGCGGCCCAGCGCGGGCTGCTGCCGGCCACCGACATCGGCTGGGTCGTCGACCTCGGCGCCCGCCGGAGGGCCCGCAGCCACGCCCGACGGCTCGGTGGCACCGCCGGTGAACGGGCCATGATCGACTACCAGCAGGCCGTGATCGAGCTCGGGTTCCTGCACCACCGCTACCTCCGCGGCACCCCTCCGCCAGACTTCGCACTCCGAGGACAGGACTACGTCGCCCGCATCCGCGCCGTTCGTCCTTCCATCGCTTTTCCCGGACAGGTGGTTCCAACCCGATGACAGCCCGCCCCGACGCCAGTCCCAGCGGAGCCGAGGACGCCCAGATGCTCACCGCGCTGGTCCGCCTGCGCGGCGCGCTGCAGGGCGCCACCCTCCCTCTGGACCTGCCCGGCGTCGACGAGGTGCGCGCCTCGCACGACGAGATGGTCGCGCAGCTGGAGGACTACGTCATCCCGCGCGTGATGACCATCGACGCCCCGCTGCTCGCGGTCGTCGGCGGCTCGACCGGCGCCGGCAAGTCCACCCTGGTCAACTCGCTCGTCGGGCGCCGCGTCACCGAGCCCGGGGTGCTGCGCCCCACCACCCGCTCGCCGGTGCTGGTGCACCACCCCGACGACGGCCACTGGTTCGGCCAGGACCGGCTCCTGCCCGACCTGCGCCGCGTCGAGCACACCACCAACGACCCGGACGCCCTGCAGCTGGTGGCCTCCGAGACCGTCCCCCAGGGACTGGCCATCCTGGACGCCCCCGACGTCGACTCCGTCGAGGAGCGCAACCGCACCCTGGCCGCCCAGCTGCTGGCCGCCGCCGACCTGTGGCTCTTCGTCACCTCCGCCGCGCGGTACGCCGACCAGGTGCCGTGGGGCTTCCTCAAGCAGGCCGCCGACCGCTCGACCGCGGTCGCGGTGGTCCTCGACCGCACCGCCCCCGAGGCGGTGCAGACCGTCTCCACCCACCTGGCCCGGATGCTGGCCTCGCGCGGTCTCAAGGACTCCCCGCTCTTCGTCGTCCACGAGGGCCCGGTCGACGCCCAGGGCCTGCTGCCGGCAGCGCACGTCCAGGACGTGCGCGGCTGGCTGGACTCGCTGGCCCACGACGCCGGCGCCCGCGCCGCGGTGGTCAAGCAGACCCTCGACGGCGCGATCCGCAGCATCACCCACCACGTGCACCCGGTCGCCGATGCCGCGGCCGTGCAGCTCGAGACGGCCGCCACCCTGCGCGACGAGGCGGAGCGGGCCTACGAGCGCGCCGCCGCCGATGCCGTCAAGGCGACCGCGGACGGCACCCTGCTGCGCGGGGAGGTGCTGGCCCGCTGGCAGGAGTTCGTCGGCACCGGTGAGCTGCTGAAGTCGCTCGAGAACCGGGTCGGCTGGCTGCGCGACCGCGTCGTGAACGCGGTCAAGGGCAAGCCGCAGCAGGCCGAGCGGGTCACCGTCGCCGTCGAGTCGGGGCTGGAGCTGCTGATCCTGGAGCACGCCGAGCAGGCCGCCGAGCGTGCCGAGGCCGCCTGGCAGCAGCACGCGGCCGGGGTGGGCCTGCTCGCGCAGGCCGGGCCCGACATCGGTCGCGCCTCGCGCGACCTGCGTCGTCGTGCCGAGCGCGCGGTGCGCGACTGGCAGGGCGACGTCCTCGAGATGGTCAAGGCCGAGGGCGCCGACAAGCGCTCGACCGCACGCTTCCTGGCCTTCGGGGTCAACGGCCTCTCGGTGGCCCTGATGGTCGTGGTCTTCACCCACACCGCGGGCCTGACCGGGGCCGAGGCGGGCATCGCGGGCGGATCGGCGGCCCTGGGCCAGAAGCTGCTGGAGGCGGTCTTCGGCGACCAGGCCGTGCGCGGCCTCGCCGACCGGGCCCGCACGATGCTCGAGGAGCGCATCACCGGCCTCTTCGACACCGAGCGCGCCCGCTACACGTCCCTGGTCGACGGGCTCGGCCTCGTGCCCGGCTCCGCGGAGCAGCTGCGGCAGGCGGCGCGCCGCGTCGACGACGTCCGCTTCGCGGCCGCGCCCCGGCAGGGCTGAGCCCTGCTCGCGACCTGGCGCCCGGGGCACCCTAGGGTGTCCTCCAGCACTGACCGCACGCTGAGTGGGAGAACATGACGTCCTTGCTGGACGGGGCCAAGAAGCTGGTCACCCGTGGCACCGACACCGGCGCTCGCATCGAGGGGCTGGCCACCGCCGTCGACGCGGCGCGCGGACGGCTCGACGACGACCTCGTCGACGCCGCCGAGTCCGTCGTCGACCGCGCCACCAGCCGCCTGCGGCTCTCCGCGTCCCACACCGTGGTCGCGATCGCCGGCGCGACCGGCTCCGGGAAGTCCTCCACCTTCAACGCGCTGACCGGCCTGGAGCTCTCCGCCGTCGGCGTACGCCGCCCGACCACGTCGTGGGCCACGGCGTGCGTCTGGGGCAGCGACGGTGCCGGTGAGCTCCTGGACTGGCTCGGCATCCCGCCGCGGCACCAGACCACCCGCGACTCGATGCTCGACACCCGTCGGGAGTCCCAGGCGCTCGAGGGCGTCGTGCTCCTCGACCTGCCCGACCACGACTCGACCGAGGTCTCGCACCACCTCGAGGTCGACCGTCTCGTGGCGCTCGCCGACATGCTCGTGTGGGTCCTCGACCCCCAGAAGTACGCCGACGCGGCCATCCACGACCGCTACCTCGCGCCCTTGAAGACCCACGAGGGCGTCATGGTCGTGGTGCTGAACCACATCGACACGGTGGCCCCGGACGGCCGGGAGGCGATGGTCGCCGACGTGCGCCGCCTGCTCCAGGCCGACGGTCTCGGGCAGGTGCCGGTGATCGCCGTCAGCGCCCGGGAGGGCATCGGCATCGACGCGCTGCGTCGCGAGATCGAGTCGCGGGTCAGCGCCAAGAAGATGACCGCCGCCCGGATCGAGGCCGACGTGCGCGCCGTGGCGGGACGCCTGCAGGAGGCCGGCGGCGACGCCGCGACCCGCGCACTGTCCGACCAGCGGGTGCGTGCGATGCAGGACGCCTTCGCGGAGGCCGCCGGGGTCCCCACCGTCGTGGAGGCCGTCGAGCGTTCCACCCGCCTGCGCGCCGGTCGGGCCACCGGGTGGCCCCTGGTCTCGTGGGCCAGCCGGCTGCGTCCCGACCCGCTGAAGAAGCTCCAGCTCGACCTCGGCTCCTCCACCCGGGCCCTGCGTGGCACGCACGCGGCCGTGCCCGAGACCACGTCGGTGCAGCGCGCCCGCGTCGACTCCGAGGTCCGGGCGCTGACCGACGAGGCGACCCGCGGGCTCGGTCGGCCCTGGGCCGACGCCGTGCGCCGGGCCTCGGTCGACCGGCTGCCCGAGGTCGGCGACCGCCTCGACGAGGCCCTGCGGGGCGTGGACCTCCAGGTCGCGCGCATCCCGGTGTGGGCCGGGATCGTCCGGGTGCTGCAGTGGGTCCTGATCGTCACCGCGCTCGTGGGTGCGGCCTGGACCGCGGCCGCCGGGCTGTCCGGCACCCTCGCCAGCACCCCGAAGGTCGGCGGCGTCGCGCTGCCCCTGGTGATGCTGCTCGGCGGGGTGGGGCTGGGCATCCTGCTGGCCCTGGTCTGCCGTGGGCTGGTGGCCGGGACGGCGGCCCGGCGCGCCGGGAGCGCCGACTCGCGGCTGCGCGCCGCGGTCGACAGCGTCGCCCACGACCTCGTCGTCAGCCCCGTGGAGGCCGAGCTCGCGGCCTACACCCGCGCTCGCGCCGGGTTGTCGAAGGCCCTGGCCTAGCACCTGGCACCAGGTCGCTCCGGGCCGCTCCGCGTCCACAGCGACCCGGTGACGCAGCGTCCTGCACCGCCGGCCCGTGCCGGCCCGCGGTCGCGCCGGCCCGGTCAGAGGGTGGGCTCATCCGGGGACGGCCGTCCCCGGTCGACGGCCCGGCACCCGGGCGAGAGCGGAGGACGCATGCTCAACGAGACGACCGTGACGCTGCAGGGCTGGCTGGGCAGCGACGTGACCGTGCGCGAGGCGGCCGGGAACCCGGTGGCCAGCTTCCGGGTGGCCAGCACCCCGCGCCGCTACCACCGCGGGACGGGGGAGTGGGTGGACGGGGTGACCCAGTGGTACACCGTCAACGCCTGGCGGGCCCTCGCGAGCACCTGCGCCGACTCGCTGAGGCGTGGGGACCCGGTCGTGGTCCACGGCCGGCTGCTGCCCCGGGTCTGGGTCAACCAGGCGGGGGTGGAGGTGACCACCGTCGAGGTCGACGCCGTCCTGGTCGGCCACGACCTGAGCCGCGGCACCACGGTCTTCACCCGGACCCCGCGCACCGCCGACCGGCCCACCGGTCCCACCACCGACCACGCCGCGGCCTGACCGTGACGGAGGGCCCCGATCGAGCCAGGACGCCGCTCAGCAACTAGGCTCGCTGACCATGGCGGATTATGTTTTCACTCTGCGCAACGTGCGCAAGGCCCACGGTGACAAGGTCGTCCTCGACAACGTCACCCTCTCGTTCCTGCACGGCGCCAAGATCGGCGTGGTGGGCCCCAACGGCACCGGCAAGTCGTCGATGCTGAAGATCATGGCCCAGCTCGACCACGCCAACAACGGCGACGCGATCCTCGACCCCGGCGCGACCGTCGGCATGCTCCAGCAGGAGCCGCCGCTCAGCGAGGGCAAGACGGTGCTCGAGAACGTCGAGGAGGCCGTGGCCGAGACCAAGGCCAAGATGGCGCGCCTCGACGAGCTCTACATGATGATGGGCGACCCCGACGCCGACCAGGACAAGGTCGCCACCGAGGCGGGTGACCTGCAGAGCGAGCTCGACGCCGCGAACGTGTGGGACCTCGACAGCCGGCTCGACCAGGCCATGGACGCCCTGCGCTGCCCCCCGGCCGACGTCGTCGTCGACCACCTGTCGGGTGGCGAGCGGCGCCGCGTGGCGCTGTGCAAGCTGCTGCTCCAGCAGCCCGACCTCCTCCTGCTCGACGAGCCCACCAACCACCTCGACGCCGAGTCGGTCCAGTGGCTCGAGGGCCACCTGGCCAGCTACCCCGGTGCGGTCCTGGCCGTGACCCACGACCGGTACTTCCTCGACAACGTCGCCTCCTGGATCCTCGAGCTCGACCGGGGTCAGGCGCACCCCTACGAGGGCAACTACACGACGTACCTGGAGACCAAGAAGGACCGGCTCAAGATCGAGGGCCAGAAGGACGCCAAGCGCGCCAAGGCCCTGGAGCGCGAGCTCGAGTGGGTGCGCTCCAACGCCAAGGCCCGCCAGACCAAGAGCAAGTCCCGACTCGCGCGCTACGAGGAGATGGCGGCCGAGGCCGACCGGATGCGCAAGATCGACACCTCGGAGATCAACATCCCCGCGGGCCCGCGTCTCGGTGACGTGGTGCTGGAGGCCAACGGGCTGACCAAGGGCTTCGAGGACCGGACCCTGATGGACGACCTGAACTTCTCGCTGCCGCGGGCGGGCATCGTGGGCGTCATCGGCCCCAACGGCGTCGGCAAGACCACGCTGTTCCGGATGATCACCGGTCAGGAGCAGCCCGACGAGGGCGAGCTCAAGGTCGGGCAGACGGTGAAGATCTCCTACGTCGACCAGAGCCGGGGCGGCATCGACCCGAACAAGAACGTCTGGGAGGTCGTCTCGGACGGGCTCGACTTCATCAAGGTCGCGAACTTCGAGATGAACTCGCGTGCCTACGTCGCCTCGTTCGGCTTCAAGGGCCCGGACCAGCAGAAGAAGGCCGGGGTGCTCTCCGGAGGTGAGCGCAACCGCCTCAACCTCGCGCTGACCCTCAAGATGGGCGGCAACATGCTGCTGCTCGACGAGCCCACCAACGACCTGGACGTCGAGACGCTGTCCTCGCTCGAGGACGCGCTGCTCGACTTCCCGGGCTGCGCCGTGGTCACCTCGCACGACCGGTGGTTCCTGGACCGGGTGGCCACCCACATCCTGGCGTGGGAGGGCACGGACGAGAACCCCGCCTCGTGGTTCTGGTTCGAGGGCAACTACGCGGCCTACGAGGAGAACAAGATCGAGCGGCTGGGCGCCGAGGCGGCGCGACCGCACCGGGTCACGCACCGTCGCCTGACCCGCGACTGACCCGCGACTGGCCCGCAGCTGGGCAGCACCGGCCCGGGACGGGCCCGGGTCCACCCGGGGAGCTAGCGGATCTCCCTCTCCGGGTGGGCTCCGACCAGGGCGTCCGCGACGGCGTTCATCACCCGACCCATGGCGGCGAAGTCAGCGGGGTCGACGAGGTCGACCAGGTGGTCGCGCACCCCGTTGACGTGCAGCGGCGCGAGGCGCTCGAGGGTGCTGCGGCCCTGGTCGGTGAGCCGGCACTCGATGCCGCGGCCGTCGTCGGGGGAGGTGCGGCGCTCCACCAGGCCGGCCCGCTCCATCCGGGCCACGGTGTGGGTGACCCGGCTGCGGCTGTGGGCCAGGGCGTCGGCCAGCTGGGCCATCCGCAGCGTCCCGTCCCGCTCGGAGAGCCGGACCAGGATCTCGTACTCGGTCAGAGACAGGTCGCACTCGCGGCGCAGGTCGTCGTCGAGGCGGTCCAGGAGCAGCGTCGACCCCAGCACGAGCGCCCGCCAGGCGCGCTGCTGGTCCGCGTCGAGCCACCGACCCTCGACGGGTGCGGTGGCGGGTGCCGTGGACGCGGAGCTGGGGGTGCCTGTCACGGCGCAGAGCCTAGTGCGGGCCCGCGCCGCCCTGAACACCCCCCGAGGTCCCGCCGCCCCCGACCCGCCCACAGCGCAGCGGACCCCCCGGCACGGGTGCCGGGGGGTCCTGAGTGCGTGGTGCTGCGGGGAGCCGATCGGGTCAGAGACGCTCGAGGATCAGCGCCATGCCCTGGCCGCCACCGACGCACATGGTGATCAGGCCGGTGCTCTTGTCGTGCCAGTCCAGGCTGTTGAGCATGGTGTTCTGCAGGCGGGCGCCGGTCATGCCGAAGGGGTGCCCGACGGCGATGGCGCCGCCGTTGACGTTCAGGCGGTCGAGGTCGATGCCCAGGTCCTGGTAGGACGGGACGACCTGCGCGGCGAAGGCCTCGTTGATCTCGACCAGGTCGATGTCACCGATGCTCATGCCGGCGTACTTCAGGGCGTTCTTGGTCGCCTCGACCGGGCCCAGGCCCATGATCTCGGGGGACAGCCCGCTCACACCGGTGGAGACGATGCGCGCGAGGGGCGTGAGGCCCAGCTCGGCGGCCTTGGTGTCGCTCATGATGACGACCGCGGCGGCACCGTCGTTGAGGGCGCAGCAGTTGCCGGCGGTCACGACGCCGTCGGGGCGGAAGACCGGCTTGAGGTCCTTGAGGCCGTCGTAGGTGACGCCGGCGCGCGGGCCGTCGTCGGCGGAGACCACGGTGCCGTCGGGCAGGGTGATCGGGGTGATCTCCCGGGCCCAGAAGCCGTCGTTGATCGCCTTCTCGGCCAGGTTCTGGCTGCGGACGGCGAACTCGTCGAGCTCCTTGCGGTCCAGGCCGCGCAGCTTGGCGACGTTCTCGGCGGTCTGGCCCATGGCGATGTAGGCGTCCGGCAGGAGGCCGTCCTCGCGGGGGTCGTGCCAGCCCTGGCCGCCCTCGGCGGTCTTGGCGGTGCGCGCCTTGGCGTCGTCGAAGAGGTGGTTGTGGGTGTCGGGCCAGTGGTCCGAGGTGCCCTTGGAGAAGCGGGACACGGTCTCGACGCCCGAGGAGATGAAGATGTCGCCCTCGCCGGCCTTGATGGCGTGGAAGGCCATCCGCGTGGTCTGCACCGAGGACGAGCAGTAGCGGGTGATCGTCGCGCCCGGCACGTCGTCCATGCCGTTGAGCACGTTGACGACGCGGGCCATGTTGTTGCCGGACTCGCCACCGGGCAGGCCGACGCCCATGTAGTGGTCGTCGACGGAGTTCGGGTCGAGCGCGGGGATCTTGTCCAGGGCGGCCTTGATGATGGTCGCGCTCAGGTCGTCGGGGCGCAGGTCCTTGAGCGAACCCTTGTTGGCCCGCCCGATGGGCGAACGGGCGGTGGAGACGATGACTGCCTCAGGCATGGATGGGAACCGGCTCTCTGGTGGGGAACGATGAGTCGGCTGCAGCCTAGTCCAGCCGGTGGGTGGGCGGCCTGGGGACCACCGCGTCGAGCAGCAGCCCCAGCCAGCTGGTCAGGGCCCGGTCCCGCTCGGCCTCGGGGCGGGCCAGGGCGGCCGCCAGGACGCCGTCGAGGGCGGCGACCAGCATCTCTGCCACGGACATGGCCGCGTCGGGGCCCGGGGGAGCAGCGCCCGGATCCAGGCGGCGTACGACCTGCTCCACGGTCTCGACCAGCGGGATCCGCCACTGCGCCAGGAGGTCGGCGAGCGCCGGGTCGCGCGCAGCGGCGAGCCCCAGCTCCAGCGAGACGAGGTACACCGTGCGCTCGCGCAGCCAGCGCCCGAACAGCTCGTGCACCATGGCGACGGCCTCGGCCCGGGTGGGGACGGGCTCGCCCAGCGCCCGGGCCAGGTCCTCGACGTCGGCGGTCAGCTCGGCCACCACCTCCTCGGCGAGCGCCGTGCGCAACGCGTGGCTGGTGCGCAGGTAGGCCGAGCAGGTGCCGAGGGGCAGCCCGGCCTCGCGGTCGACCGCACGGTGGGTCAGTCCCCGCAGGCCCTCCCGGGCAGCCACGGTCCGGGCGGCGCCGAGCAGCTCGGCGCGGCGTCCGCCGGCGGGGCGCGGGGGAGTGACGGACATCGCTCTCCTGGGGCTGGGGTCCTGGACGTGGCGAGCGTACTGTCGGCAGCACCGAAGTTCTACAAATGTAGAAGGAGAGTCCCATGGTCAACCTGACCACCGCCGTCCTCGTCCTGCTCGTCCTCACCGCGGTCGCCGCCGGGCTCGCCGCCCTGCTGGTCGCCGGCCTGGCGACCACCGCCGTGGCCGCCCACCGGCGCCGGCGCCGGGCCGCCGCGCTCACCATCCCCGCCTACTACCGCGGTCTCGCCCTGTCGCACTGACGCTGCGGCGAGCGCGACGTCTGACACCATCGCGGGCGTGCGACATCGCTACGAGTGCCCACTGCGCTGGGCCGACCTCGACCTCCTCGGCCACGTGAACAACGTGGTCTACGTCGACTACCTGCAGGAGGCGCGGGTCGACATGCTGCGCCACCACCGTGGCGAGGCCTCCGCCGAAGGACTGGTCGAGGGCCTCGTCGTGGTGCGCCACGAGGTCTCCTACCTCGCGCCGCTGGTCTTCCGCTTCGCCCCGGTGAGCATCGAGTGCTGGGTCGTGGAGATCCGGGCCGCCAGCTTCACGATGGGCTACGAGGTCTTCGACGAGCACGAGGACGGCAGCCGCACGGTCTACCTGCGCGCCAGCACCGTGCTCACGCCGTACGTCTTCACCCACGAGCGCCCGCGCCGCGTCTCCGCCGAGGAGCGCCTGGTGCTCGAGGCGTACCTGGGCACCGAGACGCCGTCGCCCCGGCCGGCGCGCAGCGCGCCGCACCACGAGGAGCTCGGGCACTACCCGGTGCACGTGCGGTTCAGCGACGTCGACATCTACGGCCACGTCAACAACGTCGTGTACTTCGAGTACATCCAGGAGGCCCGGATCTCGCTGATGGCCCGGCTGTGGCCGGACCCGAGGGAGGCGAGCGCGGGGAGCATGGTGGTCGCCCGCACCGACGTCGACTACCGGGTGCCGATCCTGCAGCGCCAGGCGCCGTACGACGCCTGGTCCTGGGTCAGCCACGTGGGCACCACGTCGGCGGTCATCGAGACCGAGATCCTGGACGGAGACGTGCTGCTGGCCCGGGCGCGGGTGGTGATGGTCTTCGTCGACGCCGACACCGGGCGCTCGCGCCCGCCGGCACCCGAGCACCGCGACCCGCTGGCCGCGATGCTGCAGCGGGCCGGCTGAGCCGTGGGCGACGCTCAGTCGAGCGTGTTCACCATGAACTGCGCGGCGTGGGTGACGTAGTCGTTGAACGTCTCGCGCTGCTCCGCGGTCAGCCCGCTCTCCTCCAGGGCGGCCCGGAAGTGCGTGAGCCAGTGGTCGCGCGCCTCCGGGTTGACCGCGAACGGTGCGTGCCGCATCCGCAGCCGGGGGTGACCGCGCCGGTCGGAGTAGGTCGTGGGCCCGCCCCAGTACTGCATGAGGAACAGCGCGAACCGGTCCTCGGCCGGCGCCAGGTCCTCCTCGGGGTACATCGGGCGCAGCACCTCGTCGGTGGCCACCCCCTCGTAGAAGCGGTGCACGAGAGCGCGGATCGTCGCCTCGCCGCCGATCTCGTCGTAGAAGCTCATCGGTCCATCATCTCGTCGTCCTGCGCAGCAGGGGCGGCCGCGTCCCGCTCGTCGCGGTGCCACACCACCCGCTGGGGGAACGGGATCTCGATCCCCTCGATGTCGAAGCGGGCCTTGATCCGCTGGCGCATCTCGCGCGCCACGCCCCACTGCAGGCCGGGGGCGGTCTTGAGGGCCACCCGCACCGCGATGCCGTCGGCGCCGAGGTCCTGCACGCCCCAGACCGAGGGCTCCTCGATGACCTTGCCCTTGAAGTCCTCGTCGTCCCACAGGTCGTGGGCGACGTCCTCGAGCACCCTTCGGACCTTGACCAGGTCCGCGGAGTAGGAGACGGAGACGTCGAGGACGGTGCGGGCCCAGTTCTGGCTCATGTTGCCCACCCGCACGATCTCGCCGTTGCGGACGTACCAGACGGTGCCGTTGATGTCGCGCAGCCGGGTGACGCGCAGGCTGACGGCCTCCACGGTGCCGATGGCCTCCCCCAGGTCGATCTCGTCGCCGACGCCGTACTGGTCCTCGAAGATCATGAAGATGCCGGACAGGAAGTCGGTGACCAGTGACTGGGCGCCGAAGCCGACGGCGAGGCCCACGATGCCGGCGCTGGCGATGATCGGGGCGATGTTCACGCCGACCTCGCTCAGCACCATGGTGCCGACGATGGCCAGCACCAGCCCGGTGATGATGCTCTTGAGCAGGCTGCCCATCGTCTTGGCGCGCTGGACCCGGCGGGTGGCGTTGAGCGAGTCGCGGGCCACCTGGGCCTTGGCGGCGCCACCGCGCCGGAAGCGGGTGACGTGGTCGGGCAGCACGCCGTCCTGGGCGCGCGCCACGACCCGGTCCACCACCCGGTGCAGCAGCCAGCGCAGCACCAGGCCGAAGAGGACGAGGCCCAGCACCGCCAGCGGCTTGCCGATGAGGATGTCGGCGATGTTGGCGAGCTTGTTGCTGCCGGTCCAGTCCTTGACCAGGTTGCAGACCGTCTCGGTGTCTTCGCAGCGGCCCTTGGTCAGCGAGGTCACGGAAACGAGGGAGAACATGCTCGCCAGTCAAACAGGTGCCTGGCCCTACTCCGAACCCTGAGCGTGTCGACCCCGTCACGTCGGGGAGTCCTCGGCCGGACAGGGTTCGATGCCAGCGCCTGGAGCCGATACGATCGCAGGTGTGACCACCCTGATCACCGCCTTCGCCGTCCTCGCCCGTCGCGCCCGCGTGGCGCTGCTCGCGCTCGGCCTCGCCGGCACGACCGTCCTGCTCGGTGCCGCTCCGGCGGCCGCCGACGTCCCCGTGGGCTGGTCCGACCCGGCCGACGTCAACCCGCTGATGGCGCTGCTGCTGATCGTCGGGCTCCCGCTGCTCGGGCTGCTCGCGCTCGCCGCGATGATCTACGGGCCGCCGCTGGCCCGCGGAGAGCGCGTCGCGCCCGGCGCCCCGGCCGTGGCCAACCAGTGGATCGGTGGGCCCCGCCGCAAGACCGGCGAGCTCGCCGGCCCCGACACCGAGGAGTCGCAGGCAGGTGGCTCCAGTGCCCGCTGGTGACCCCTTCACCTCCGCGGACCACGCGGCCCTCGACGCGACCATCCGTCGCGCCGAGCAGCTGTGCCGCATGGAGTTCTCGGTGTTCGTCGGCAACGCCGAGGGCGACCCGCGCGCGTTCGCCACGAGCCTGCACAACACGCTCGTCGCGCCGGCGCGCAGCATCCTGATCATGGTCGACCCGACCCGGCGCCTCCTCGAGATCGTCACCGGCGCCTTCGTGCGTCGTACCCTCAGCGACAACCAGGTCGAGCTCGCCGCGCTGCACATGCAGCAGGACTTCGCCAACGACGACCTCGCCGGCGGGCTGCGCCGCGGCATCGAGATGCTCGCCGAGCACGCCCGCGCCCCCCGCACCCTGCACGCCAAGGCCTGACGCACGAGCGGTCACTTTCGCACCCTCGAGCAGTCACTTCTGACCGCCGAGAGGTGCCACAAGTGACCTCTCGGTGGTGCAGAAGTGACTGCTCGTCCCTCAGCTGCGGGCGTCGCGCTCCTGGGCGGCCATCGCCCGCAGCGCGTCGGCGCGGCCCTCCTGGACGTAGCGCTGCGCCGCGGCGGGCGCCTCGGTTCGAGCGAGCCAGGCGTCGACCTTCTCCACCAGCTCCGGCCCTGCGAAGGGGCTGGGGAAGATGTAGTTGAGCACGGTCGAGGCGCGGTGGGTGCCCAGGTGGTCCCAGAGCGTCTCGGCGGCCTCGAGGTAGCGGTCGACGTACGGCGCCAGGACCTCCTCCTGGCCGTGGCGCATGAACGAGAACACGATCGAGCGGGCGGTCTCGTTGGGGACGTCGGTGCGCTCCACCGCCAGCGACCAGGCCTCGACCTTCGCCTCGGCGTCCGGGAGCGCGGCCCGGGCGGCGGCTGCGTGCTCCTGGCCCGAGATGGTCGCGTCGCCCGCGAGCTCGTCGTCGATGCGCGACCCGGCGCGACCCGCCGCGGCCAGCGAGGTGACCAGGGACCAGCGCAGGTCCTGGTCGACGGTGAGGCCGTCGATCTCCCACGTGCCGTCGAGCAGCCCGGCCACGTCGTCGAGGGCGCTGTCGCTGTGCGCCGCCCCCGCGAAGGAGCGCACGAAGGTCAGCTGCTGGTCGCTGCCGGGCTCAGCGGCCAGCGCGAGCTCGCGCAGGCCGCTCTCCCAGCGGGCCTGCAGGGCGGCGCGCTTGGCCGGGGCGGCGTACGCCGTCGCTGCCGTGGCGGCCGTGCTGGGGATGCGGCTGACGCCCCACGGGTCGGTCTCGGCGCCGATGTTGGCCAGCACCAGGTCGACGTAGTCGGAGGCCGCCATCTCGGCGTCCCGCGTCATATCCCAGGCCGCGCCCCAGACCAGGGCACGCGCCAGCGAGTCGTCGAGGCGCGAGAGCCCACCGATCGCGGTGGCCAGCGAGCGCTCGTCGAGCCGGATCTTGGCGTAGGCAAGGTCGTTGTCGTTGAGGAGCAGGAGGTCCGGCTGGGTCTCACCGACCAGCTCGGCGATCTCGGTGAGCTCGCCCTCGACGTCGGTCTCGACGTAGCGGGTGCGCACCAGCCGGCCGTCGACGTCGGAGTACATGCCGACGCCGATGCGGTGCCGGCGCAGCGTGGGCCAGTCCGGGTGGGCGCTCTGGCGCACCGCGACACGGGTGTAGCGGCCCTCGTCGTCGAGGTCGAACTCGGCGGCGAGCGTGTTGACGCCCGCGGTCTGCAGCCACTCCTTGGCCCAGCCGGCCAGCTCGCGACCGGAGGACCTCTCCAGGGCGGCGAGCAGGTCGGAGAACTCGGAGTTGCCGTAGGCGAAGTCCTTGAAGTACTGCTGCAGCCCGCCGAGGAAGTCGTCGAGCCCGACCCAGGCCACCAGCTGCTTGAGCACCGAGGCGCCCTTGGCGTAGGTGATCATGTCGAAGTTGACCTCGACGGCCTGCAGGTCGACGTTGTCCGCGGCGATCGGGTGGGTGCTGGGGAGCTGGTCGGCGCGGTAGCCGGTCTGCTTGCGCGCGTTGGCGAAGCCGGTCCAGGAGTCGGTGAACTCCGTGGCCTCGACCTCGGCGTGGTAGCAGGCCCACTCGGCGAACGACTCGTTGAGCCAGAGGTCGTCCCACCAGCGCATCGTCACCAGGTCGCCGAACCACATGTGCGCCATCTCGTGCAGGATCACCGAGCAGCGGAACTCGTAGAACGAGCGCGGCTGGCGCGAGCGCGGCAGGTACTCGTCGCGCAGCGTCACGGCGCCGGCGTTCTCCATCGCGCCCATGTTGTACTCCGGCACGTAGAGCTGGTCGTACTTGCCGAACGGGTAGGGGAAGTCGAAGGCGTCCTCGAAGAACGCGAAGCCCTGGCGGGTGATCTTCAGGAGGTCGTCGAGGTCGCGCTCGAGGTACTCCACCAGCGACTGGCGGCAGTAGTGGCCCAGCGGGATCGTCCCGTGCGCGCCCTCGTAGGTGTGCTGCACCTCGTGGTACTCGCCGGCGATCAGCGCGGTGATGTAGGTCGACATCGGCTTGGTGGGCTCGAAGTCCCACACGGCGCGGCCGTCTCCGAGCGGCTCGGGCTGCGGAGTGGGGGAGTTGGAGACGACCTTCCAGTCCTGCGGGGCCGTGACGCGGAAGGTGAAGACCGACTTGAGGTCGGGCTGCTCGAAGGTGGTGTAGACGCGGCGCGCGTCGGGCACCTCGAACTGCGAGTAGAGGTAGACCCGGTCGTCGACGGGGTCGACGAAGCGGTGCAGGCCCTCCCCGGTGTGGGAGTAGGTGCAGTCGGCGCGCACCACCAGCGTGTTCTCGGCCTGTAGGTCCGCCAGCGCGATGCGGCTGTCGGCGTACGCCGTGGCCGGGTCGAGCGGCGTGCCGTTGAGGGTGATCTCGTGCACCGTGGCGTCGACGAGCTCGGCGAACGTCTCCGCTCCCGGCTGCGTGCAGGTGAAGGAGATCGTGGTCGTGGAGGAGAAGGTCTTCTCGCCCGTCGTGAGGTCCAGGTCGATGGCGTACGACGTGACGTCCAGGAGGGCGGCGCGGATGGCGGCCTCGTCCCTGGTCAAGTTGGTTCCAGGCATGACGCAGATCATTGCACCGGCACCCGGAGGACGCCGCACCAAGTGCCTCCCGAGCGCCGGTGAGGTGCGGATGCGCCGGATGAGCGCTCGTGGGACTCGTGGGACGAAAGTGAAAATAATTCACTCGACCGGCGTGTCGGTGCTTGACGTGGGGTTTAATCCCCACTCGTGATGATGACTCGGGATGCGCTCTGTGCCACCACGCGCCAGCGCTGCACACAGCTGGTGGGTCTCCTCGTCGCGCTGGTCGCGGCGCTCGTCGTGCTGCCGGCGGTGCCGGCCCAGGGGTACTCGACCTACCTGTGCACCGGCTACCAGGGCTGCCAGGACAAGGGCTACTCGCACGCCGGCTACCGCACGGCGGGCCAGCAGATGTGGTGGCGGATGTACGGCGGGCACAACTGCACCAACTACGTGGCCTACCGCCTGGTCCAGAACGGGATGCCGAACGAGCGCCCCTGGAGCGGCAGCGGCAACGCCACCAACTGGGGCGAGGCGATGTCGCACCTCGTCGACGACCAGCCCGTGGTCGGCGCCGTCGCGTGGTGGCGTGCGGGCACGCCCGGCGGCGGCTCCGTGGGCCACCTGGCCTACATCGAGGAGGTGGTCTCGCGCGACGAGATCATCGTCTCCGAGGACTCGTGGGGCGGCGACTTCCACTGGCGGCGCCTCACCAACACCGGCTCCGGCTGGCCGACCGGCTTCATCCACTTCAACGACAAGCAGATCGAGGCCGAGGAGGCGCCCGTCATCGCCGGGGACGCCGCGGTCGGCGAGACGCTGCGCGCCACCACCGGCAGCTGGAAGCCCGCGGGCACGACCCGCCTGCAGTGGTACGCCGGCAACTCGGCCATCGAGGGGGCCGACGGCCAGACCTTCACGCCGACCCCGGCCCAGCGGCGTACGCGGCTCTCGGTGGCGGTCGTGGCCACCAAGAAGGGCTACGCCGACGGCACGGCGACCTCGCAGCGCACCCGCAAGGTCAAGCCCGGCACCCTCACCACCACCAGCACCCCCGTGGTCAGTGGGACCGCGCAGGTCGACAAGGTCCTGACGGCGACGAAGGGCAGCTACGCGCCGGCCCCGGCGCGCACGTCCCTGCAGTGGTACGCCGACGGCGAGCCCGTCCCGGAGGCGACCACCGCCAAGCTGCGCCTCACGCCGGCGCTGGTCGGGGCCACCGTGGAGGTCCGCGAGAAGAGCACCCTCGAGGGCTACCGCGACCGCGTGGTCGCCGCCGACGCCGGACAGGTCGCGCCGGGCGTCTTCCAGGTCTCCGAGCCGTTCACGGTGGCCGGCAGGCACCGCCTCGGGGTGCGGCTCGAGGTGGCGCCCGGCACGTTCTCGCCGTCCGCCGACGACGTCACCTACACCTGGCTCCGCGACGGGAAGCCGGTCACCGGCAGCGCCGTCGGTGCCGGCGGGCGTCGCTTCGCGCTGACCGAGACCGACGTGGGCCGCCGGGTCGCGGTGCGCGTCGAGGTGGCGCGGGCCGGCTACGAGACGCTCACGAGCGAGCTCGGCGCGGAGGGCCCGGTCACCACCGGCTCCGACCTCGACGTCGTCGCCGAGGGCCGCAGGCGCAAGGTCCTCGTCGACGTCGCCGTCAGCGCGCCCGGGGTCGACGTCCCCGAGGGGCCGGTGCGGGTGCGGGTCGGCGACCGGGAGGTGGTCGGTGAGCTGAGCGAGGGCACGGTGCGCCTGCGGGTCACGAAGCTGAGCCCCGGCATGCAGCGCGTCCGGGTCCTCTACGAGGGCACGGAGGTCGTCCGCGGCTCCCGCGAGGTCGTGCGGGTCAGCGTGCCGCGCCGCTGAGGCGGAATAGCCGGACGCCCGGCGGGCTTGTCACGTCCATGACCTCCAAAGCCGATTTCTGGTTCGACCCGCTCTGCCCGTTCGCCTGGATCACCTCGCGGTGGATCCTCGAGGCCGAGAAGGTGCGTGACATCGAGGTCACCTGGCACGTGATGAGCCTGTCCTACCTCAACGAGGGCAAGGACGTGCCCGAGGACTACCGCGAGGCGCTCGTGAAGGGCTGGGGCCCGGTCCGGGTCGCCATGGCCACCTGGCAGCAGCACGGCCAGGACCAGCTGCTCCCGCTCTACACGGCGATGGGCACCCGCATCCACGACGACGGCCGCGGCATCTCCCGCGAGGTGGTCGTCGAGGCGCTGGCCGAGGTGGGCCTGCCCGACTCGCTGATCGACGCCTGGGACGACGCGTCGTACGACGACGACGTGAAGACCTCGCACCACGCGGGCATGGACCAGGTCGGCGACGAGGTCGGCACGCCCACCATCGCCATCGACGGCACCGCCTTCTTCGGCCCCGTGCTGACCTCGATCCCACGCGGCGAGACCGCTGGCAAGGTGTGGGACGGCGCCGTGCTGCTCGCGTCGTACCCCTACTTCTTCGAGCTCAAGCGCTCGCGGTCGGCACCGCTGGACTTCAGCTAGCCGCTGGGCCCGCGGCGCCGGCGAGCTGGTGCTGCTTGGCCACGATCGTCTGGCGGTGCTCGGGCGAGGCGTCGACCTCGAGGTCGTCGAGCATCTCGCGCAGCCGCCGCGGCACCTGGATGCTGTCGCGGCCCCAGTGCGCGATCTCGTCGACGGCGAGGTCGAGCAGGGTCGAGAACGTCGGTTCCCGGGTGACCACCCGGGGCATGCCCTCGGCGTCGATGTGAACCGGGTAGGGGTCGCGCGCGGTCGACATCCGGTGCAGCAGGTCGTGCAGCTGGTCCACGACCTGGATCGCGGTCGTCGGGTCGTTGATGCCGGGGGAGAGCGCTCGCTCCGCGATGTCGACCAGGCGCCGCAGCCCGAACGAGATGTCCTGCTGCAGCGACCGGTCACGGGCGAGGTCGACGTGGCGGTGCAGGGCCTCGTCCCAGCCGGTGGGCGGTCCGGCGCCGTGGACCATCGCGAGCGGCCGGCCCTCGACGATGAACGTGCCCAGCGGGTGCAGGATCTCGATGCGGGCGTCGTTGCGGACCGCGAGGGTGCGCAGGTCGCCCAGGTCGAGCGCGTCCAGGTAGCCGCTGCGCGGCGCGACCACGACGTGCTGGTGGCCCAGGTCGGGCAGGTCGGGGCGCCCCTCGGCCCGGCCCTCGTCGGCGCGCTGCGCCCGAGCCAGCATGGTGCGCGTCTCCTCCGCGCCCCGGTGGAGCACGTTGGAGACCCCCACCGAGGCGGTGATGTGGTTGATGAAGGCCAGGAACATCGCGACCGCGCCCACCACGAACAGGAAGGACAGCGTCACCGCCACCTGGGGGACGGGGTCGCCGCCGATGTCGGCCAGCGAGCGGAGCACGGTGAGGGCGTAGACGAACGAGGCGGTGAACACGCCCAGCGTGTGCTGGGTGACACGGTCCTCGAGGAAGGTCTGCAGCACGCGCGGGGAGAACTGGCTGCTCGCCAGCTGCAGCACGACCATGGTGTTGGAGAAGACCAGGCCGGTCACCGAGATCATCGCGCCCGCGATCGTCGAGAGGACGCTGCGCGCGCCCTCCACGTCGCCGGGGAAGAAGTAGGGCAGCAGCGCGTCCGGCACCAGCCCGTCCACCCGGGGCGCCAGGAGCCCGAGCGTGACGGCGAACAGCGACCACAGCGCCGGGACCACCCAGAACGGCCGCAGCATCGTGCGCAGTCGACGCGCGAGGGTGCTCTGTCCACCCGGTTCGACGCTGCTCGTCGCAGGCACGGGGGTGCGGTGCATCGGGGGTGTGCTCACCGGCCATTCCTACCGTGCCCGGGGGTGGCTGCGGCCCCCGACAGGCGGGGAAGGCCGGGTCAGCGGATCGACACTGTGGCTGATGTGACGCATGATGTTGGAGATGTCTAGTCCAGAGATGCAGCGTCGCGCCCTCGTGACGACTGCGGCGGCCCTCGCCGCCGGACCCGCTCTCGGGGTCCTGGCCGGCCCTGCCGCGAGCGCCCGCGCCGGCGGCGTGGCCTCCCACGAGATCGCCCTGGACGGGCGGCGGCTGGCGTCCAGCGGCCGGGGCCGCTGGGCCACCGGTCGCCTCGACACCGCGGCGTACCGGATGCTCGCCGCGACGTGGACCGGCCCGGCCCCCACGCTGCGCGTGCGCACCCGCAGCAGCGGGCGCTGGTCCCCGTGGCAGGTGCTGCGGGTCCTCCACGACGGGCCCGACCGCACCAGTGGCGAGGGCAGCGGCCGCGCGGGCACCGACCCGCTGTGGGTGGCGGAGTCCGACGCCGTCGAGGTCGTCGTGGTCGGCCGCCGCCCCGACGACCTGCGCCTGGTGCTGATCCACCCCGGGAAGCGGGGCGAGGACGAGCGCGCCACCGGGTCGATCCCGGCGGGACGGGCGTTCGCCGAGGACGACAGCGGCGAGGTCGACGAGACCGGGAGCGGCCGGAAGCGGGCGCGACGCTCACCCCGGCCGCGGCTGCTGAGCCGCGGGGACTGGGGCGCCGACGAGTCCTGGCGCGACGGCAGGCCCGTCATGTGCCGCACCATCCAGCAGGTCCACGTGCACCACACCGCCAGCGGCAACGACTACAGCCGCGGCGACGTCGCCGGGATGATCCGCGGGATGTACCGCTACCACACGCAGTCGTTGGGCTGGTCCGACATCGGCTACAACTTCCTCGTCGACAAGTTCGGCCGCACCTGGGTCGGCCGCGCCGGCGGTCCTGGTCGGCCCGTGCGGGGCGCGCACACGTTGGGCTTCAACAACACCTCGATGGGCGTCGCGGTCATCGGCAACTTCGAGAGCGGGAAGGTGACCCCGCGCACCGTGACGGCGCTGGTGAAGCTGGCGGCCTGGAAGCTCGACAAGTACGGCCGCCGTCCCTCCGGCAAGGTCCGGGTCTACTCGACGGGCAGCGACAGGTACTCCAAGGGCTGGGTGCGGCTGCGCGTGATCGACGGGCACCGTGACACCAACGACACCGCGTGCCCCGGCCAGGCGCTCTACGCCAAGCTCCCGACCATCCGACGCCGCACCCGCAAGCGGGCCAAGAAGTACGGCGGCACCGGCCGCTGAGGTGACGCCCGGGGGTCACTCCTAGGATCCCCCCATGAGCAGAGTCCTCTCCGCAGTCGCCTGGCCGTATGCCAACGGTCCGCGCCACATCGGCCACGTGGCCGGTTTCGGCGTGCCCTCCGACGTGTTCAGCCGGTACATGCGGATGGCGGGCCACGACGTGCTCATGGTCTCCGGGTCCGACGAGCACGGCACCCCGATCCTGATCGCGGCCGACGAGGCCGGGGTGAGCCCCCAGGAGCTGGCCGACAAGAACCACCGCATCATCGCCGAGGACCTCGCGGCGCTCGGGTGCACCTACGACCTGTACACCCGCACCACCACGCCCAACCACCACGCCGTGGTGCAGGAGCTGTTCACGGGGGTGCACGCCAACGGCTACTTCGTCGAGCAGACCACCCACGGGGCCATCTCGCCCTCCACCGGACGCACGCTGCCCGACCGCTACATCGAGGGCACCTGCCCGATCTGCGGCGCCGGCGGGGCCCGCGGCGACCAGTGCGACACCTGCGGCAACCAGCTAGACCCGGCCGACCTGATCGACCCGGTCTCCAAGATCAACGGCGAGACGCCGGAGTTCATCGAGACCCAGCACTTCTTCCTCGACCTGCCGGCGCTGGCCGAGGCGCTGGGGGAGTGGCTCGACGAGCGTGAGGCGACCGGGCTGTGGCGGCCCAACGTCATCCGCTTCAGCCAGAACATCCTCAAGGAGATCCGTCCGCGCGCGATGACGCGCGACATCGACTGGGGCATCGCGGTGCCGCTCGACGGGTGGCGCGAGCAGCCGACGAAGAAGCTCTACGTCTGGTTCGACGCGGTGATCGGCTACCTCTCCGCCTCCATCGAGTGGGCCCGGCGCACCGGCGACCCGGAGGCCTGGCGCCAGTGGTGGAACGACCCCGAGGCGCTGTCCTACTACTTCATGGGCAAGGACAACATCACCTTCCACTCCCAGATCTGGCCGGCCGAGCTGCTGGCCTACTCCGGCAAGGGCGACCGCGGTGGCGAGGTCCACACCTACGGCGAGCTCAACCTGCCGACCGAGGTGGTCTCCTCGGAGTTCCTGACCATGGAGGGGAAGAAGTTCTCCTCCTCCAAGAAGGTCGTCATCTACGTCCGCGACCTGCTCAGCCGCTACCAGCCCGACGCGTTCCGCTTCTTCGTCGCCTCCGCGGGGCCGGAGAACCAGGACTCCGACTTCACCTGGGCCGAGTTCGTGCGCCGCACCAACGACGAGCTGGTCGCGGGCTGGGGCAACCTGGTCAACCGCACCGCGACGCTGATCGCCAAGAACTTCGGTGAGCTCCCGGCCGCCGGGGCGCTGGAGCCCCAGGACGAGGAGGTGCTGGCCGCCGCCGAGGCCGCGTTCGGCACCGTGGGCGACCTGATCGCCCGGCACCGCCAGAAGGCGGCCATCTCGGAGGCCATGCGCGTCGTCGGCCTCGTGAACAAGTACGTCTCCGACTCCGAGCCGTGGAAGCTCAAGGGCGACGACCAGCGCGAGCGGCTCGCCACGATCCTGCACGTGGTCGCCCAGTGCGTGGCCGACCTCAACCTCGTCCTCGCCCCGTTCCTGCCGTTCTCCGCCAACGCGGTGGACCGGGCCCTGGGCGGCACGGGCGAGATCGCCCCGATGCCGCGCATCGAGGAGGTCGAGGACCTCGACGGCGGCCCCGGCTACCCGGTCATCACCGGCGACTACACCACCGCGCCGTCCTGGCAGCGGCACCCGATCGTCGTCGGCACCCCCGTCGGCAAGCCGACCCCTGTCTTCACCAAGCTCGACCCCGAGGTCGCCGAGGAGGAGGTCGCCCGGCTGGCCGACGCCTGAGCCGGCCGAGCAGTCACTTCTGCACCATCGAGCGGTCGCTCTTGCACCACCGACAGGTCAGAGCCGCTCCTGCTGCCGACGTACGTCGGGGTGCCGCGCCGCGACGTGGACGACGACCACCAGGATGGCGAGCGTGCCGCCGGCCACGGGGTGGCTGGTGAGCACCAGCGCGACCACGGCGCCCGTGAAGACCAGCGTCTTGACGGCGGGGGTGAGCACGGCGCCGCGCCACCGCGCGCGGGGCGAGGCCGTCAGCGCCCACAGCGTGACGACGAGCAGCGGGAGTGCCCACACCCACAGCCAGCCCGGGGACAGCGCCCAGCCGAGCACGGCGTACGCCGCCCAGGCGAGCAGCTCGACGACGAAGAGGAGCGCCAGCACCGACCAGGCCATCAGCACAGTCTGCGCCCCGTGACCAAGGTGCATAACTGACTGGTCGGTGGTTCAGAAGTGACTGCTCGGCAGTAGGTTGCGGGCGTGCTCTACCCACAGTCCCGCCGTTCGCTCGAGGCCGCGGCGCTGACCCCGAAGGTCTTCGACGCCGACTTCGACATCGCCGAGTCGCGCCGCCAGGCACGTGACCTCGCCGCCGGCCAGCCCCGCGAGGACGTCGAGCAGGTCCTCGACCTCGACGCCGACGGGGTGCGCTGCCGCCTGTACCGGCCGCACGACGCCCGCGAGGGGGTGCTGGTGCACCTGCACGGGGGCGGCTTCGTCTTCCACGACATCGACGTCCACGACGCCGCGGCCCGCCGGCTGGCCAACCGCAGCGAGGTGGCGGTGCTCAGCGTCGACTACCGCCGCCCGCCCGAGCACCGCTTCCCGGCAGCGCCCGACGACGTCGACACCGTGCTGCGCTGGCTGGGCCGCGAGGGCGCGTCGTACGACCTCGGCGGTCCGCTCTACGCGCACGGCGACAGCGCGGGCGGCAACCTCGCGCTGGTCGCCGCGCTGCGCCACCCCGGCCGCTTCCGGGCGCTCGCGCTGGTCTACCCGTTCCTGGACCCCGAGGCCGGCTTCGAGAGCTACCGCACGGCCGCGGACGGCTTCGACCCGCGGGAGGCCGCGTGGTACTGGCAGCAGTACGCCGCCACCGCGGACGACCTCCAGCACCCCGACCTCGCGCCGCTGCGCTCGGACCGGCTGTGGACGCTGCCGCCGACCCTGGTCACCACCGCCGAGCACGACCCGCTCCGCGACGAGGGTGAGCACCTCGCCGCGCTGCTGGCCGACGCCGGCGTCGCGGTCGTCGGGACCCGCTACCTCGGGCAGCTGCACGGCTTCTGGCGGCACCCGGAGGTCTTCGACGCCGCGGAGCCGATGACCCGTCAGGTGGCGGCCTTCCTGGCCATGTACCCCTGAGCACGCCCGGGTCCCGGGTTCTGGGAGGATCGCCCCCATGCGCGTGCACCTCGGTTCCGACCATGCCGGACTCGACCTCAAGGCCCACCTCGTCGAGTGGCTCGGCGAGCACGGGTACGAGGCCGTCGACCACGGCCCCTTCGTCTACGACGCCGTCGACGACTACCCCGTCTTCTGCCTGCGCGCCGCCGAGGCCGTGGCCCGCGAGCGCGCCGCCGGGCAGGACTCCATGGGCGTGGTGATCGGCGGGTCCGGCAACGGCGAGCAGATGGCGGCCAACAAGGTCACCGGCATCCGCTGCGCCCTCGCGTGGTCGGAGGAGACCGCGAAGCTGGCCCGCGACCACAACGACGCCCAGATGGTCTCGGTCGGCGGTCGGATGCACAGCCTCGAGGACATGACCCGCTTCGTCGAGGTCTTCCTGGCCGAGCCCTTCAGCGGTGACGAGCGGCACGTGCGCCGCATCGGCCAGCTCACGTCGTACGACGAGACGTCGGTGCTGCCGCCGCTGCCGGCCTCGGCCCAGGGGCTGGGCCCCGACGCGGGGCTCGATGCCTGAGGGGCACACCCTCCACCGGCTCGCCGGCCACCTCGACGACGCGTTCGCGGGCCGCCGGCTCGAGGTGTCCAGCCCCCAGGGTCGCTTCGCCGGGTCCGCGGCCCAGCTCGACGGGCAGCCCCTCGAGCACGCCGAGGCCTGGGGCAAGCACCTCTTCCTCGACTTCCCCGGGGAGCGGTACGTCCACGTGCACCTCGGCCTCTACGGCAGGTTCGACGTGCACGCCGACGCCGAGGACGTGCCCGCACCCGTCGGCCAGGTCCGCCTGCGCCTGAGCGCCGCCGACGCCCGCGGTCGTGCGTACGCCGATCTGCGCGGGGCCACCGCGTGCGAGCTGCTGACCGGGCCCCAGCGCGACCAGGTCGTCGCCCGGCTGGGACCGGATCCGCTGCGGGCCGACGCCGACCCCGACCGCGCCTGGGCGCGCATCAGCCGCAGCCGGACCTCCATCGGCGCCCTGCTGATGGACCAGTCGGTGCTGGCCGGCGTCGGCAACGTCTACCGCGCCGAGCTCCTCTTCCGGCACCGCCTCGACCCGCAGCGCCCGGGCCGGACCCTGCGGGTCGGTCAGTGGCGCGCCATGTGGGACGACCTGGTCGAGCTGATGGCCGAGGGGGTGCGCACCGGTCGCATCGACACCGTGCGTCCCGAGCACACCCCGGAGGCGATGGGTCGGGCGCCGCGTCGCGACGACCACGGGGGAGAGGTCTACGTCTACCGCCGCCACGCCCAGCCGTGCCTGGTCTGCGGTCGAGCGGTGCGCACCACCGAGATGGCCGGGCGCAACCTCTTCTGGTGCAGCCGATGCCAACCCGCCTTCCGGTCGCGAGCCCTACGATGAGCCTGCCTCGAGGGAAGGGTTGGCGATGAGCGCGGTGTTCGACCACTCCGAGCCGGGTACGGCGTCGGCGACCGTCGAGCGGCTGCGGCTGGCCTGGCGGCGCGGGCGCATCGGTCAGTTCCGCACCGCCGCCCTGCTGTGCCTGCTCGCCCTCGCGCTCGTGGTCGGGGTGGCGCTGGTGCCCGAGGTCTTCCCCATCACGTCCCTGATGGTGCCGCTGCTGCTCGGGAGCCTGGTGCTCAACCCGCGCCAGCTGCCGTGGTTCGTGGGCTGGATCGTCGTGATGGCCGCCATCACGCTGGCTCTCCAGGAGGAGCGCACCGGGCGGCTGGTGGCGGCCGGCGTGATCGAGCTCCTGATGGCCGCGATCGTCCTGGCCACGGCCTTCCGGCGCGGGCGCCTGGGCGTGGCGGGCAACACCGGCGAGTCGATGTTCGTGGACCTGCGCGACCGGCTGCTCAACCAGGGCGGCATCCCGGACCTGCCCGCCGGGTGGCACGTCGAGGCCGCGCTGCACTCGGCCTCCGGCACCCCGTTCGCCGGCGACTTCCTGGTCGCGACGATCCTCGACGACGACACCCGCCTCGAGGTCGTCGTCGTCGACGTGTCGGGCAAGGGCGACGCGGCCGGCACCCGTGCCCTGCTGCTCTCCGGTGCGTTCGGCGGCATGCTCGGCGCCCTGGCTCCCGAGGACTTCCTGGGGGCCGCCAACGACTACCTGATGCGCCAGGGGTGGGACGAGGGCTTCGCCACCGCGGTGCACCTCTCCCTCGACCTGCGCAGCGGCGCCTTCCAGGTGCGCAGCGCCGGTCACCCGCCGGCGGTGCAGCGCCACGCCGGGTCGGGGCGCTGGGCGGTGCTGCCCAGCGCGGGCCCGGTGCTCGGCCTGCTCGACCGCGCCGACTTCGAGGTCGCCTGCGGGGCGCTGGACCACGGCGACGCCGTGCTGCTCTACACCGACGGCATGGTCGAGCGCCCGCGCCGCGACATCGAGATGGGCCTGGACCGGATGCTCGGCCAGGCCGAGACCCTGCTGCACGGCAGCTTCGTCGGCTCCGCCGACCGCCTCGTCGAGGCGCTCGGTTCGCGTGACGACGACCGCGCCATGGTGGTGGTCCACCGCCGCTGAGGGCGGTCCGACCCGCGGCGCCGGTTGTGGCTGCGCAGGCCCGGTGTGGCACGATTCAGGGGTCCAGGGGAGCCGCCACCTGCGCGCCCGCCGTGACCACGGTCCGGGGGTACACGGGGGCGGAGCCCCTGTGCGTGCGGATGTAGCTCAATGGTAGAGCCCCAGTCTTCCAAACTGGCTACGCGGGTTCGATTCCCGTCATCCGCTCCAGGGAGTCCTCGGCGGCGTCGCGACGCGAGCCGGAGGGGACGCTTTGGCGGGGCGTAGCGTAGTGGCTAGCGCGCCTGCTTTGGGAGCAGGAGACCGCAGGTTCGAGTCCTGTCGCCCCGACGTACCAGTGCCGGAAACAATCACCGAACCATGAGGAGACACCCTGTGAAGAGCGCCGTCGAGACCTTGAGCCCGACCCGGGCCAAGCTGACCGTCGAGGTGCCCTTCGAGGAGCTCAAGCCGAGCCTCGACGCGGCGTACAAGGCCATCGCCCAGCAGATCAACGTCCCCGGCTTCCGCCGCGGCAAGGTCCCGCCGGGCGTCATCGACCGTCAGGTCGGGCGAGGCGCCGTCCTCGACCAGGCCATCAACGACGCGCTTCCCAAGAAGTACGTCGAGGCCCTGCAGGAGAACTCCCTCGAGCCCCTGGCCCAGCCCGAGATCGAGGTGACGAAGCTCGAGGACAACGAGCTCATCGAGTTCACCGCCGAGGTCGACGTCAAGCCGCAGATCGACCTGCCGGCCTACGAGGGCCTCGAGGCCCAGGTCGAGGACATCGAGATCAGCGACGAGGACGTCGACGAGCAGGTCGCGGCGCTGCGTGAGCGCTTCGGCACCCTGGCCGACGTCGAGCGCGCTGCTGCCGAGGGCGACTTCGTCGTGCTCGACCTGAAGGCCATGAAGGACGGCGAGGTGCTCGAGGGCGCCGAGGTCACCGGCATGAGCTACCAGGTCGGCAAGGGCGGCATGATCGACGGCCTCGACGAGGCCCTCGTGGGCATGTCGGCCGGCGACGAGAAGACCTTCACCTCCAGCCTCGTCGGCGGCGACCTCGTCGGCGAAGAGGTCGAGGTGGCCGTCTCGGTCAGCCAGGTCCAGGAGCAGGAGCTCCCCGAGCTCGACGACGAGTTCGCGCAGCTGGCCTCGGAGTTCGACACCTCCGACGAGCTCGTGGCCGACGTCCGCAAGCGCCTGGGCAACGGCAAGCGCCTCGAGCAGGCCGCCGAGGCCCGCGACGCGGTGCTGGAGGCCCTCCTCGAGAAGGTCACCGTCCCGCTGCCGGAGTCGATGGTCACCGACGAGCTCAACGCTCGCCGCCAGAACATCGAGCAGCAGCTGGTGATGGCCGGCATCTCGATGGAGAAGTACCTCGAGGACGAGGAGCAGACCCAGGAGGAGTTCGAGTCCGAGCTCGACCGCCGGGTCCGCGACGCCGTCGCCGCGCAGTTCCTGCTCGACGAGATCGCGAAGAAGGAGGAGCTCGGCGTCGACCAGCAGGAGCTCTCCCAGCACCTGATCCGTCGCGCCCAGCAGTCCGGCCAGGACCCGCAGGAGTTCGCGAACCACATGTTCGAGCACAACCACATCCCGGACCTCGTCCAGGAGATCCTGCGCGGCAAGGCGCTGGCCGTGCTCGTCGAGTCCGCGACCGTCAAGGACGCCTCCGGCGAGGTGCTCGAGCTGAAGAACCTGCAGCCCGACGGCACCATCATGGAGACCCCGGCCGAGGACAGCACCGAGGAGCCCGCCGACGAGGCGCCTTCCGAGGACGCCGCCGAGGACAGCACCGAGGACAGCACCGAGGACGCGGCCGACAAGGCCTGAGCCACCTCGGCACCGCAGCACCGACGACCCGCCCGAGCACCTCGGGCGGGTCGTCCGCGTTGCACCGGCCTGTCGAGTGCACACTCGTTCACTCGACCTCTAGGATGGCGCTCATGTCCACCGCCGCCGCACCCAGCGGGCCCTCGCTCCTCGACGCCGCCTCGCTGGCCTGCGAGGTGGCCGACGGCCTGGTCCTGCGCAGCGTCCGCGACACCCACACCGCGTGGCTCGACCGCGTGCACGGCATCGGACGCCGCATCACGGGGCGCGGTCCGGGCCCCGTCGAGCAGCTGCACCGCGGCCTCTCCGGCGCCGTGTACGGCGGCCTGGGCCTGGGTCTGCGGGCCGCCTCCCGGGGACTCGACGTCGCGGCCGCCAGCGGCGCCGGGCCGCGACTGGAGGACTCCCCGCGCGGACGCTTCGTCAGCTCGGCGGTCAACGGACTCATCGGTGACCGGCTCGCCCAGGACCGGCCGCGGATGGCGATCACCACGGCGGTGCGCCACGAGGGTCGCGACGTCCGACCCGACGCCGACGGCCTCGCCCGGGCCTTCCCGGACGCGACCGGGCGGCTGCTGGTGCTCCTGCCGGGCCTGTGCGAGAACGAGTCCTACTGGGAGCGGCACCGCGAGCGCACCGGGACGACGTACGCCGAGGACCTCGCCGGCCGCGGCTGGACCCCGGTCCACCTGCGCGCCAACACCGGGCTCCCGCTGCGCCAGAACGGGGTCGCGGTGACCTCGTTGCTCCAGCAGGTCGTGGACCACTGGCCGGTCGGGGTCACCCGCATCGCGCTGGTCGGGCACTCGATGGGCGGCCTGGTGCTCCGGGCGGCCGGTGCGGTCGCCGCCGAGCCGGGCGGGGCGAGCGCGTCCTGGACCCGGCTCGTCAGCGACGTCGTCACGCTGGGCACGCCGCACCTGGGCGCGCCCGTCGCGTGGGGGATCGGCCAGAGCAGCAGGGGCCTGTCGCGGCTGCCCGAGACCGCGGCGTTCGGCCGGCTCCTGGACTGGCGCTCGGTGGGGGTGCACGACCTGGTGGCCGGGCTGGCCGAGGACGTCCCCCCGCTGCCGCACGCGCGCTACCGGCTGGTGGCCGCCACGCTCAGCGAGGACGAGCGGCACCCGGTGGGACAGGTCGTCGGCGACCTCCTGGTCCGTCCGCGCTCGGCGTACGGACGGGACCGGGCGGGGCGCACGCTGTTCCCCGGCGCCACGGTGCTGCACGTGGGCCGCAGTGACCACTTCGGCCTGCTCAACCACCCCGAGGTGCTCGCGGGGCTGCGGGAGTGGCTGGCCTGATCCCGGAGGGGCCCGATGAAATCCGCTGTCGGCGAACAGTGCCGGGTTGCCCGTGGAAGTGTCGGTCCTTCGGGCTAGTGTCGGCGACGTGAACCAGAACTCCAGCTCCGAAGGCCGCGACACCGCCTCCGACCAGAGAATGGGTGGGGGCGCCGGGCTCAACGTGCTCGACGACCACATCTACCAGCGTCTGCTCCGGGAACGGATCATCTTCCTCGGCTCCGAGGTGCGCGACCAGAACGCGAACGCGATCTGCGCGCAGCTGCTGCTGCTGTCCGCCGAGGACCCCGAGGCCGACATCTTCCTGCACATCAACTCACCCGGTGGCTCCGTGGATGCCGGCATGGCCATCTACGACACCATGAACTACATCCCCAACGACGTGGCGACCGTCGGCATGGGCCTGGCCGCCTCCATGGGCCAGTTCCTGCTGTGTGCCGGCACCAAGGGCAAGCGCTACGCCCTGCCGCACGCGCGGATCATGATGCACCAGCCCTCCTCGGGCATGGGTGGCTCCGCCTCCGACATCAAGATCCAGGCCCAGCAGTCGCTGCACATCAAGAAGGTGCTGCTCGACCTCATCGCCGAGCACACCGGACAGCCCATCGAGCAGGTCGTCGCCGACGCCGACCGCGACCGGTGGTTCACCGCCGACCAGGCCAAGGAGTACGGCCTGGTCGACCAGGTCGTCAAGAGCGCTCGCGACGCGGCCGACGAGGGCCGCCCGGCCCACACCAAGTGACGGGAGCACCGGACATGAACTACTACATCCCGCAGTGGGAGGAGCGCACGTCCTACGGCGTGCGCCGGATCGACCCCTACGCCAAGCTCTTCGAAGAGCGCATCATCTACCTGGGCACGCCGATCTCCGACGACGTCGCGAACGCCGTGATCGCCCAGCTGCTCTGCCTGCAGTCGATGAACCCCGAGCAGGAGATCAGCATCTACATCAACAGCCCCGGTGGTTCCTTCACCGCGCTGACGGCGATCTACGACACGATGAACTTCATCAAGCCCGACGTGCGCACGGTCTGCCTGGGCCAGGCGGCCTCCGCCGCCGCGATCCTGCTGGCCGCCGGCACGCCCGGCAAGCGGATGGCGCTGCCCAACAGCCGGATCCTCATCCACCAGCCCTACACCGAGGGCACCTTCGGCCAGACCTCGGACATCGAGATCCAGGCCAACGAGATCCTCCGGATGCGCGAGCTGCTCGAGAAGATGATCAGCGACCACTCCGGCCGTGCGGTCGAGGAGGTCAGCCGCGACATCGAGCGCGACAAGATCCTCACCGCCCAGGCTGCGGTGGAGTACGGGCTGATCGACTCGGTCCTGGAGTCCCTGAAGGCACCGGCCCTCACCTGAGGGCCGACAAGGCGAGGTATCTCCCCGTGTCTGCCCCCGAGAGGGCGGTCCGGGGAGTACCTTCGTCCAGATCGGTACAACGAGCACGACCCCGGGCGTCCCCCACGCCTGAGATGACTGAGGAGGGTGACCCCGGTGGCACGTATCGGTGACGGTGGAGACCTGCTGAAGTGTTCGTTCTGCGGCAAGTCGCAGAAGCAGGTGAAGAAGCTCATCGCCGGACCCGGCGTCTACATCTGTGACGAGTGCATCGACCTCTGCAACGAGATCATCGAGGAGGAGCTCAGCGAGGGCACCGAGGAGGGTCTGGCCGAGCTCCCGAAGCCGCGCGAGATCTTCGACTTCCTCAACTCCTACGTCATCGGCCAGGAGCAGGCGAAGAAGTCGCTGGCCGTTGCGGTCTACAACCACTACAAGCGGGTCCAGGCGGGCGTCCAGCCCGCCGGCGGCAAGCACGCCAAGGACGAGGTCGTCGAGGTCGCCAAGTCCAACATCCTGGTCATCGGCCCGACCGGGTGCGGCAAGACCTACCTGGCCCAGACGCTGGCCCGGATGCTCAACGTGCCGTTCGCGATCGCGGACGCCACGGCGCTGACCGAGGCCGGCTACGTCGGCGAGGACGTCGAGAACATCCTGCTCAAGCTGATCCAGGCGGCTGACTACGACGTCAAGAAGGCCGAGACCGGCATCATCTACATCGACGAGATCGACAAGGTGGCCCGCAAGTCGGAGAACCCCTCGATCACGCGCGACGTCTCCGGCGAGGGCGTCCAGCAGGCGCTGCTCAAGATCATCGAGGGCACGACCGCCTCGGTGCCCCCGCAGGGCGGGCGCAAGCACCCGCACCAGGAGTTCATCCAGATCGACACCACCAACATCCTGTTCGTGGTGGGTGGGGCCTTCGCCGGCCTCGAGCACATCATCGAGCAGCGGGTCGGCAAGAAGACCCTCGGCTTCACCGCCGAGGTGCGCAAGGAGGCCGACCGCACCGAGGACGACCTCCTGGCCCTGGTGCGCCCCGAGGACCTGACCAAGTTCGGCCTGATCCCCGAGTTCATCGGTCGGCTGCCGCTGATCGCCAGCGTCTCGAAGCTCGACCGGCCGGCCCTGGTGCAGATCCTCACCGAGCCCCGCAACGCCCTGGTCAAGCAGTACCAGAAGCTCTTCGAGATCGACGGGGTCGAGCTCGAGTTCACCGAGGACGCCATCGCCTCGATCGCGGAGAAGGCGATGGAGCGCGGCACCGGCGCCCGAGGACTGCGCGCCATCATCGAGGAGATCCTGCTCCAGGTGATGTACGACGTGCCCTCGCGCGGCGACGTCGCCAAGGTCGTGCTCAACTCGGCCGCCGTCCTCGGCGAGGAGAGCCCCGAGCTGGTCCTGCGCGAGGTCGAGGCCAAGAAGAAGAAGTCGGCCTGACCCGAGCCCCCACCACGCAGAGCAGCGCCCCGACCGGATCCCGGTCGGGGCGCTGCTGCGTGTGTGCCGCGTCGGCCCGGGATCAGTCCTGGGCGAGCGGTGCGAGCTCGGCGGCCACGCTGAGCTCGGTGGCGGCGGCGTCGACGGTGAAGACGAGGTCGCCCACGATCCGCCCGGTGCGCCGCAGGTCGTCGGCGGCCTGCTCGGCGGCCCGGACCAGGGCCTCGGGGCCGCTGACCTCGACGCGGCCCAGCTCGGCGCGCATGCTGACCTTGGCCTGCGACTTGGCGCCACGGATGCCGCCCAGGGCGGTCGCGACCGCCTCGACGACGATCGGGTCGGCGGCCGCCGCCGAGCCCAGGTCGAGCTCCGTGGGCCACGAGGCCTGGTGGATCGAGCCCTCCTGCCACCACGACCAGACCTCCTCGGTCACGTAGGGCAGGAACGGCGCGAGCAGGCGCAGCTGCACCTGCAGGGCGATCGCCAGCGTCGACCTCGCCGAGGCCGTCGCGGGGCCGCCGTCCTCGGCGTAGGCCCGCTCCTTGACCAGCTCGAGGTAGTCGTCGCAGAACTCCCAGAAGAACTTCTCCACCGACTCCAGGGCGCTGGTGTAGTCGTAGGCCTCGAAGGACTCGGTGGCCTTGCGGGTCACCACGGCCAAGCGGCCCAGCAGGGCGCAGTCGACGGGCTCGGAGACCTCGTAGGCGTTGCTCGAGGTCGCGCCCACGTTGCCCAGGACGAACTTGGAGGCGTTGAGCACCTTCATCGCCAGCCGGCGCCCGACCTTCATCTGCGCCTCGTCGAAGGGCGAGTCGAGGCCGGGACGGGCCATCGCGGCGCGCCAGCGCACCGCGTCGGCGCCGAACTTGTCGAGGATCTCGGTGGGCACCACGACGTTGCCCTTGGACTTCGACATCTTCTTGCGGTCCGGGTCGAGGATGAACCCGGAGACCAGCGCGTGCGACCACGGGGCGACGTGGTGCTCGAAGTGGGCACGCACCACGCGGGAGAACAGCCAGGTGCGGATGATGTCGTGGGCCTGGGTGCACAGGTCCATCGGGAAGACGCGCTCGAAGAGGTCCGGGTCGCTCTCCCAGCCGCCCGCGATCTGCGGGGTCAACGACGAGGTGGCCCAGGTGTCCATGACGTCCGGGTCGCCCATGAAGCCGCCGGGCTGGTTGCGGTGCGCCTCGTCGTAGCCGCGCGGGGCGTCGGTGGACGGGTCCACCGGCAGCTCGTCCTCACTGGGCAGCAGCGGGTGCTCGTAGTCCGGCTCGCCCTCGGCGTCGAGGGGGTACCAGACGGGGAACGGGATGCCGAAGAAGCGCTGGCGCGAGATCAGCCAGTCACCGTTGAGCCCGCCGACCCAGTTGTCGTAGCGGTGCTTCATGTGCGCCGGGAGCCAGGTGATCTCCTCGGAGCGGGACTGCATCTCGTCGCGCAGCGCGGCGTCGCGGCCGCCGTTGCGGATGTACCACTGGCGGGTCGCGACGATCTCGAGGGGCTTGTCGCCCTTCTCGTAGAAGTTCGCCATCCGCTGGGTCGGCTCGGGCTCGCCCTCGAGGTGGCCGCTCTCGCGCAGCATCGCGACCATCTCCTCGCGGGCGGAGAAGACGGTCTTGCCGGCCATCCGCTCGTAGGCGGTCTCGGCGGCGGCCAGCCAGGGCGGGGTCTCCCGCGTGAAGCGGCCGTCGCGGCCGATCACGGTGCGCACCGGCAGGTTCAGCTCGCGCCACCAGGTGACGTCGGTGAGGTCGCCGAAGGTGCAGCACATGGCGATGCCGGCGCCCTTGTCCATCTCCGCGCCGGGGTGGGCCAGGACCGGCACCTCGACCCCGAAGACGGGGGAGGTCACGGTCGTGCCGAAGAGCGGCTGGTAGCGCTCGTCGTCGGGGTGCGCGATGAGCGCGACCACGCTCGGGATCAGCTCGGGCCGGGTGGTCTCGACGTGGACGGCGCTGCCGTCGGCGGCGTGGTAGGCGACGCGGTGGTAGGCGCCGGCGTAGTCGCGCGCCTCCAGCTCGGCCTGGGCGACCGCGGTCTGGAAGGTGACGTCCCACAGCGTGGGCGCCTCCTGGAGGTAGGCCTCGCCGCGGGCGAAGTTGCGCAGGAACGCGCGCTGGCTGACCGTCTGCGCCTTCGGGCCGATGGTCGTGTAGTGCTGCGACCAGTCCACGGACAGGCCCAGCGTGCGCCACAGCGACTCGAAGACCTCCTCGTCCTGGGCCACGAGCTCCTCGCACAGGGCGATGAAGTTGGGGCGGCTGACCGGGACCTGCTTCTTGGGGTCCGGCTTGGCCGGCGTGGTGAAGTCGGGGTCGAAGGGCAGCGAGGGGTCGCAGCGCACGCCGTAGTAGTTCTGCACCCGGCGCTCGGTGGGCAGGCCGTTGTCGTCCCAGCCCATCGGGTAGAACACCGACTTGCCCTGCATGCGCTGGTAGCGCGCGATCAGGTCGGTGTGGGTGTAGGAGAAGACGTGGCCCACGTGCAGGCTGCCGCTGACGGTCGGCGGGGGAGTGTCGATCGAGAAGACGTTCTCGCGCGGCTGGGTGCGGTCGAAGGTGTAGGTGCCCTGCTCCTTCCAGCGCGCCGCCCAGGTCGACTCGAGACCCTCGAGCGCCGGCTTGTCCGGTACGACGAGAGCACGCGCATCGGTGCTCGTCGCGTCGGTGGCCTGGGGCGTGGTCTCGGTCATGGCGTCAATCCTATGAGTCCCGCTCCTGCGGACCGAACCCGCCGTCCGGGGTCCGGGTCCTAACCTGCGTGCGTGACCTCCTACCGATTCGAGACCACGACGGACCCGGGCGCCTTCCTGGCCCGCGCCGGCGACCACCTGGCGCAGGAGCCGGTGCTGGCCACGGTGGTGGCCTCCTCCGCCCACGGGGCGTTGGGGGACGACGGCCCCGGGCCGCAGCACCCGCAGTGGTGGGTGAGCGTGCTCGCCGACGGGACCGACGGCGAGGAGGTCGTCGGGGTCGCGATGCGCACGGCGCCGTTCGTGCCGCACCCGATGTGGGTGCACCTGATGCCGGACGACGCCGCGCTCGCGCTGGCCCGCGACCTGCACGCGCGCGGGGAGGACGTCACCGCCGCCAACGGTGCGCTGCCGAGCGTGGCCGTCTTCATGGACGAGCTGGCCCGCCTCCGCGACCGCGCGGCGTACGTCCACGAGCACCTGCGGCTCTTCGAGCTGCACAGCCTGGTCGAGCCGCGTCCGGTGCGCGGGCGGGCCCGTCCTGCGGGGCCCGAGGACCTCGACCTGGTCACCCGGTGGGCGGCGGCGTTCTCGGTCGACGCCGACGAGCAGGCCGGGCGCGAGCCCGAGCCCGGGGAGCACCTCGACGCGGCGTGGACCACGAGCCGGATCGAGCGCGGCCTGCTGTGGGTGTGGGAGGTCGACGGACGGCCCGTGCACTTCAGCGCCCGGTCCCCGGAGAGCTTCGGTGTCGTCCGGCTGGGGCCGGTCTACACCCCGCGCGAGCAGCGCGGGCACGGCTGGGCGAGCGCGCTGGTGGCGCACCTGAGCCGGGAGGTCCTCGACGAGGGGGCCCGCCCGACGCTCTTCACCGACCAGGCGAACCCGGTGTCGAACCGGATCTACCAGGCGCTGGGCTACGAGGCGCTGGCCGACACCGCCAACCTGCGGCTCACCACACCAGCACCGGCTTGACGACCCGACCGGCCAGCACGTCGTCCACCGCGTCGTTGATCTTCTCGAACGGGTAGGTCGTCACCAGCGCGTCGAGGTCGAAGCGACCCTGCGCGCGCATCGCGAGCAGCCGAGGCACCATCACCAGCGGGTCGGAGTCGCCCTCGACCGAGGCCAGCACCCGCTTGCCGCCCTGCAGCAGGTCGATCGCGTCGAGCTGGTACTCCTCGGGCCCCAGGCCGAGGACGACCAGCGTGCCGCGCGAGGCCAGGGACTGCTGGGCCTGCTTGACCACCGCAGGCACCGCGGTGGTGTCGACGGCGTACGTCGCGCCCCCACCGGTGAGCTCCTTGACCCGGGCCACGACCTCGGCCGGCTCGAGCCCCGAGGCGTCGACCGCGGTCGCGCCGAGCCGGGTCGCCTCGGCGAGCCGGGCCCCGACCAGGTCGACGGCCAGCACGGTGCCGACCCCCTCCGCGACGGCTGCCGCGACCGAGGCCAGCCCGACCGCGCCGACGCCGTACACGACCAAGGAGTCGTCGGCGTCGGGGTGCAGGACGTTGAGCACGGTGCCTGCGCCGGTCTGGTAGCCGCAGCCGAAGGGCGCAGCGAGGGTCAGGTCGAGGTCCGGGTCGACCACGACGCAGTTGTCGGCGTGGGCGAGGGCGTGCCGGGCCAGGCTGGACTGGCCGAAGAACGAGCCGAAGACGGGGGAGCCGTCCTGGTGCATGGTCGTCGAGCCGTCCGCGCGCATGCCCATGTAGTTGAGCAGCAGGGTCTGGTCGCAGTAGCCGACCAGACCCTCGCGGCAGGGACCGCACTCGCGGCAGGAGCGGAAGGACAGCACCACCTGGTCACCGACGGCGATCCCCTCGACGTCGGTGCCGACCGACTCCACGACGCCGGCCCCCTCGTGGCCGAAGACGTTGGGGAACATCTCGGCCGGCAGGAGGCTGCGCATCGTGAGGTCGGTGTGGCACAGCCCCGTGGCCACGATCCGCACCAGCACCTCGTCCGCGCGGGGCTCGTCGAGCTCTACCTCGGCGAGCTCGAACGAGCCGCCCTGCCGGGTGACCATCGCCACTGTCGTCCTCATGCCAGAACTAGAACCTGTTCCAGAGTCTGGGTCAAGCGGTGGTCGTCCCTAGACTGGACCGGACATGAGTGAGCCTTCGTCTGACCCCGCCGCCGTCCCGCGTCCCGCCCAGAGCTTCGCCGAGGTGGAGGACGCCCTGCTGTCGCGCTGGCCCGAGACCCGTCTCGAGCCGTCGCTGGACCGGATCGAGGCCTTCCTCGAGCTGCTCGGCGACCCCCAGCGCTCGCTGCGCCTGGTCCACCTGACCGGCACCAACGGCAAGACGTCCACCGCGCGGATGATCGACGCGCTGCTGCGCACGCTGGAGCTGCGCACCGGGCGGTTCACCAGCCCGCACGTGGAGACGATGCACGAACGGATCAGCATCGACGGCGAGCCGCTCGACGACGAGGCCTTCGTGCGCGCCTTCAACGACGTCGCGGCGTACACGCACCTGGTCGACGAGGACCAGGCGCACCCGTTGTCGTTCTTCGAGACGGTCGTGGGCATGGCCTACGCCGCGTTCGCCGACGCGCCGGTCGACGTCGCGGTCGTCGAGGTCGGCATGGGCGGCGCCTGGGACGCCACCAACGTCGCCGACGCCGACGTCGCGGTGATCCTGCCGATCGCCGTCGACCACGCCCGCTACCTCGGGGGCACGCCCGACGTGATCGCCCAGGAGAAGGCCGGGATCATCAAGCCGGGCTCGACGGTGGTGATGGCCCAGCAGGAGGTCGAGGCCGCCGCCGTGCTGATGGCGCGCGCCGCCGAGGTCGGTGCCACCGTGGCCCGCGAGGGCCTGGAGTTCGGCGTCGTCGCCCGCACCGCGGCCGTCGGCGGCCAGATGATGTCGCTGCAGGGCCTGCGGGCCCGCTACGACGACGTCTTCGTGCCGCTGTACGGCGCCCACCAGGCGCAGAACGCCGCCGTCGCGCTGGCCGCGGTCGAGGCGTTCGTCGGCGGGACCGACGCGCAGCCGCTCGACGCCGAGCTCGTGCGCGCGGCCTTCGCCGAGGTCACCTCGCCGGCCCGCCTCGAGGTGGTGCGCCGCAGCCCCACCGTGCTGCTCGACGCCGCCCACAACCCGCACGGCGCCGAGGCCGTGGGGGCCGCGCTCGAGGACTCCTTCACCTTCGAGCCGGTCATCGGCGTGCTCGGCGTGATGAGCGACAAGGACGTCGAGGGCCTGCTCGTGGCCCTGGAGCCGCACCTGGCCCACGTCGTGTGCACCCAGAGCTCCACCGACCGCGCGATGCCGGCCGACGCCCTCGGCGAGGCCGCCGTGGAGGTCTTCGGCCAGGACCGCGTCAGCGTGGTGCCCCGCCTGATCGACGCGATCGACGCCGCGGCTGCGCTCGCCGAGGCCGGCGAGAGCGTCGGCTCCTCGATCGGCTCCGGGGCGGTGCTGGTCACCGGCTCCGTCGTCACCGCCGGCGAGGCCCGCACCCTGCTGACCCGCGGTCGCCGGGAGCCCGGCGCCCCGCGCGAGGAGGAGCCGTCGTGAAGCGGTCGCCCCGCCGCGGCATGTGCGCCGCGATCCTCTCCCTCGAGGCCATCACCCTGGGTCTGACCACCCCGGTGCTCATCTCGCTGACCGACGTGCCCACCGGGCTCGCGCTGCTCATCGGCCTCGGGCTCGCCGTGGTCTGCCTGCTGCTGGCCGGCATGCTGCGCTCGGAGTGGGCCTACACCGCCGGCTGGGCGGTGCAGGTGGCGGCTGTCGGTCTGGGCTTCGTGATCCCGATGATGTTCTTCCTGGGCGGCGTCTTCGCGCTGCTCTGGGCCACCGCCGTGCTGCTGGGTCGCAAGATCGAGCGCGAGCGGGCCGCCGCCTACGCGGCGTACGAGGCGCAGCAGGGGTAGCCCGCCCGGGTCACTCGACGGCTGCTGCCACGACCGCCAGCACCCGGTCGAGCTCGGCGTCGGTGCAGCCGCCGAAGCCCAGCACCAGCCCGTGCCGGACGCTGCTGCGGCAGTAGTCGGCGAGCAGGGGCAGGTCGAAGCCCTCCCGCAGGGCCGCCTCGCGGGCCCGTCGGGCCGTGGCGGCGGGCAGGGTCCAGGTCGCGTACATCCCGGCGAGCGGGCCGTCGAGGTGCTCGCCCAGGGCCGCGGTGATCCGCGCCGCCCGCTCCGCGTAGGTGCGCCGCGCCGAGCGCACGACGCGGTCGACGTACCCGTCGCGGAGCAGGGAGAGCAGCGCACGCTGCACCGGCCAGGACGCCGCGTCGTGGGTGCGGGAGCGGTGGGCGTCGATGCGCTCGCCCAGGCCCGGCGGCGGCACCAGCCACCCCAGCCGCAGGCTGGGCGAGACGGCCTTGCTCGTGGTGCCGAGGTAGGCCACCCGTTCGCGGTCGAGCGCCGTCAGGGCCGGGATCGGTGCCACGTCGTAGCGGAACTCCGAGTCGTAGTCGTCCTCGACGAGCACCGTGCCGCTGCGGGTGGCCTCCGCGAGCAGCGCCAGGCGCGCGGCCCCGGACATCGTGGCGCCCAGCGGGTGCTGGTGCGCCGGCGTGACGTACGCCGCCGCGAGACCGCCCAGGTCGGCCCCGGCCGCGCCGGGCGGGAGGTCCACGACCCGACGCCCCGTGGCGCTCGCCGTGGCCACGGCCGCCCGGTACCCGGGGTCCTCCACCCCGACCGGACCGGGCCCGAGGGCCGTGAGCAGGTGGCGCAGGCCGTCGGTCGTCCCGGCGGTGATGCGCACGTCGTCGGGACCGACGTCGAGACCCCGGTCGCGGACCAGCCGGTGCGCGACCTCGGCGCGCAGCGCGGGCAGGCCGCGCGGGTCGTCGTACCCGCGCGGCGGGGTGGCGGCGGCGACGTCGCGCCAGGCCCGGCGCCAGGCGGCCACGTGCCGGGGATCGATCCACGGGGTGCCGGTGTCGAGCCGGACCAGGGACGGACCCGTCGGTGCCGCCGGCCCGGCCCGGCGCCGGGGTGGGGTGCGGGCGCGTCCGGCGGCCACGAAGGTCCCCGAGCCCTGCCGACCCTCGAGCCACCCCTCGGCGACCAGCTGGGCCCAGGCCTGCTCGACCACGGTGCGGGCCACGCCGAGCTCGGCGGCCAGGGCGCGGCTGCTGGGCAGGCGCTCACCGGGCGGCAGCCGGCCGTCGGTGATGCGGGCGCGCACGGCGTCGCTGAGCTGCACGCCGAGCGGGCGGGTGCTGCCGCGGTCGAGGCGGACGGCGAGCGGCGTCATCGAGTGGCCTGTCCAGATCGTCGTGAATTGGCCCTGGTTCGTGGGCCATTGTGCCCGCAGGATCGGAGCATGACCACCGCAGCGCTCTCGCCCACCGACCGCACCACCGCGACCCGGGGTCGCCACCGCATGGTGGCGGAGCGCGCCGCGCTGCACGCCCTGCTGGCGGAGGCGATGGTGGCCCACGTCGGGCTGACGGTCGGGTCCGGACCGGACGCCCACCCGCTGGTCCTGCCCACGGCCTACGCCGCCGACCCCGACGGCCCCGACGACGGCGGCTCGCTCTACCTGCACGGCTCGGTCGCGGCCGGTTGGCTGCCCACGGTGCTCGCGGGCCAGGTCTGCGTGACGATCACGCTCCTCGACGGGCTGGTCGCGGCCCGGTCCGGGTTCCACCACTCGGCGAACTACCGCTCCGCGGTCGTGCTCGGCCGGCCCCGCCTGGTCGAGGACGAGGTCGAGAAGGTGCGGGCCCTGGACCTGGTGGTCGACCAGGTGGTGCCGGGGCGCTCGGGCACGCTGCGCCCGCACACGCGCAAGGAGCTGGCGGCGACCGCGGTGCTGGCGCTCCCGCTGGCGGAGGCCTCGCTCAAGGTGCGCGCCGGGGGACCGGTCGACGACGAGCCCGACATCGCGGCGGGGGTCTGGGGCGGCCACGTCCCGCTGCGCCTGGTCGCCGGCGAGCCGGTCGCCGACGCCGACGCGGTCGGCGTCCCGGTGCCCGCCGAGGTGGCCGCACGCGCGGCGGCGCTCGCTGCTCGGTAGGGTCGCGGGCATGACCGAGCGCACCCTGGCCCTGATCAAGCCCGACGGCGTACGCCGCGGCCTCACCGGCGAGATCGTGCGCCGCATCGAGGCCAAGGGCTACACGCTGGCCCGCCTCGAGCTGCGCGAGGCGACGCCCGAGCTGCTCGCCGAGCACTACGAGGAGCACCACGGCAAGCCGTTCTACGAGCCGCTGGTCGAGTTCATGCTCTCCGGCCCGGTCGTGGCGATGGTCCTCGAGGGCGAGCGCTGCATCGAGGGCTTCCGCTCGCTGGCCGGTGCCACCGACCCGACCGTGGCCGCCCCCGGCACCATCCGCGGCGACCTGGGCCGCGACTGGGGCCTGAAGGTCCAGCAGAACCTGGTGCACGGCTCCGACGCGCCCGAGACCGCCGAGCGCGAGATCGGCATCTGGTTCCCCGCCTCCTGACGCCACCTGTGGCAGATGTGACTCGTGAGGCGCCTGATCCACCGGCGTGGCGTCCCTGATCCGTGGTAGGTGCTCCCTAGTCTCGTGACCGGGTCGCACCGGGATCGTGCGCGCGGGACGACCCACCTTCCCGGGTCAGCACCGCGCACGAGGGACCACGAGGCGCACCCGCCATGGCGAACAGCTTCTTCGGCCGCGACATGGCCGTCGACCTCGGCACGGCCAACACGCTGGTCTACGCCCGCGGGCGCGGCGTGCTGCTCGACGAGCCCAGCGTCGTCGCGCTCAACGCGAACACCGGCGAGATCCTCGCCGTGGGCCACGAGGCGAAGCGGATGATCGGGCGCACGCCCGACAACATCACCGCGATCCGACCCCTCAAGGACGGCGTGATCGCCGACTTCGAGGCCACCGAGCAGATGCTGCGCTACTTCATCCAGCAGGTGCACCGGCGCAGCGTCTTCGCCAAGCCCCGCATGGTCATCTGCGTGCCCAGCGGCATCACCGCCGTCGAGCAGCGCGCGGTCAAGGAGGCCGGCTACCAGGCCGGCGCCCGCCGCGTCTACATCGTCGAGGAGCCGATGGCGGCTGCGATCGGCGCCGGGCTCCCGGTCCACGAGGCCACCGGCAACATGGTCGTCGACGTCGGCGGCGGCACCACCGAGGTCGCGGTCATCAGCCTCGGCGGCATCGTGACGAGCCTGTCGATCCGCACCGCCGGTGACGACCTCGACGCCGCGATCGTGGCGTGGATGAAGAAGGAGTACTCCCTCATGCTCGGCGAGCGCACCGCCGAGGAGGTCAAGATGACGCTCGGGTCGGCCTTCCCGCTGCCCGACGAGCCGGAGGCCGAGATCCGCGGCCGCGACATGATCTCCGGGCTGCCGCGCACCGTCGTGGTCTCCAGCGCCGAGGTCCGCCAGGCCCTCGAGGAGCCGCTGCACGCGATCGTCGACGCGGTCCGCACCACCCTCGACCAGACCCCGCCCGAGCTGGCCGGCGACATCATGGACCGCGGCATCGTGCTCACCGGCGGCGGTGCGCTGCTGCGCGGCCTCGACGAGCGGCTGCGCCACGAGACCGGCATGCCGGTGCACATCGCCCCCGACCCGTTGAGCTCGGTGGTCCTGGGCGCCGGCAAGTGCGTCGAGGAGTTCGAGGCCCTCCAGCAGGTCCTCGTCACCGACCCGAGGCGCTACTGATGGCCCTGCTCGACCGCGTGGGCCCCGCCCGGAACCCCGGTGCGCCGCGTCCCGACCAGCCCGGCCGGCCACGGCGCACCCGGTCGCTGATGGCGCGCCACGACCGCCGCGAGCGCCGGTGGGGCACCGCCCCCGGCGGCGGCCCGGACGCCGAGCAGCAGAAGCCGTCGCGCGCGCTATTCGTCGCACTGCTGCTGGCCTGCGCGAGCGTGACGACCCTCGACCTGACCACGGGTGCCGACTCACCGCTCGACCCGGTGCGCGCGGGTCTCGCCGACACGCTGGGCCCCGCGCAGACCGGTGCGACCGCCCTGGTGCGCCCCTTCACGTCGGTGGGCGGGTGGTTCCAGAGCAACGGCGCGCTGCGTGACGAGGTCGCGTCGCTGGAGTCCGAGAACTCCGCCCTGCGCGCCGACCTCAACACCTCCGCCTACGACCGCAACCGGCTGGCGGAGTACGACGGCCTGACCAGCGTCGCCTCCGACCTCGGCTACTCCCTGGTCCCGGCCCGCGTCGTCGGGGTGGGCGCCGCGCAGTCGTTCTCCAGCACCGTGACGATCGACGCCGGCACCGACGCCGGCCTCGCCCCGGACATGACCGTGGTCAACAACGACGGCCTGGTCGGTCGGGTGCTCAGCGCCGGGCGCTCCAGCGCCACCGTGCTGCTGCTGGTCGACCAGGAGTCGACCGTCGGCGCCCGGGTGGGCGACTCGATGGCGATGGGCTTCCTCAGCGGCCGCGGCGCCCTGGGCGAGGACGGCCGCCTCGACCTCGAGCTGGTCGACACCACCTCGGTGCCCGCGCGCGCCGACAGCGTCGTCACCTGGGGCAGCGAGGGCGGGGCGCCGTACCTCGCCGGCATCCCCGTCGGCCGGGTCACCAAGGTCTACTCCTCGCTGCGCGAGACCTCCCAGCGCGCGGTCATCGACCCCTACGTCGACTTCGGCTCCCTCGACCTGGTCGGGGTGGTGGTGCCTACCGGCACCCGCAGCGACCGCGGCGTGATCGGTGCCGACGGCGAGATCACCGGGGGCTCCCGGTGACCGCGGTGCGCGCCGTGGTGGCGGCCGTGGCCGTCGTCGCCGCGCTGGTGCTGCAGGTCTCGGTCTTCGGGCCGCTGGCCTGGGAGGGGATCGTGCCCAACCTGTGCCTGCTCGTGGTGGTCGCGGGCGCGCTGACCCGCGGGCCGCAGTTCGCGATGGTGCTCGGCTTCGGGGCCGGGCTGCTGCTCGACCTGGCTCCGCCGGCCGATCACGTGGCCGGCCGCTGGGCCCTGGCGCTGCTGCTCGTGGGCTACCTGGTCGGTCGGGTCCGGCCCGAGTCGCGGCCCACCGCCACGACCGTGGTGGCCACGGTCGCTGCCGCCTCGTTCGTCGGCACCTCGGTCTTCGCCCTCACCGGCATCGCGCTGCAGGACCCCGTCGTCGGGGTCGGCCAGACCCTCCAGGTCCTGGTGGTCTCGCTGGTCTGGGACGTGCTGCTCACCCCCTTCGTGCTCCCTCCGCTGATGGCGCTGTTCCGTCGCCTCGAACCCGCCCACGCCCTGTGAATGCTCCTGTGAGGTCCTGCTGATGCGTGCTCCCACCCGCGGCGAGGAGGCCGCCGGCACCCGTCGTTCGCGGCTGCGGATCCTGGTCATCCAGGCCCTCGTGCTGTCGCTGTTCGCGACCCTGCTGGTGCGGCTCTACTACATCCAGGTCGTCACCGGCGAGGAGTACACCGCACAGGCGGCCTCGCAGTCGGTGCGCGACATCGTCGTGCAGCCCCAGCGCGGCCTGATCGTCGACGACATGGGTCGCCCCCTGGTCACCAACCGCACCGCCTGGGTGGTCTCGGTCGACCGGACCCTGCTGGGCAAGATGGGCGGACGGGACCGCCGCGAGGTGCTCAACCGCGTCGCGGTCGTCACCGGTGCCGGCCGCAGCGAGGTCGAGAAGCGCCTGGTCACCTGCGGCGACGCCGGCTCGGTCAGCGGCACCTGCTGGAACGGCTCGCCCTACCAGCCGGTCCCGGTCGCCACCGACGTCGAGCGCGGCGTCGCGCTGAAGATCCTCGAGCAGCCCGAGGACTACCCGGGCGTGCTCGCCGAGCAGCAGACCGTGCGTGCCTACCCCCGCCCCTACGGCGTCAACCTCGCCCACGTCCTGGGCTACCTCAGCCCGATCACCGAGGACGAGCTCGACCAGGCCGACAGCGACGGCGACGCGAGCGTCAACGGCGCGTCCTCGGTCGGTCGCGCCGGCGTCGAGAAGCAGTACGACGCCTGGTTGCGCGGGATGCCCGGCTACCAGTCGGTGGCCGTGGACTCGATGGGCCGCGTGCTCGGCGAGGACAGCCAGACCCAGGCGCGGCCCGGCGACACGCTCGTCACCTCCATCGACGCCCGCGTGCAGAGCGTGGTGGAGAAGCAGCTCGCCGAGACCATCAAGACGGCGCGGGCCACGACCGACACCGTGACCGGGCGCCGCTACGCCGCCGACTCCGGCGCCGCGATCGTGCTGGAGGCCGACACCGGCCGCGTGGTCGCGATGGCCAGCCAGCCGACGTACGACCCGGAGGTCTGGGTGGGCGGCATCTCCGACAAGGAGCTCGCGCACCTCTACTCCGAGGCCGCCGGCACCCCGCTGCTCGGGCGCGCCACCCAGGGCCAGTTCGCGCCGGGCTCGACCTGGAAGCCGTTCATGACCGCCGGCGCGCTCAGCAACGGGTACGGCACCGACACGATGCTCAACTGCTCCTCCGCGCTGCGCGTGGGCAACCGCGACTTCAAGAACTACGAGTCCGGCGCCTACGGCTTCATCGGCTTCGCCAAGGCCCTCGAGGTCTCCTGCAACACGTTCTTCTACCGCGTCGGGCTCGACTACTGGCAGCGCTACGGCTCCGACGTGTCCGACGTGGACGCCAAGGACCCGCTGGTGCAGGAGGCCAAGGACTGGGGCTTCGGCGCCGAGACCGGGATCGACATGCCGGGGGAGGCCCCCGGCCGGATCGCCGACCGGCAGTGGAAGCGCGACTACTACGAGTCGATGAAGGACTACTACTGCGGCATCTCGGAGAAGCCTCAGGACGCCGAGACCAGCGACTTCGTCTACAGGTTCTCCCGCGAGTTCTGCGTCGAGGGCTTCGCCTACCGGGCCGGTGACGCCGTCAACTTCGCCATCGGCCAGGGCGACACGATCGTCACGCCGCTGCAGCTGGCCCGCGCGTACGGCGCGATCGCCAACGGCGGCACGCTCTACGAGCCGCGGATCGCCAAGGCGGTCGTCGGCCCGGACGGCAAGGTGCTGCGCCGCATCGACCCCGAGGTCCAGGGCGAGGTCGACCTGCCGGCGAAGACGTTCGGCTACATCGACGAGGCGCTCGCCGGCGTGACCCGCCAGGGCACCATGTCGTGGCGGATGATCGGCTTCCCGCTCGAGGAGGTGCCGATCCGCTCCAAGACCGGCTCCGCCGAGGTCTACGGCAAGCAGTCGACCTCGTGGGTGGCCTCCTACTCCGAGGACTACGTCGTGGTGATGATGGTCAGCCAGGGCGGCACCGGGTCGGGCACCTCCGGCCCGGCGATCCGCACCATCTGGGAGACGCTGTACGGCGTCGACGGTGAGCAGGTGCGACCCGCGAAGGCCGCCATCCCCGGCACCACGCCGCCCACGCAGCTGCCCACCTTCACCCGCGACGGCTCGGTGCTCCCGCCCGCTCGCGCGAAGGGCGACTCGTGAGCACCGGCGTCCGGCTCAGGTCCGCCGGCGGCACCAAGCCGCGGTTCCGCTGGGCGGGGCTCGACTGGGTGCTGCTCGGTGCGGTGCTGGCGCTGGTGGTGATCGGCACCCTGCTGGTGTGGTCGGCCACCTCGACGCGCGAGGACCTGACCGGCGGCAACCCGCGCGCCTACCTGGAGAAGCAGCTCTTCAACATCTCCGTGGGCCTGCTGCTGATGGCCGTGGTGGTGGTCGCCGACCACCGCTGGGTGCGGGTCGCCGCGCCCGCGGTCTACCTCGCCTCCGTCGTCGGGCTGGTCCTGGTGCTGGTGATGGGCTCGACCATCAACGGCTCGCGCTCCTGGCTGATGCTGGGCGGGATGTCGGTGCAGCCGGCCGAGTTCGCCAAGCTCGCCGTGATCATCGGCATGAGCCTGGTCCTGGCGCACCGCGCCGCTGGTCGGTGGCGCCCCAAGGTCGGTCTCGTCGAGGTGCTGCTGATGCTGCTCATCGCAGCCGTGCCGGCGGCACTGATCCTGCTCCAGCCCGACCTCGGCACGATGCTGGTGCTCACCGCCACCGTCGTGGGGGTCCTCGCGGTCTCGGGCGCCCCGCGGCGCTGGCTGGCCCTGCTGGGCGCGGGCGGGGTGACGGCAGCGGTCGTCGCGGTCGCCGCCGGGGTGCTCAAGGACTACCAGGTCGACCGCTTCCTGGCCTTCACCAACCCCGACCTCGACCCGCGCGGTGCCGGCTACAACGTCGAGCAGGCCCGGGTCGCCGTCGGCAACGGCGGCCTCTTCGGCCAGGGCCTCTTCAACGGCTCCCAGACCCGCTCGGGCTTCGTGCCCGAGCAGCACACCGACTTCGTCTTCACCGTCGCCGGCGAGGAGCTCGGCCTGGTCGGCGCCGGCCTGGTCGTGCTGCTGCTCGGCGTCGTCATCTGGCGGGCCCTGGCCATCGCCACCGCCACCGAGGACGTCTTCGGCCGGGTCGCGGCCGCCGGGATCGCCTGCTGGTTCGGCTTCCAGGCCTTCCAGAACATCGGGATGTGCCTGGGCATCATGCCGGTCACCGGCGTGCCGCTGCCGTTCGTGTCGTACGGCGGCTCCTCCATGTTCGCCGGCCTGCTCGCGGTCGGGCTGCTGCAGAACATCCACCTGCGCTCCACCGAGCAGGCGCCCCGGCGCTACTCCGCTCCGCGGGTGCTGGTCAGCGCGCGCTAGGGCTTGACCGAGAAGAACAGGAACGTCGCGAACAGCACCAGGTGCACCACGCCCTGCAGGGTCTTGGCTCGACCCTGGGCCAGGGTGAGGGTCGAGATCGCCACGGTGATGGCCAGCAGCACGATCTGCAACGGCTCGAGGCCCAGCACCAGGTCGCCGTCGATCCAGATCATCGCCACGGCGATGGTCGGGATCGTCAGGCCCACCGAGGCCATGGCTGAGCCGTAGGCCAGGTTGAGGCTGTTCTGCACCCGGTCGCGCTCCGCGTTGCGCAGCGCGGAGATCGACTCGGGCGAGAGCACCAGCAGTGCGATCACCACACCGACCACGGTGTAGGGCAGCCCGAGACCGGCGACGGCGTCCTCGATCGTGGGGGACAGGATCTTGGCCAGGCCCACCACCGAGACCAGGGCGACCACCAGCAGAGCCAGGCTCTGCTTCGCCGCGCGGTCCGAGGGCGGGTCGGCGTGCCCGTCCTCGTCCTGGTCGAGCAGCCCGGTGACCCGGCCATGGTCGTCGGAGGAGACCGGCAGGAAGAAGTCGCGGTGCTGCACCGTCTGGGTCAGCACGAACGCGCCGTACAGCACCAGCGAGGCGACCGAGACGTAGGCCAGCTGGGAGGGCGAGTACGACAGTCCGGCCTCGCTGACGGTGAAGCCGGGCAGCACCAGGCACACCGCAGCCAGCGCGACGACCGTCGACAGCGCCGAGCCGGTGCCGCTGGCGTTGAAGCTGACCAGGTGGTGGCGCAGCGCCCCCACGAGCAGCGAGATGCCGACGATGCCGTTGAGGGTGATCATCAGGGCGGCGAAGACCGTGTCACGGGCGTAGGTGCTGGCTCCGTCGCCGCCCCCGATCATCAGCATCACGATCAGGCCGACCTCGATGACGGTGACCGCCACCGCGAGGATCAGCGACCCGAACGGCTCGCCCACGCGGTGCGCCACCACCTCGGCATGGTGCACGGCTGCGACGACCGAGCCCACCAGCGCGACGGCGACCGCGACCAGCACCGGCCACGCGTCGTGGTTGGCCCAGGTGGCCAACAGCAGCACGAACGCCACTCCCGGCACGGCCACGGTCCAGCTGAGGGGGTGTCGGACCGTGGGTTCGCTCATGTGCCGAAGACTAGAGAGGCGGAGAAATGGCCCACCGAACGGCACCGCCGTACGCTGGAGCCTTCCCGACCGTTCGCCGAACCACCGCTTGCGAGGTTGCTCCATGTCTGCGTCCACCGTCGAGACCACGCGCCAGGCAGGCCGCTCCGTCTTCGCCGACCTGGAGCCGCACCTGCCCAGCGTCTCGAAGCCCATCCAGTACGTCGGCGGCGAGCTCAACTCGACCGTCAAGGACTGGGACGCCGCCCCCGAGGGCGAGACGGTCCGCTGGGCGCTGATGTATCCCGACGCCTACGAAGTGGGCCTGCCCAACCAGGGCGTGCAGATCCTCTACGAGGTGCTCAACGAGCGCGACTGGATCGTGGCCGAGCGCACCTACGCCGTGTGGCCCGACATGGAGGCCGTGCTGCGTGAGCACGACATCCCGCAGTTCACCGTCGACGCGCACCGCCCGGTCGGCGACTTCGACGTGCTGGGGCTGAGCTTCTCGACCGAGCTCGGCTACACCAACATGCTCACCGCGCTCGACCTCGCCCGCATCCCGCTGCACGCGGTCGACCGCGGCGAGCACGACCCGGTGGTCCTGGCCGGTGGCCACGCCGCGTTCAACCCCGAGCCGATCGCCGACTTCGTCGACGCCGCTGTGCTCGGTGACGGCGAGGAGGTCGTGCTCGCGATCTCCGAGGTCGTGCGCGAGTGGAAGACCGAGGGCCGCCCCGGCGGTCGCGACGAGCTGCTGCGCCGCCTCGCGGTCACCGGCAACGTCTACGTCCCGAAGTTCTACGACGTCGTGTACGCCGAGGACGGCTCCATCGAGGCGATCGTCCCGAACAAGCCGGGCGTGCCGTTCCGGGTCAAGAAGCACACCCTGATGGACCTCGACGCCTGGCCCTACCCGCGCAAGCCGCTGGTGCCGCTGGCCGAGACGGTGCACGAGCGCTTCAGCGTCGAGATCTTCCGTGGCTGCACCCGCGGCTGCCGCTTCTGCCAGGCCGGGATGATCACCCGCCCGGTGCGGGAGCGCTCGATCAAGACCATCGGCGACATGGTCGAGAACGGCATCCGCTCCACCGGCTTCGAGGAGGTCGGGCTGCTGTCGCTCTCCAGCGCCGACCACACCGAGATCGGCGAGGTCGCCAAGGGTCTGGCCGACCGCTACGAGGGCACCAACGTCTCGCTCTCGCTGCCCTCGACCCGCGTGGACGCCTTCAACATCACCCTCGCCAACGAGTTCTCCCGCAACGGCCGGCGCTCGGGGCTGACCTTCGCCCCCGAGGGCGGCTCGGAGCGGATGCGCAAGGTCATCAACAAGATGGTGACCGAGGAGGACCTGATCCGCACGGTGGCGGCGGCGTACTCCCACGGCTGGCGACAGGTGAAGCTCTACTTCATGGTGGGCCTGCCCACCGAGACCGACGACGACGTCCTCCAGGTCGCCGAGCTGGCCAAGAAGGTCATCGCCAAGGGTCGCGAGGTCTCCGGGCGCAACGACATCCGCTGCACCGTCTCGATCGGCGGGTTCGTGCCCAAGCCGCACACGCCGTTCCAGTGGGCCGCGCAGCTCGATCACGAGACCACCGACTCGCGGCTCAAGAAGCTGCGCGACACCGTGCGCGAGGACAAGAAGTACGGCCGCGCCATCGGGTTCCGCTACCACGACGGCAAGCCCGGCAGCATCGAGGGACTGCTCTCCCGCGGCGACCGTCGCGTCGGTGCGGTCATCGAGCAGGCATGGCGCTCCGGGGGCCGCTTCGACGGCTGGAGCGAGCACTTCTCCTACGACCGCTGGGCCGAGTCCGCGGCCACCGCCCTGGCCGGCACCGGCGTGGACCTCGAGTGGTACACCACCCGCGAGCGCCCCTACGACGAGGTGCTGCCCTGGGACCACCTCGACTCCGGCCTCGACAAGGACTGGCTGTGGGCCGACTGGGAGGACGCTCTCGACCCCGACTCCGTCGACGTCGAGGACTGCCGCTGGACCCCCTGCTACGACTGCGGCGTGTGCCCCGAGATGGGCACCGAGATCCAGGTCGGCCCCACCGGCCAGACGCTGCTCCCGCTCGCCGTCGTCTGACCCCCCGCGGGCCGAGCAGTCACTTTCGCACCACCGAGCAGTCACTTCTGCACCTGCGAGCGGTCGATCCCGGCCCGCGCGACGTACGCCGGTGACCGGTCGGTGGTGCAGAACTGACCGCTGGGTGGTGCAGAAGTGACTGCTCGTGCGTGGGCTGGGGGGTGGCTCAGCCGAGGGGTGCGGTGAGCTTCTCGCCGTCGGTGCGCTCGAAGAAGCAGGCGACCTGGTCGCCGGGGTCGGGGTCGGCCACGTCGGTGGCGAACGTCGCGTCGAGGTCGTCCCGGTCGCTGCCGGACGAGGCCAGGAAGGCCGGGGTGCAGATCTCGGTGTAGTCGCGGTCCGGGTGCTGCGCGAGCAGGTCCTCGGTGAGCTCGTAGACCCCGACCACCTCCGCGTCGTGGCTCTCGGTGCACTCGGCCAGCGTGATCGCGGAGAAGGTCTCGGTGC